>NZ_FZMO01000457.1 GCF_900197875.1 Frankia canadensis | reverse complement strand
GAGCTGGTGGGGCGGGGAGCGGAAGGATGATCGGCATGGTGGGTGGCGGGCGGGAGTGCTCGCTCGCGGGAGCGCTGGGCGTGGTCGGGGAGCGGTGGAGCCTGCTCGCGCTGCGCGAGGTGATGCTCGGCGAGCGGCGCTTCGACCAGATCGCCCGCAACACCGGGGCGAGCCGGGACATCCTCGCCGCCCGGCTGCGCACCCTCGTCGAGCACGGTGTGCTGGCGAAGGAGCTCTACCAGGAGCATCCGCCGCGCTACGAGTACGTCGCGACCGACGCCGGCCGCGCGCTGCAGCCGATCCTGCTGGCGCTGATGGCCTGGGGGGACCGGTATGTCACCGCGGGCCCGCCGCCGACGGTGTTCGAGCATGACTGTGGCGCCGAGCTGCGCCCGGAACTGACCTGCGGCCACTGCCACGCCCCCGTGGCGCCCGGCTCCGCCCGCCTGGTCCGGCTCGGTCAGGTCCACTGAGCGTTTGACCTCGTCCGCCGGCCCCGTCGGACGAGCCGGGTGCTCGGTCGGTTGCGCTGCGGAGGACGGTGGTCAACCACGGTTCATCGAATGTCCGTCTGGCGGCAGGGTCACTCGGATCACAGAGCCCTGGACGGACTGGGCTGCACCATTTGTGAAACGTACTTCGACGAACCATGATTCGGTCAAGTACAGTTCGGTCAACCGTACTTCGATCTGAAGGGTCGGACGATGGCTGTGCCTGCGAAGCCCACTCACCTGTTCGATCGGCATGCCGAGTGGCGAGGCCTGACGTCCTTCGTGGCCGATGCTCGCCCGGGAGCGACTCTCGGCGTGGTGAGCGGGCGGCGCCGGCAGGGCAAGAGCTATCTACTCCAGGCGCTGGCCACTGCCGCCGGCGGGATCTACTTCCCCGCCCTGGAACTGACCGAGGCGGTCTCGCTGCGGCTGTTCGCCGATGAACTCGTCAGATTCACCGGCGCCCCGGTCCCACCTTTCCGGGACTGGCTGGACGCCGTCCCGTTCCTTCTGCGTGCCGCGAGCGGCCGCCCCGTACCAGTCGTGATCGACGAGTTCCCGTTTCTGGTCAAGGCGTCGCCGGAGCTGCCGTCGATCATCCAACGTGAGCTCGGGCCAGGCGGCAGCGGCGGTGCCAGCAGCGCGCGCCTGCTGCTGTGCGGCTCAGCGATGTCCGTCATGGGAGGACTGCTGTCCGGACAGGCGCCGCTGCGCGGACGCGCGGGTCTCGAACTGCTGGTCCATCCCTTCGGCTACCGGGACGCCGCGCGGTTCTGGGGCATCACGGATCCGGCACTCGCGGTACTCGTGCACTCCGTGGTCGGCGGAACACCCGCCTACCGTCGCGAATTCGTCCGCGACGACGCCCCGTCGGGCTTGGGCGACTTCGACGCCTGGATGATCAGGACCGTGCTGAACCCGCAGACCCCTCTGTTCCGAGAAGCCCGCTATCTTCTCACGGAGGAGACCGACATCCGCGACTCATCGCTGTATCACTCCGTGCTGTCCGCCGTCGCCGGGGGGAACTCGACCAGTGGGGGCATCGCCAGCTATGTCGGCAGGAAGGCCAACGAGATAGCCCACCCGCTGCGGGTTCTGGAGGACTCCCGGCTGCTGGTCAGGGAGCCCGACCTGTTCAGGCCAGGGAGGGCGGTCTACAGGATAGCCGAGCCGCTGATCAGCTTTTATCACGCGGTGATGAGTCGGGACTGGACAAGGCTGGAGCGCGGCGACGCGGCGACGATCTGGCCCAGCGCGCAGCCGCGATTCCTTTCCCAGATCGTTGGCCCGCATTTCGAGACCGTCTGCCGGGACTATGCGATCATGGCCGACCCGGTGGTGTTTGGCGGCCTGCCAGCCGAGGTCGGAGTGGGAGTAGTGGCCGACCCCGCCAAGAAGACTCAGATCCAGATCGATGTCGCCGTGCTTGCGCCGGCAGAACACGGACAACCGCGCAGGATCCTCTCCCTCGGGGAAACGAAGTGGGACCGAGTTATGGACCGGCGTCACACCGAGCGCCTGCGCCGCGCCCGCGACCTGCTGACAGCCAAGGGCTTTGACACCCGTGACACGGTCATCACCTGTTACTCGGGTGCGGGATTCCACCCGGACCTGGAATCCGAGGGTCCGAGGGATGTCCGACTCATTGGCCTCGACCAGCTGTACGCGGGCTGACCGGCGGCGAGAGGATCAGGCCATCAGCGCCACAGGCCACGGGGTCTCCCGGAGCGTCCATGGCTGCAATGGCACAATCCTCCTCGAAAAGTTGACGACCCGCGAGTAGCGCGACGTCCGTCGGCCGAACTGTGGCCGCTCTACGGCCCTTACAATGGCTCGGCCGTGGCTCGGCCTTGCGTAGCGGGCTTGAGTTCCGGTGGGTGTCGCAGCACCGCTGACCCGCAGGCCGCAGAGCCCATTATCATACTGAGGTGCCTACGACTCATGTCCTGATCGTCGGTCTTGACCCACATGCGCTGCCGGGTGTGGATGTCCAAGCGATTGAACGCGGTCTCGCGTACGGCCTCGGGCGGGTCCAGGAGGCTGGTTACCTCGCCGAGCAACTTCTGGTTCCACTCGACGAGTCAGCGCTGGACCAGATCAGGAAAGCGTTGGTCAGCCAGGCCTGGGATGCCGTCGTCATTGGCGGAGGTATCCGCAAGCCCGAGCCACTGCTGGAGTTCTTCGAGGCCGTGGTCAACCTCGTGCACGCCGCCGTGCCGACCGCCAAGATCGCGTTCAACTCCGACGGTGGAGCCAGCCTCGAGGCCGTCCAACGGGTCCTGTCCTGACAGAGTGCGCCTGGCCACAACGCCACCCCTGTGACGTCCTGTAACCCCTGGCGCAGGAAGTGCCGTACGGCAGTTGTAGGACGGATGTCGGTGGACGTCGCCGAGCCCGTCACCTGCAATGATGGACGCCGGTAGATGCTCACGCACGGCCTGTCGAGGTCTGGCGACGGCGCGGCGGTCGGCTTCGCTGGGGCGGTGGGCGTAGACGCGCAGGGTGATGGTGCCGCTGTTGCCGTGGCCGGCGGGTGGCGGTGGTCGACGCCGGCGGCCCCGTCGACACCTGCTGGACAGCCTGAGTGCGGGAGGGGGGATTTGAACCCCCACGCCCTAGGGCGGCAGGACCTAAACCTGCTGCGTCTGCCATTCCGCCACTCCCGCGTGGCTCCAGAGTAGCGAGCGTCGAGGGTTCACTGACGGGCTGGTTCTCCGAAGCGTCGATCGGGTGTCACGCTGCGCGGCCAGGGTGGTCCGGATGCGTTCTGACTGCGCCGGCGAGGTTTGTGAGGCGGTTCGCTGGACACGTAACCGCACGTCAGCAGGGTTCGTGCCGTCGGCCACAGAGCCGCCCCACAGTCGCCCAGCCGACAGGTGGGACGGCGCTGCTGTCGCCTGGCCGACCCGCACGGCGGGGCGCCGGGCGGCAGGGTGGGCCGTGCGCCGGTTCGCGCGAGGACGACTGGGAGACGACGCAGATGACGACCATGGAGGTCCCCGACACCCCCACGGCCACGGACACGGGCGGCGACGCGGAGAGCACCGCGGAGCGCGCGCTGCTGGAGCGCAACGCGGCGCTCACGCTCATCCACAGCGGTCAGGCGACCACCGCGACCGTCGACACGCTGCGCGACACCGGTGCCCGGGTCAACGGGCGGGCCGTCGCCGAGGTGCGGCTGCTCGTCGACCGGCCGGGGGCGGAGCCGTACCCGGTGACCCGCAGCGCGGTCGCGCCGGAGCCGGACGTCGACCTCGCCGAGGCCGCCGTCGCCTCCTCGGGCCGGCCCCGGCGCATCCCCGTCCTCGTCGATCCGGGCCGTCCGGACAACGTGCTCCTGCGCTGGGACCTGCGCCCGGCGAGCTAGTCAGGCGGTGGCGAGGTCGAGGTCGCGCAGCAGCTTGGCGACGTGGCCCGTCGCGCGGACGTTGTACTGCGTGACCTCGATCGCCCCGTCGGCGCCGATCACGAACGTCGAGCGGATGACCCCGACGGTCTTCTTGCCGTACATCGTCTTCTCGCCGAAGGCGCCGTAGGCCTGGAGCACCGCGCGATCCGGGTCGGACAGCAGCGGGAACGTCAGGGCCTGGTTGTCGCGGAACTTCGCGAGCTTCGCCGGCTTGTCCGGGGAGATCCCGAGCACGTCGATGCCGGCGTCGCCGAGCAGGGCCAGGTTGTCGCGGAAGTCGCAGGCCTGCTTCGTGCAGCCGGGGGTGGACGCGGCCGGGTAGAAGTAGACGACGACGCGCCGGCCCCGGTACGACGACAGCGCGACCTCCTTGCCGTCGGCGTCGGGCAGGGTGAAGTCGGGGGCGGGGTCGCCGGGGGCGAGACGGGCGGCGCTGGCGGTCTCAGTCATGGCCCGACAAGCTAGCCGGGCCGCGCGCGCCCCGGCAAACCGCCTCCCCGCGGGACGGCGCCGCCGGGTCGAGACCCGGCCGCCGTCCCGCGAGGTGTGGTGTGGCGGATTCGAGCTGTGGTGTGGCGGATTCAGCGTGTGGCGGATTCAGCGTGTGGCGGGCTCAGCGTGTGGCGGGCTCAGCTCGCGGCGGAGACGGCGGCGCGGAAGCCGTCTGGGGTGAGCTGGTCGCCGGTGAGCTGTCTGCCGTTGATGAGCACGGTCGGGGTGCCGGTGACGCCGGCCTTGCCCGCGTCGCTGTCGACCTTGGCGACGTAGCCGTCGTACGTGCCGTTGTTCACCGCGTCCTTGTAGGCCTGGGAGGTCAGGCCGGCCTTGGCGCCGAGCTCGATGAGCGTGGCGTTGGTGAATCCGCCGGTGTGCTCCTTGGGCTGGTTGGCGTACAGGACGTCATGCAGCTGGCGGAACTTCCCCTCGTTCGCGGCCGCGGCCGAGGCGTTCGCCGCCCGCTTCGACTCGGGGCCCAGGAACGACATCATGTGATAGTCAATCTTGATCTTTCCCTCGTCGAGCAGGCCGCGGAAGGTCGAGCCGGTCTGCTTCTCCAGGGCCTCGCAGGCGGGGCACTGGAAGTCCTCGTACATGTCGACGGTGACGGGGGCCGAGGCCTTGCCCACGACGATGCCGTGGTCGGTCCCGGTCGACCCGGCCGGCAGGACGACGGGCTTGGACTCCTCCCGCGAGTTCTGCACGGCGAACCCGATGCCACCGGCGACGAGCAGCGCCAGGACCACCACGCCGGCGACGATCCAGTTGCGCCGCCGCCGCTCCCGCGCCGCCTCGGCCGCCCGCGCCGCCGCCGCCTTCGCCCGCCGCTCGTCGGCGCTGCTGCGCCGCTTGTCGACCGGCCGCCCGCCACCGGAGCCGGAGCCGCCCTTCGACCCGGATCCGCCGCCTGAGCCGCTCGCGTCAGGCTTGCGCAGGACGTCCGATCCGTCGGTGTCGGGCTGGTCCGCGCCGGCCCGCGCCTGGCCCGCCGAGCCCCGGGTGGGGCCGCCGTTCCTGCCGCCGGACCTAGTCTTCGAGGTCATCGTCGTCACTCCCGAAACGGTCGTCGACCGGTCTGTCGAGGAGGCGGTCCACGGCGAGGTAGCCGACGGGCCGCCAGGCGAGCACCGCCGCGACGGCCAGCAGCAGGCTGTCGCGGATGAGCTCGGAGGTGTAGTGGGTGGAGGCGCCTGCGGACAGGTCGCCGCCGGAGGAGAAGCAGCCGCAGTCGATGCGCAGGCCGCGGGCCGCCGCCGAGGCGATCGCCGCGATGTAGAGGGCGAACATCAGCGTTGAGACCAGGGCCGTCACCCGTACGGCGAGGCCCGCGACCAGCAGCACGCCGAGCGCGATCTCCAGGAACGGCACGCCGTACGCGACGGGCTGCACCAGCGCCTCGGGGAGGATCCGGAACGCGCGTATCGAGCGCACCATGCCCTCGGGATCATTGATCTTGAGTAGCCCGGCGGCCAGCCAGACGGCGCCGAGCACGAGCCGTAGCGCCGTGGAGACGGCACGGCTGGCCGGCTGTGTCGGCGCGCTGAGGCGATAGGCAAGGGTGTTCATGTCCGTGGTTCCGGTCCGGACCGCTCGGCGGTCAGCGTGGGCAGGTCGTCGATGTAGTTCTGGACACTCGTGCCCGCCAGGTACAGCACACGGACCCGATCGTCGCGGGAGAAAACGATCACCTGGGACCCGTGGGCGACCTGAATCGAGCCGTCGGCCTGGACCTCCGGCTTCTCCAGCGGAACGCCGAGGGACTCGGCGTCGGCCTGGATCTGGTCGAACGACCCACGGACTCCGATGAAGCTCGCGTCGAACTGTCTAAGCCAACGAGTGAGAACCGGTCCGGTATCCCGATCCGGATCGGTCGTCACGAACACGACCGCGATTTGCCGCCGGACGTCGGGTTTGACCTCGCTGAGCGCGGCCGCGAGGTCGGCCATGGTCGTCGGGCAGACGTCCGGGCAGTTCGTGTACCCGAAGAACAGCATGGTGATCTTGCCCTTGGTGCGGGCGCGCAGGTCGAACGGGGCACCGTTGACATCGGTCAGCGTGTTGAGGGTGGGCTCGGCCTGGCGGTCGGCCGGGACGACGCCGTGCAGCCCGTTGTCGCCGGTGTTCCCGCCGTCGACGATGGTGACGCCGTCGTCGGTGCCGGACCCGGCGCATGCGCCGACCAGCATGGACGTGACGGCGAGGAGGACACCGACCAGGCCGAGGCGGCGTCCGGCGCGGCGGGGCGAGTGATCGGGTCGGTCCGCGGGCGACGGGCGGAACGTGGGCGACGGGCGGCGGGCGGGTGTCCGGCGGAGCCGGGTGGCGGCTGCCTGGCGGCAGCCTGTGATCTGGGACATGACGCTCCAGGAGCAGGCGCGACGGGTGCGCGCGGAGATCGCCGACCGCCTCGGGGACGTCGCCCGAACCCGCTGCGGTCCGGGGACGGACCGGTCAGGGGACGCGATCGACGGTAAGGAGACGCTCGGCGCGCAAGCCTCGGGAGCCGGGGCCCGATCCGCTCGGCCGCCGCGGGCGATCCCGGCTGCCGCGCCGGCGATCGGCCGGCGGGACGGGTCAGGCCGCGACGAGCGGCCTGGAGGGCGCCCGGTGACGTGACGCTGGAACCGCCGCGCCGGCGGGCGGCCCGCGGCGGGCGACGGCGTGGCGCAGCAGGCCCAGCCGGGGGCGGGCGATCGGGTCGGCCCGTCGGGGACGAACGACGCCGGCGGCCGGCGCCGGCATGATGCCCGGCACCCGTGCCCCACGGGGCCGCCAGGTCAGCAGCCGGCTGGCCGCGTCGAGCACCCGTGCCCCCCGGCGGACCCACCACAGGGTGAGAGCTGCGGCCACGGCGTGGGCCAGCGGCATGGCGGCGGCCAGGGCCACGGCCGACGCCGGCGCGTGCCCTGGCATCGGTCCGGTCGCATCCCTGGACACGGCCCCCGCGATGGGTCCCGGCGTGGCCCCGGCCGCCAGGGCCGCCGCGCCGTGGCCGCCGACGGAGCCGGTGGCCCGCTGGGCGGCGAGCCGGCGAGCGGCGGCCAGCAGCGCCGGATCGACCCGTGCCAGGCCCAGGTCGAAACGCGCGGACAGGGCGGCCGGCGCATCCGCGCGGCGCAGGGCCGCCGCGGCGGCACCCGTCATGCCCGGCGCGGGGATGCGGTCGTGGCAGAGCAGGATGTCGGCGAGCAGACCCGCGCCCGGGCGGCCGCGCGCGAGCCCGGCCGGCCCGGTCCCACCGCTCGCGCTGAGAGCGAGGGCGCCGTGCAGCAGGGCCTGCACGGCCAGCAGCCCGCCGAACGACCGCGGACCGCCGATCCGCCGCGGCGCGGGCGCCGACGCGTGGTGACCCGCGCGCGGCGGCCGGCGGACCGGGTGCGATGTCCGGCGGACCGGGTGCGATGTCCGGCGGGTCGCGTGTGACGTGTGGCGACTCGTGGCCGGCGAGCGACGGGTGGTCAGCGACAGGTGGACGACCTCGCCGATGGCGGCGAGCAGCAGGGCCGCCGCCGTGACCGCGGCCAGCACCCGCGCCGAGGGCGCCGGGCCGGCGAACGGTGCGTGGGCCAGCAGCGCGAGCCCTACGGCCGGGATCGCGAACGCCACGCCGGCCAGCGCCGCGCGCGCGACGGCCGCCCGACGCTCGGGGTTCCACCGGCTGGCATGCACGGACCTCAGCGTAATGTCCGCCGTCCCGCCGCCGTCGGTGCGACCGGCCCGTCACGGTGGTGCCGACCGGCCCGATCCGGGCACGCCGACCGCCCGCTCCGGCCGCGCCGAGCTGGTCGCCGTCCGCGGTGGGGGCCGGCGTGAGCTGGGCGGGGCGGTGATCCGGGTGGCCCTGAGAGGTATGTCCGCGCGATCCGCGCGACGTTTCACCTCGCCGGGGGGTGGTCGGTCTGGCACGATCGGAGCAGGCTGGCCGCACCCGATGTGGGGCGTCCGCGGCGCGGCGTCGAGGTGGTCGACGTCGTGTCGCGTACCGCGTGGCCGCCATCCGCACCGGACGAGAGGGCGAGATCCGTGCCGCAGGACCCGGCCGTGATTCAGCGGCAGA
Source organism: Frankia canadensis (assembly GCF_900197875.1). GTDB lineage: Bacteria > Actinomycetota > Actinomycetes > Frankiales > Frankiaceae > Frankia > Frankia canadensis. The sequence continues at coordinate 22,716 of NZ_FZMO01000457.1, read as the reverse complement.
TCGAGGAGACCCGCGCCGAGCTGGCCGACACGATCGACGCCATCGCGGAGATTGTCAGCCCGCGCCGGATCGCGGAGCGCGCCCAGGACCAGCTGCGCGTGCGCACCGCGGAGCTGCGCGCGCGCTACGGCCCGGCGCTGGGCATCGGTCCTGGTTCCGGGGCCCCGGCCCTGCCAGCCGTAGCGGACGGGCTCGCCGGAGCCGAGGGGCCCCTCGGCGCGTACGGGTCCGCTGGGGTGGCGCCGGGCGGGGGCGCGGCGGTGGTGCGGGTCGTGCGCTGGGACCGGGTGGCGCTGGTCGGCGGCGGCCTGCTGCTGTTCGCCGGCGGGGTACGCCGCCGGCGGCGCCGCTCCGCGCGGCGTTGACGGGCGCGGACGTCCCGCGCGGACGGATGGTGCTGCTGCGCCACGGGCAGACGGCGTGGAGCCGCGACGGCCGGCACACCGGCCGCACCGACGTGCCGCTGACGCCGGAGGGCGAGCGGCAGGCGGCCGGGCAGGCGGCGCGGCTGGCGTCGTGGTCGTTCCCGCTGGTGGTGACGAGCCCGCGCGTGCGCGCCCGGCGCACCGCCGACCTCGCCGGACTGGTCGTGCCGACGGTGGGGGAGCGGGTCGTCTGGGACGAGCTGGCCGAGTGGGACTACGGCGAATACGAGGGGATCACGACCGCGACGATCCGTGAGTCGGTGCCGGGCTGGACGGTCTGGGACGCCCCGGTTCCCGGTGGGGAGACCGCGCAGCAGGTCGCGGCGCGCGCCGACGCGGTACTCGACCGGCTGCGCCCCCGGCTGGCCGGTGCCGACGTGGCGCTGGTCGGGCACGGCCATATGCTGCGGGTGCTCATCGCCCGCTGGCTCGGCCTGCCGCCGCGCGCCGGTGCCTGTCTGACGCTGGCGGCCGGCGGCCTGTCGGTCCTCGGCCACGAGCATGAGACGCCCGTCGTCGAGGCCCTCAACCTGCCGGCCTGAGCGAGCCCGCCGGCGGCGGGCACCGGGACGGCGGGCTCGCTGGGCGAAGGCTCAGAGGTTGCCGGACCGGCGCAGACCCGCGAGGGCGACCACGCCGGGGATGACCGGCAGCCAGAAGGTGATCACCCGGTAGACGAGGACCGCGGCGAGCATGACCGCCGCCGTACCGCCCGCCGCCGCCAGCCCGAAGGCCAGCGCCGGCTCCAGCGCGCCGACTCCGCCGGCGGTCGGCGCGGCCCCCGCCACCATGGAACCGACCAGGTAGACGGTGGCCACGGACATGAAGGTGACATCGCCGCCGAACGCCCACACGGTGCAGGCGAGTGCCAGGATCTGGGTGAGCCGGGTGGCCGCCTGGGACAGCAGCAGCATCGTCGCGCGGCCCGGCGAGTGCGCGAGCACCGACAGGTGGCCGCGGAAGACCCGGACCGCTGGCCGCGCCACGGCCCGCACCCGCGGATGCGCCACGGTGCCGGTGACCGCCGCCGCGACGATCACGCAGACGATCACGCACGGCCCCGCGCCGACGTCGTGGATGGTGGAACGCACCGGGCTGATCACGGCCGCCCCGATCCCGGTGCCGCTGAGCGTCCCCGCGACGATCACCAGGCCGAGCAGGTGGGACACCGCCCCGGCGCCCTTGATCGAGGCGATCGCCGCCAGCGCCGCCGGCCGGGTCATGCCCTGTTTCTGCAGGTACCGCAGGTGGATGGCGATCGCGCCGAGGCCGGCCGGCACGATCCGGTTCGTCGCGGCGGCCGCCACCTGGACGCCCGTCACCGTCCGCAACTCCAGGCGCAGCCCGCTCGCCGCCCGCATCGAGAGCCCGTTGGCGATGTAGAACACCACGGTGCACCCGGCGCACGCGGCCAGCCAGTGCCAGCGCGGCGCGGGCACGCCGGACAGGCGGGAGGCGGCGTCCCCGCGAAAACGCACCACCAGGACGACGAACAGGGCCGCGACGGCGACGGCGAACAGGGCGGAGCGCCGCCGGGATCGCCCCCGACCGCCGGCGACCGCCAGCGGCTCGGCGAAGACATGGTGATGCTGATCGGCCTCGACGACGGCGACCGCGGTACCCGGGATGACCGGGGCGGCCCGCAGGGCCGCCGAGCGCGGGACCTGTGCTGCCGGGGACTCCTGGGCCGTCATGGCCGGGGCGGGCGGACTGTCCGCGTCGAGCAGGACCAGGATCTCGATGACAACCCCCGTTGGACCGCAGCCGTGGTCACGCTCATGGAGAAGGAGACGCGTGTCACGGTACGCGAGTTGCCTGAACAACGCCTGAAGCGGGCGCGGTCGCGAGCTGTCCGCTGCCCGTCCGTGACCTGCGTTCCGGTCAAATCGCTGGTCACAAGGCCCGGGGCGGCCGCACGCCGACCGGCCTGGTCGGGCGCCGCGCCGGTCAGGAGCCGCATGCCGCCTCCAACGAGCCCTCCTGCCGCGGCGGGTCGGGCTGGCGGGGCAGGTCGAACCAGACCTGTTTGCCCGGGCGCTGGTCGTCCTGGACGTCGTCCACACCCCACTGCAGGGCCAGCGCGGCGACAAGATGCATGCCCCGCCCGGACTCGTCGTCCTCGCCCGCCGGCCTCAGCGCCGGACGCAGCGAGCTCCCGTCGTCGACCGTGATGCGGATCCGATCGATCCGCAGGGCGACGGTCAGGCACAGGGCGCCGCGATCCCCGATGAAGCGCACGGCGTTCGTCACGACCTCGCTGACGAGAAGCTGCGCGACCTCGATGGTCTCGGCGCGGTTCCAGGCGGCGAGCAGTTCGGCGACCAGGCGGCGGGCCCAGCCGGCGGCGCGGGGGTCGGCGGGCAGGTCGAAGCGCGCGGTCAGTGCTCCGGCCACGCCTCACCTTCCGTGGGATCGAACGGGACGACCTCGATAGTCCGATGTCGTCCTCACGCCGGGCGAGGTGCCCGGCGTCGCGTACCTGCCACATCGCCCGGCGCCTCAAACCTGTACGCCTGTGGCCGCGGCTCGGCCCCGCGACCCGGTGCCGCCCCTGGATACCGCGCCCGGTGCCGTCCGCCGCCGCGACGCGCCGCGGGCGGGGGGACCTCCTGGCGTCCCCGCGCCGCCCATCGTGCGTCAGATGACGTCGATGCCGTCCAGGACGGACCCCCGGCGTGCCAGCCATGCCTGGGTGACCTCGTCGACCTGTCCCTGCTCGATGCGGGCCGCGGCCGGCGACAGGCCGTTGTTGGCGGGCTGCGCGGGCATGGTGAGGTCGTCGGGATGCGGCGCCGGGCGGCGCGCCGGCTCAGCGTGGGACGGGCCGCCGGGCGGACGCTGGTCCGCGGCGCGGCGCGGCGCGTTCGGGACGCCGGAACCATGTGTCCCGATCGGACCACGCCCGGGGTGCGCCGCCCCGGTCCGCGGGTCGTGCCCGCCGCGTCGATCGTCCGGCGCCGCGGCGGCTCGCTCCGCCTGGGACGGCGAGTACGGTGACCGGCCTCCCACCGGCGCCGCCCCGGCGGGCGGGCCAGCTCGCTCGGCGGCACGGGCGCCGTCGCCCGCCCCGCCTCGGCCCGGCCATCCGGGCGGGCCGCCGTTGCCCGCGAACGGGGCGTCGGCACTGCTGCCGCCCGGCCCCATCCCCCGGCCGTCGGGGCCGCCGGTCCGCGCCGCGGCGTCGCCCGGATACCGCTGTCCTGGCCAGCCCTCGCCGGCGCGCACCGCGGCCAGGTCGGCCTGGGCCGCGAGCTCGACCGGCCCGGAGATCGGCGGCACCGGCCGGGACGCGGGCACCGCCGTGCCGTCCGGGTACCGGGGCGGCGCGCCGCGGTCCAGCGACGGCGCCGGCATGGCCGGATCGGGCTGGCCATGCCCGCGCCGGCCGTCGGCCGCCGCCGGATCGGCGGCCGGTATCCGGGGATGCGCGCCGGTCGGACGCGGGGGAACATCCCCGGCGCCCGCGGGGCGCGTCGGTGGCATGCCGGGCGGTGAGAGTCCCGGCAACCCGGCGCCCGCGGAGACGGGACGCTCCCGGCCGGACTCCCCGGCGATCGGGTATGCGCCCGTGGCCCGTGGTTGACCAGCGGACGGACGGGCCTGGGTGCCCGGGCCGCCGGCGATGTTCGCGGCGGCCGGGGCATAGCCGGGCGGCGGCCCCTGCGGCGGGCCGGCCGGATGGCGGGGGGCGTCGGTCGGCGGCGCACCCGCCGGACGGGCGGCATCGGGCGCGGCGGGCCGGCCCGCGGGACGCTCGTCCGGTGCGGCCGCCGGCCGCCCGGTCGGCGGGGTGACCGAGGGCAGCCGGGGCACGGCCCCGGTGGAACGCGGCGTGCCCGCCCCGGCAGGTGCCCGGGGCGGGCCCTGCGGTCCGGCGCCCTGCGGTCCGGCGCCCTGCGGTCCGGCGCCCTGCGGTCCGGCGCCGTTGTGCGCCGCGGCGGGCACGTGGGGAGGAACGTGGGCGGGCGGCTGCGGCTGGGGCGGAATGCCCTGTTTCATGGAGATGTGCGAGGGAATCGCCGGGCCGGTCGGAACGTGCGCCGCGGCCGGCGTCTGCGGTGCCGGGTAGCGCGGCTGGGGGGCCGCGGCGGGATCGGGTGGGTCCACCGGGCGCCGCTGGTCGCGACGGGTTCCGTCGACCGCGCCGTCGTCGTGTCGCGGATCGTCGCGGCGGCGCTCGTCCTGCCGCCCCGCCGTGTCGTGCAGCCCTGCCTCGTCGTACCGGGCGGCGGTGTCGTAGCGCGCTCTGTCGTCGTACCGGGCCTCGTCGTACCGGTGTTCGGCGGGCCGTGTGTCCGTGGGCCGCGCGTCGTCGTACCGGGCGTCGCCGTACCGGGGTTCGTCGTACCGCGGGCCGGCGGGCCGTGTGTCCGTGGGCCGCGCGTCGTCGTACCGGGGGCTATGACGGGGGTCGATCTGGCGCTGGTTGTCGAACGTCGGGTCGGCTGGCCGCGGGTCGGCGAGGTGGGCCTGGGTGGGACGGGGGTCCTCGGCGCGGATGTCGCCGTAGCGAGCTTCGTCGGGAGAGCCCGCGCCGTCGCTGGCGGCCAGCGGGGATGGAGCCGATTCGGCGACGGGCAGCGGCAGGATGCGCGCCTTGGGCGGGGGCATGGGGGCGAGCCGCGATGCCGGGAGGTCCTGTTCCGCGCCGGGCAGGGGGCGGCCGTCACCCTCGACGTCCTCGTCGCTGTCGGGCGCGTCCGGCGAGATTCCGGTGATGGCGACGATCGAGGCACAGGGCCAGAGCCGGTCGCAGCTCAGGCAGAGGTCGAACTCATTCGGCTGATGCAGATCTATAAGCGTGATCAGTGAATAAATGTGTTCGATGATCTTCGGGCCGACCAGGACCGGCCCACGCGCAATGACGTCGAGCTCCGAGCGTAGTCGCCCGTGATATTGCTCGACGTCAGCAAGGCGCGGATCGTCCATCACAGGCAGCATGCACCATAGCGGGCGACGGGGTGCGAACGGCGTAGAACCAAGGAGGGAGCCGTCACGGCCTTCTCACGTTCCGCGTCCGTGCGCGGGATGTCAACGAGGCTCAGGGTCCCGCATTCCTCACCTGTGGTGAGGGTGGGGCCGGATCGGGCGCGCGCCGACCGCGTCGCCACGCCGGCGGACTGGCGGCGGCCGCGGTGGGGACGGTCGAGTGCCAACCGCTGATCAGGAGCGGTCCGGCCGGACCTCGTCGGTGCGGCGCACCTGGCGCATGAGCCCCTCCTGCAGGCGCGCGAACTCCTCGATGTAGGGACTTTCGACCCCTCCGGGGGCACCTTGCGGCTCCTTGCCTGTCGCAGAGCGGTCGAACGGCTCGAAGCCCGCGAACTGGCCGCCGGCGCCCGGCGGCATCCGGTCCTGCTGCCCGTCGAAGGCGGGGTAGTGCCCGGCGCCGTTCGGCGGGAGACCTCGGTCGCCCGGCGCGTCATAGCCCGGTCCGTAGGGCGGCATGCTGGGGGCTACTGGCGCGGCGGGACGCTCCTGGCCGCTGTCGAACGCCGGGTAGTGACTGCCGTTCGGGGATGGCGGGCGCTCGGCCGCGCCGCTGTCGTACCCGAAGGAGGAGCCGTTCGGGCTGGTCGCGCCCGGTGCGATGGACAGGGGGGCACTGCGCATGGCCTCACCCGCCGCCTCCGACTGATCCGTGGACAGAAAGCCCTCCGACGCCGGGTAGATACGCGCCGAGAGGCTGACCGACATCGGATCGCTGCCGTAGGTGATGACGTCGACCTGGTCCTCGGCGCTGATCCCGCCGTTGCGGGCGAGGTCGACGAAGCGGAACAGATCGGCCCAGCGCAGACCATCCAGATCGACACTGATGCGCAATGCCATGGTGGTGCCCCATCCCTGAGGTTCGTTACGTGCCGACGGTTACCTGGGCGCCAACGGACGATCGAGAGGTGCCACGGCACGCCACCCGTCAGCGCCAGCCCGGGCAGCGATGGGCGGCAGCTTATACCCCGTTGGGACAGCATTCCCCCTCCGGGGAGGTTGAGTGCACTCTGCGAGCTCTGCTGGTTATGTGGCGGTTGGCGGATTCGGTACCGGCTCATGACGGGCCGTCAGGCGAGCGGCCCGTGCGGGTGGATCCGCTGTGTCGGGTGACGTTCCCCTGACATGCGGCCATGGTCGGCCGTGTGGGTGACGGTGCCCGGGGGGCTCGGCATCCGGCTGGCCGGACCACGCCGTCGGGGTGGGCCGGGACGGGAGACGAGCGGCGGGCGAGGGGGTGCCCCGGGCCCCGGTCCGGGCGGGTAGTGTCCGATCCTGTGAGCGTTGTGTCCGGCGGTGTCAACGGCAGTGGGGTCAGCGGCATGGGCACGGCGGTAGGCGTGACCCAGGCTGGCGGCCTGCCGATCCGGCTTCTGCACGACCGTGTGCTGGTCGAACCCCGTGAGGACGCGGTGGATCGCCGCTCCAAGGCGGGCATCGTCATTCCGCCGACCGCGCACATGGGCAAGCGGCTGTCCTGGGCCGACGTCGTGGCGGTCGGCACCGCGGTGCGCACCATCCAGGTGGGTGACCGGGTGCTGTTCGACCCGGAGGACCGGGCCGAGGTGGAGCTGCATTCGACGACCTACGTCCTGCTGCGCGAGCGGGACGTGCACGCCGTCGCGGCCGAGCGGCTCGACGACGGCCTCACCGGCCTCTACCTCTGACCCGCCCGGTGCCTGGGGCACCGCTCACCTGACCACCCGGTGCCACCCCCGTGGCCGAATGGTGTACGGTGCCGCATCGATCGACAAACGGGCGACCCGCCCGGGTCGTGGCGTCCGGTCGTGAATGTGGTGGGAGAGACACCGCGCCGACCGGTCACCTGTCTGGCCTGACGCGGTTGTGGCCCGTATCCTCTGCTCGGCTTTGGTGATCCGCGTTCGGCCGGGACCCTTGGCTGTGGCGGAGGCGCCAGGAAATGCGGACATAAGGCGCGGCATCCCCTATTTTCGGGGTTCTTGCGTACCGTGGCCGACCGATGTCCTGGGGTGCCGTGTTGAATGGCCCCCCGTGTTCGGTGGTACCCGGTACCCATCGGTGGAGTCAGCCAGTGGGCGAGCGACGGTAGGGAAAGGGAAGGGGAAGGGGACGCATGGCGCGTGACTTCGACGCTCGGCGAAACGCGGATGTCGAGGAGGACGAGCTTCAGGAGCAGAGCCTGGAGAACCTGAAGGCGCAGCGTGCCGGTGCGGCGGCCGATCTCGGGGACGACATGGACGCCCTCGAGGCCGAGCTCGACCTGCCCGACGCGGATGTGCGCGACGAGGAGCTCTCGCTGCGCGTCCTGCCACGGCAGGCCGACGAGTTCACCTGCACCAGCTGCTTCCTGGTGCAGCACCGCAGCCAGCTCGCGGACCCGCGCCGCGTGGTCTGCTCGGACTGCGCGGCCTGACGGGCACGGGCGATCGGCGGCCGGGGTGTCGGCGGCGCGCGGCCGGGTCGGTCTGACCGGGCGGGCCCCGTGACAGGCGCCCCGCCGCCCGGCCCGGAGCCCGTGGCTGTGGGCGAGGCCCGCTCGAGGGCGAGTACGGGACGGCGCGTCGCCGCCGCGCTGGCAACGCTCGCCGCCGTGCTGGTCGTGTACTACTGCCTGCCGTTGCGCCACGCGCCGGGGGGCTTCGCGCTCGGCCTGCGGATCTTCGGTCTGGTGGCCGGGCTTGCCCTGCTGGGCTGGCTGTTCGTTCGCCAGGTGGCGGCCGGGCGGCGGGAGACGTCCGCGCGCTCTCGCTCCGCCTGGCTGTTCGCCGGGATCTGCGTGACGGTGGTGCTGTTCGCCACCACCTATTACTCCCTCGCGTATTACGGCCAGGAGATGGCGGGAATCCGCACCCGGACCGACGCCCTCTACTTCACGGTGACGGTGCTGACGACGGTCGGATTCGGCGACATCCGGGCCGTGGGCCAGACCGCCAGGGTCGTCGTCACCCTCCAGATGGGCTTCGACGTGTTGTTCGTCGCCACGGCCGGGTCGGTCCTGCGGGCCACCGGCCCGCGCTCGCCGGCCTGACCGCCCACCGCGCGGGACGTCGGCGCGTGCGGCCCGGATCCCGGCCGGGGTGTCCCGCGATCGACGGACGTGTGTGGCGAGTCGTCCGGAGCCGCCCTCGGTGACCACGCGGCGGCCGGCTTCTCAGGGTCACGTAGCCGTCACCGCGGGTTGCTCCCGCGTCCAAGTACCTGTACCACTACCCAGGGCAGTGTTGTCGTGGGGGTGGTGTGGAGTGCTCGACGAACAGTCACCGGGACCCGGTACTGTCCCGTCCCGATCACTGGCGCCCGGCCCCCGCACCGACGGCCTGATCTCGATGCAGGCCCATCAGCCCACCGACGACGGCATCGAGACCAGCGCCCGCGGCGTTGCGGACACAACGCCAGGCGGGACCGGCACCCGTCTGCCCCTCGTGCACGGCCACTTCGTCGCCCCACCGCTGCCGTCCGGCTTCCTCGACCGGCCCCGGCTGCGGACGCTGCTCGACGACGCCGTCACCAGCGTGCTCACCGTCGTGCGCGCCCCGGCCGGCTGGGGAAAGACCGCCCTGCTGGCGGCGTGGGCCGCCGCGCGATCGAACCAGACGCCGCTCGTGTGGATCAGGCTGGATCCGGCGACGGCCACGGACGCGGGCCACGGCGTGACCCTGCCCCTGTGGCCGCAGCTGCTGCACGGGTTCGACCGTGGCGGCGTCCTGCCGGTCGGCCACGATCTGACCGCTCCGGACGATCTCGGCGGGGACGCCGCTGGTGGCCCCGGTGGCCGCGACTACCGGCGGCTCGCGAACCTGCTGGTCGGGCTGCCGGGCCCTGTCGTGCTGATCCTGGACGACGTCCAGGTCCTGCGCCGGCCGGACGATCGCCACGGTCTGGAACTCCTGGTGAACGAGGCCGGCGACCAACTGCGCACGATTCTGTGCGGGCGGGTGGTGCCCCTGGCGCTGCACCGGTTGCGCGCGGCCGGGCGCATCACCGAGATCGGCCCGCACGACCTCGCCTTCACCGAGCCGGAGAACGTCGACCTGCTGCGGGCGCACGGGGTGAGCACGACGGAGCCGGCCCTCGCCGATCTCCTGCATCTGACCGAGGGCTGGCCGGCGGGACTGCGCCTGGCCATGGCCGCCGTCGCGGCCCGCGGCCCGCGGCCCGGTACGGGCGAGATCCCGGTGGCGCCGCCGGGCCCCACGTCGAGGGCGGCATCCATGCCCGTGCTGCCGTCGCTGGCCGACGTACCCGAGGTCGCCGAGTTCCTGCGCGCCGAGCTGCTGGCCCGCCATCCCCCCGCCGTGCGCCGGTTCCTGCTGCGCACCAGCCTGCTCGACCAGGTCAGCACCCCCCTGGCCGACGCCGTCGTCGGCGAGCGGGTCCGCGTCGCGCCGCTGGCCGGCCACGACGCGGTCCCGCCGCAGTCCCCGGCCGCCGGGGCGGCGTGGGCACCGGGCGTCGTCCCGGAGCCGGCCCGCGCGCCCGGGCCGGCCGCCGCGCCGGTCCTGGCGGCGGGGTCGCACCGGCCCGACGACGCCCAGGCCCGGGCATTCGCAACGATCCCCGGGCCCGGGATCGCGCCGAGCCTCGCCGCGGGGACAGGACCCGGACCGTCGCCGTCGCCGTCGCCGGAGGCGGTGGCCGGCATCGAGCCGCTGGTCGCGCTCGCCGAGGACGGCGGATTCGTCCTCCCGGTCGACGCGGACGGCGACTGGTTTCGCTACCACCGTCTGTTCGCCGCGCTGTTGCGCGCGGACCTGCGGCGGGACCGCACCGAGGACGTCGACGAGCTGCATCTGCGGGCCGCGCTGTGGTTCGCCGCGCACCGCCGGCCGGCCCAGGCGGTCCGCCACGCGGCGCGAGCGGGCGACTGGTGGTACGCCTCCTGCCTGTTCATCGAGCGCGCGGCGAGGACGGAGGGGATCGTCGGGGCCCGCGCCGAGCGTGAGGCCGCGCTGGCCGGGATCCCGGCGTCGGTCGCGAGCTGGTCACCGGAATGCGCGCTCGTCGTCGCCGCCGGCCATCTGGCGCAGGGGCGGGTGGCCAAGGCGGTGGGCTGCCTGGAGACGTCCCGTCGCGCGATCGCGGGCGAACCCGCCTCGCCGCGCCGCCGGGCGCTGGCCGCGCAGGCGGATCTCGTCGACCTGCACCGCGCGGAGCTCGTCGGCGACGCCGAGGAGATGCTGAGCGTGGCTCGGCGGCTGCTGCGGCCCGGGGACCAGGACGTCGACCGGGGCGACGGGCGAGCCGGGGAGGTGGTGGCGGCGCTGGCCTGGTGCGGGCGGGGGCGTGGGGAGCTGTGGATGGGCCGGCCCGAGGCGGCGATCGAGGCCCTCACGGTGGCGCTTGACGCGGCCCGCCTCGTCGGCGCCCGGACGATCGAGACATCCGCGGCCGGGGCGCTGGCACTGGCGCTGGCACTGCGGGGCCGGTTGCGGCTGGCGGAGTCGAGCGCGGCCGGCGCGCTCAGCGGCGCCGCGGAGGCGACCGGTGCGGACCCGACCTCGGCGGGCGTGGTCGAGGCGCGGCTCGCCCTCGCCCTGGTGGCCCTGGACCGCTCTGATCGGGGCGGGGCGGCGCGACACCTGGACGCCGCCCACGCCGGGTGCGGCCCAGGCCTGCCCGCGCACCTGCTCGATCTCGTCGCCGTGGCACGGGCGCGGGTGTGGTGCCAGCCGGGGCGGACCGAGCAGGTGCGGGCCGCCCGCCGGCTGCTCGGCGGGCGTGGGCGGCCAACGGGACCACCGCTGTGCCTTTCACTGTGGCGGTCGGTGGAGGTCGATCTGCTGCTCGCCGCCGGGAACGCGCAGGCCGCCCGGCAGGCGTTGGGCCGGCCCGCCGAGAACCGGCGGTCGGACCAGATCATGGCCCTGGCCACCGCGCGGGCCGACCTTGCCTGCGCCGACCTCGACGCGGCCGAGGAGGCGGTGTCGGCGCTGCTGCGTGCCGACGGTGGGGGAGGCGGTCCCGTGGTCTCGGCCTGCGTTCTCGCGGCGATCGTCGCCGCTCGGCGGGGCGATCAGGCGCGAGCGACCGGGCTGCTGGCCCGCGCCCTCGCCCTCGCCGAGGACGAGGGCCTGACCAGTCCCTTCCTCGACGCCGGGACGGAGGTGGCGGCGATGCTCGCGGCGCACCCGGGCCTGGCCGCCGCGCATCCGGACTTCGTCGTGGGCCTGCGGGCGGCCGCCGAGGCCGGCGAGGTGGGCGGGACGCCGTCCGTCGTGAGCGCCGAATCGCACGCGGCGCGGGTCGCGGGCGCGGCGTCGCCCCGTTCCGCCGCCCCGCGCACCGCCGCCCCCGCGCGCACCTCCTCGCCCGTCGATCCGCGTACCGGACCGCTCGTCGGTCCGCGTGCCGCGTCGCTCGGCGGTCCGCCTGCCTGGAACCCTCCGCCTGCCTGGAACCCGGGGACAACAGGCGGTCGGATCGGGGGGCCGCCGGGGATGGCACGGCCGGGGCGGCAGGCGCCGCACGGTCCGGGGGCCCCGGGCGCTGCCGGCGGCGCGGTGCCGGCCAGCCCGCCGCGCGTGCATGGGCCTTCGGTTCCCGCCGACCGCGGCCATCGGGCGCCGCCGATGCCGGGCCGCGCCGGCGCCGACCAGCGGATGACAGCCGTGCCGCGAGCCTGGGCGGCGGATTCCGGGCGGCGCCGGACGGCCGGGCCGGCCGCCGGGGACCGGCTCAGCGAGCGCGAGCTGGCGGTGCTCAGCTATCTGCCGACGATGCTGACGACCGCGGAGATCGCGGCCGAGCTCTACGTCTCCGTGAACACGGTGAAGACGCATCTGAAGAGCATCTACCGCAAGCTCGACGTCCCCCGGCGCCGCGACGCCGTCCACCGGGCCCGCGAGCTGCATCTGCTCTGACCGGTCGCGGTGGGCCGGCCGGGAGCCCCGGTGATCGGTCAGTTGCCGAAGGTGCGGCGTTCCAGATCGAGGTAGGGCGACCGGTCCGGACAGTCGGGCGGCCGGGGAGTGGTGGCGGCCTCGTCGGTAGCCTCCGGCCGGGTCGGCGGAATCGTGGGGGCTGGCGGACGGTCGCGAGCCGTTCCCGGCCCGGGCAGGGGAAGCACCGCCCGCAGCACACAGATGGCGGCGATGACGATTCCGGCGACCATCAGGATCAGGCCCAGAACCGGGAGGTCGATTCCGGCCAGCCGCCAGGTGAGCGCGTATCGGAGGGCGGCGCCGACCACAATAAGGAAGACGGACAGGCCGAGGGTCATCGCTCTTCACCTCGTTCGTCCCGCGCGCCCGCGGCGGTCGGCCGTCGGTGGCGGAAGGCGGAATCGGTGGCGCGGGACCGGGTGAGGTCCGCGCGAATCCGGCGGAGGAAACGCGGCGCGGGCACGGACGGCCCACAGTGAGAGACATTGGGCAGGTACGGCTCCAGACGGGTGCGCGGCCCTCCTCCGGCCGGCCGTGGCGTCTCTCCGACTACGGAGAGCCTCACCTCTCCCTACCCTCGGTGCTGTTGACCATGCGGATGGCGCAGGTGGTCGCCGCTTAATCACCCCTCGTGGAGGGGGCCTCGCGGTACGGACGACGGCCGGACGGGCGGGGCACTCGCCCGGAAGGCGTGCCGCGGCGCCGTCGACGGCGGGCCGGACCACTCGTCTCCACCGTGGGGGTAGCCCATTAGGGGGAGGTGGCCGTGCGGGGAAAGTCACCCGAGGTGTCGGCGCGGCGCGCCTGGGTGGCGAATGCGGCGAGATATGGCCGGTTGGGGGCGTGTTTCTCCCACTTGTGGGGTGGGTTTGACTGGTTGGTAAACGAGGGGTGTGGGCTACTGCTGGCGTAGCGAGGGAGGCGGGCCCTACGCTTGCCGAACATGTCCAGCTTCACCGGAATTCACCCCGGTGGAAAAAGCCACAGCCGGGCCACCGCCCGGTGCGATTCTGAGTCTGACCCCCCGGAGGCACGCGTGACCGACCGAGTTCCCCGCTCGACCGATGCTATCGGCGAGGACGTACCCCATCGGCCGCGAATCGGCGTGACCGTCGACACATCCACTGACATAGGCGTCGCGAGCCGGCTTGCCAGGCGAACCTCGATGAACTCGCCCGTACCGCCGACCGCGCCACACCGTTCCGCGGCTCCGCGGCATCCCGCACCGGCCACGGGCGCGGGAGGCGCTGCTGCGCGGCCACTGTCTCACACCCGGGCCACGCCGCCGATGGCGGGTCCCGCGATGGGCCGCGGTGAGATGCCCGGCGCCGCCCCGCGGGTGGCGCCCGGAACGCAGCTGCGCCCCAGTGTCGCCGCCGCCCGCGCCGGCGGCGCGGCGCCGATGCCTCGCGACCTCGCCCTCGGCGCCGCCGAGCTGCGGGGCATCCTGCGTGTCGTCGAGGACTGCGAGCGGGCGTCGTCGCTCGCCTCGTTCCGGGAGCTGGCGCTCGACGGCATGGCGCGTCACCTCGGCTACCGGCATTCGGCCTTCTTCCTCGGCTCCTCCATCGAGACGGCCTTCCAGGACGCCCGGCCCACCGGCCGCGGTCTCGCGCTACGCCTGGCCGGCCCGTATATGGAGCGGTACCGGGAACTGGAGGCACTGAGCAACCCGGAGAGCCTTCGCTCGGTCCGCGAGCGGGGCCTGGCGACCCTCGACGACCTCGGCGTCCCGGAGCGGCCCGAGGTGCGGATGCGGCTGGAGCGCTTCCTGCGCGCGCACGGGATCCACGCGAAGCTGCTCGTGCGGCTGTTCGGCCCGTCCAACGTGGGCGCGCTGATCTCCCTGCTGGACTCGCGTCCGGGCGCCTTCGGCCCCCGCGATCGCGCGGTGGGCGCGGTGCTGGGACGGCACCTCGGCAACCTGCTGCGCTTCTACATCCGCACCGACCCCGGTCCGTCCGTCGCGGGACGGCTGTCCGCCCGCGAGCGCGACGTCGTGCGGCTCGTCGCCGAGGGCCGGTCGAACCGGCAGGTCGCCGAGGCGCTGTGCATCAGCATCGACACGGTCAAACACCACCTCACCCACGCCCTGGTCGCGACGGGCTGCACGAACCGGACCCAGCTCGCCATCGCCTGGCAGCGGGAGACCAGCGCCTTCGCGCCGCCGAGTCCGCCGCGGCCCTGAGCCGGGCGCCCGCCCGGCCCGAGAACCCGACACTGACAACCTGACGGATGGTCGGCGCTGACGGCCTGCCGACCGCACGGCCTGCGGGCGCGCACGCACTTCGGGTGCGCTCGGCCTTCCGGCCCGCGCGTCCTTCGGCTCGCATGGTTCGTCCGCGCCGCCGGCCCTGGCGCCCGGCTCGCGCCGACGGCCGGTCAGCGCCGACGCGTCGTCGACCCCACCGCTGCTCCGCGAGATCCACCGCGGGTGGCGGGCACCTTCGAACCTCGCCACCCGCGGTCGAGCCGCGCCCGCGTGCTCCCCGTGCCGCGCGGCCGGCGCCCATATCATGGGCGCCGGGCAGACAGTGGGTGATCGGTGCCGTGATGTCCGTGATCCCCTGCCGGTGAGCAAGCGGTTGGGCGCCGGATGATCCTCGTCTGAGTGGACGTCCACCCTGGGTGGCAGGCGCCGCCGACCGCCTTCCGCGGTCCGCCGAGACGGCCGCCCCCTCATGCCGTATGAATTGGCGCGATTCCTCGCGCGCGGGTGATCGACCGTGCGATCATTTCCCCTATCCGCGGGTGCCACCTCGCTCCTGGTTGCGCAGCGCTCTTCGTGGCGTCCGCGCCCCGGTTGAGTCAGCCGGTCGATGTGTTCCGCCCTCGCCGGCCTTCCATGCCATTGTTCGGCGGCCTCTTCGCGTGCCCGGGATGCGGCCCGGGGGAAGGCGTGCGGGCCGCGGCCGCTGGTCGCGGCCCGTCTGTCTCTCACCGTGTGTGACCGATCTTCGTCGCGCCTTTTCCCGGCTGACGGCGGCGCGCCGGCCACCGCAACGTCGCCGCCCGCGGATCACGGCGGTGTCCGGCGGCGGGTGCGCGGTGCGGTCCCGCCCAGTTCGGGCTCTCTGCGGGATGGCCCGGCATCCTGGGCCGGTGTGCCCTCCGGAACCCGTCATCGATCATGGCCGGCGCGGCGACACCGCTGTGGCAGCGGAGGGTTGGTCATCGAGACCGCCCTGGTCACACTTGGTCAACTGGGATGATCCCAGGCATGGGCGCGCCCGAGCCGCCGCCGGGCGCCCAGGCGCCATGATCTCTCCTGGGTCGGGACCCGGAACTTCCACTTTGGTGGTTTCATACCGAATGCGCCGCATATGGGGCCTGTGTCATGCTCGCTGTGGCGCGTCGTAGCGGGCCGATCCGGCTAGGTGGTTCGGGGCAGGGTTGCCTCCCTTGACGGGTCGGTCGCGCTTGCGATCGATGGCACACTGTGACTAGGTTGGCTTGCGTCTCTGCCGGGCGGCCGGGTGGTGAACGCGGCCGGCCCGGTCGTCGGTGACTGACCCGCCGACGACACGCGATCGATTTCCAGGCGCCCTGGCCGCCCAATGGCGGATAACGGCCGGGGCACGGGTGTCACTGCCGATTTCCGCTGGTGTCGATCGAGTGGGCGTGGGAGTGCCGAATATTGGCTCGCCGCGCTGACCGCCACGTTAGCGAGCAGAAGCCGAACGAAAACCATCTGATCAGGAGGTCGGGATACCGGCCGGCGTGATACCAATTCGTAACCTCCGGCGGGCGCCGCCGGGATTGATGACGTCGCCCGGTGCACATCCATGCGGGCTCTGCGTAATCCCATCGGTGACATCGGCGACGATGTCCGGCCTGGGCGAAGCGTTGGCGGGATGGCCAGCCGACCAGGTCATGACAGCCATCGCAGGGCTCCGAGGAGTATGCGATCACGTCTGTGCTCTGCCACCATGCAGTGATCCGCACCGAGCCGACTAGTATTCCGCGCACGTTGACGATGCCGAGTCGGCTAAGCACGACGGCGCCCCGGAGGGCCGGGCGCGCCAGTTCCACGAGAGTTGTTGGGGGTCCGTTCGTTTTCCGCGTAGTCAGGACAGATACAGCTTCCCCGGGACGTCTGTCGCCCAGTGGCGCCGGCCAGGAGGTCGCCGATGATGTGGGCCATCCTGTCGTTGGGAACGTGTCCCTCACGTTGGTTTGGTGGGTGAACCTCTTGTTCGGGATCTGGCCGTGCGCCGCCGTGCTGGCGGGCCGCGCGGTGTGGGTGCCGGGCCGGTCGCGCGACCGAAGGACCATGGCGGGCCCCCTGAACCGGACTAGTACATCGCCCTCGCCGCCCTTCCCCAGGTCGCGACCTGCCAGGAGGACCTGCCGATGACCACCAGGCTCCGCCCACCACCCGCCCGTATCCCCGCCGGACCCACCGCGTCCGACCCGCTCGCCGCACGCGAGCTCGTCGTCGTGATCACTCCGTTCGCCCAGCCCAGCGCCGCGCTCGTCGCCGCCGTGACGCGGGCGGGCGGCCTCGGCGTGCTGGACCTGGGCCGCTGCGCGCGCCAGGCCCGCCAGGCCCTGCGGGACACGGCCCGCTGGGCGCCGGGACGCTTCGGGGTGCGGGTCGCCGCCGGCTGCCCCCTCGACCTCGACGCGCTGCCCGAGTCCGTCGACCTGGTCGTGCTCACCGCCAGCCCGGACGCCGGGGACGGCGCGGGCGGCGCCGGTCCGGCCGACGGCCCCGAGCCGGTCACCACGGTCACCACGGGGGAAGCCGCAGGGGCGCGGTGGTCCGTCGCCGAGCTCGTCCGCGGCGGGCGTCGGGTCTGGGCGGAGGTCACCTCGGTCGGCCAGGCGCGCGCGGCCGTCGCCGCCGGCGCCACCGGGCTCATCGCCCGCGGCAACGAGTCCGGCGGGGCCGTCGGCGAGCTGACGACGTTCACCCTGCTGCAGCACCTGCTCGCGGACCGGCCGTGCACCGCCGCGGGACAGGCCGTGCCCGTGTTCGCCGCCGGCGGGATCGGTCCCGCGACCGCGGCCGCCGCGGTGGCCGGCGGCGCCGCGGGCGTCGTCCTCGACTCGCAGCTTGCGCTCGTCCGGGAGATGGAGCTGCCCGAGCCGGTCGCCGCCGCCGTGCGGGCAATGGACGGCAGCGAAACCGTCCTGTACGCCGGCCATCGGCTCTACACCCGGCCCGACCTGCCCATCGCCGCCCTCGCCGGGCGCACCGACCGTCCCGGTGAGGGTGAGCTGCGCGACACCGGCGGCGAACTCGCCTCCGACGGCGCCCTCGCCCCGGCAGCCGGGTCCAGTCCCGCCGCGGCGTCCACGCCCGCCGGCGCGGACACGGCGGGGCAGGTGGCGGCGCGACTGGGCGGGCGCGACCTGGTCGGGCAGTTCCTCCCGATCGGGCAGGACGGGGCCTTCGCCGCCGCCCTCGCCGACCGCCACGTCACCGCCGGTGGTGTCGTCCGCGCCGTCCGGCAGGGGATCCGGGACGGCATCGCCGCCGCCGCGCGGGCCCGGCCGCTGGCCGCCGGCTCGCCGCTGGCCGCGGCCCACGGCCTGCGTCATCCCGTCGCGCAGGGGCCGATGACCCGGGTCAGTGACCGGGCGGAGTTCGCCCGTGCCGTGGCTGACGGCGGCGGCCTGCCGTTCCTGGCCCTCGCCCTGCTGGGCGGCGACGACACCCGCGAGCTGCTGACCCGCACCCGTGCGCTGCTGGGCGACGCGCCCTGGGGAGTCGGCATCCTCGGGTTCGCCCCGCCGGAGCTGCGGGCCGCCCAGCTCGCGGCGGTGCGCGAGGCCCGGCCCCCGTGCGCGATCATCGCCGGCGGCCGGCCCGCGCAGGCGGCGCCGCTGGAGGAAGCCGGCATCGACACCTATCTGCACGTGCCCTCGCCCGGCCTGCTCGGGCGGTTCCTCGCCGACGGTGCCCGCAGGTTCGTCTTCGAGGGCCGGGAGTGCGGCGGCCACGTCGGGCCGCGCTCCAGCTTCCCGCTGTGGGAGGCGCAGATCGCCGGCCTGCTCGCCTACGGCGAGTCCGCGGCGGCCGGGCCCGACTTCTTCACCGAGCTGCACCTGCTGTTCGCCGGCGGGATCCACGACGCCCGGTCCGCCGCGATGGTCGCCGCCGCGGCGGGACCGCTCGCCGAGCGGGGCGCCCGCGTCGGCGTGCTGATGGGCACCGCCTACCTGTTCACCGCCGAGGCGGTCGACGCGGGCGCGATCCAGGCGGGCTTCCAGCAGGCGGCGCTCGACTGCGAGCGCACGGTGCTGCTGGAGACCTCGCCCGGCCACGCCACCCGCTGCGTCGAGTCGCCGTACGTGCGCACCTTCCTGGAGCGCCGCCGGGAGCTCGCCGCCGCCGGCACCCCCCGCCAGCGGATGTGGGAGGAGCTGGAGGGGCTCAACCTGGGCCGGCTGCGGGTGGCCAGCAAGGGGCTGCGCCGCGACGGCGGGCGGGTCGTCACCGTCGACGCCGAGACCCAGGCGCTGGAGGGCATGTTCATGATCGGGCAGGTCGCGGCGCTGCGGTCCGTGCGCACGACGATCGCCGCGCTGCACGACGAGGTCACCACCGCCGCCACCGACGCCCTCGACGCCCGCGCGACCGACCTCGGCCTCACCCCCGCCGCCGACGCCGCTTCCGCCCGTGACACCGAGAGGGCGGTGGGCAGCGTGGCGCCGCGGGCGACGGCCACGGCGCGACCGGATCCGGCCGCCGCGGCGGCGGCGAGCGGGCGGGCGCTGGATATCGCCATCGTCGGCATGTCCGCGATCTTCCCGGACGCGCCGGACCTCGACACGTTCTGGGCGAACATCATCGCCGGCGTCGACTCGATCCGCGAGGTGCCCGCCGACCGCTGGGACCCCGAGGTCTACTACCGCTCCGACGCCCTGGTGAAGGACGCCGGGCGGCACACCCCGTCGAAGTGGGGCGGCTTCCTGCCGCCCGTCCCGTTCGACGCGTTGGCGTACGGCATTCCGCCGCGGTCGCTGCGCAGCATCGAGACCAGCCAGCTGCTCGCCCTGGAGGTCGCCGCCAGGGCGCTGCGCCACGCCGGCTACGACACCGCGCAGAAGGACGGCGCGCGGGGGGCCGCCGGTGAGGGACGGCCGTTCGACAGGTCCCGCGCGTCCGTGGTGTTCGGCGCCGAGGCCGGCACCGAACTGTCCGGCGCGTACGGCATGCGCTCGATGTGGCCGGGCCTGTTCGGCGCGCTGCCGCCCGAGCTTGAGGAGTTCCTGCCCGAGCTCGACGAGGACTCGTTCCCCGGCATGCTCGCGAACGTCATCGCCGGGCGGGTCGCGAACCGGCTCGACCTTGGCGGGGTGAACTTCACCGTCGACGCGGCCTGCGCGTCGTCGCTGGCCGCCCTCGACGCGGGCTGCAAGGAACTCGTCGCCGGCAGCTCCGACCTGGTGCTCGTCGGCGGGGTCGACACGCACGCCGGCGCGCACGACTTCCTGCTGTTCTCCTCGGTGCACGCGCTGTCGCCGGGCGGGCGCTGCCGCAGCTTCGACGCCGGCGCCGACGGCACCGGCCTCGGCGAGGGTGTCGCCGTCGTCGTCCTCAAGCGGCTCGCCGACGCCGAGCGCGACGGCGACCGCATCCGCGCCGTCATCCGCGCCGTCGCGGGCTCCTCCGACGGGCGGGCACTCGGCCTGACCGCGCCGCGCCAGGCCGGTCAGGTGCTCGCCCTGGAACGCGCCTACGCGCGGGCGGGTGTCTCGCCGGGAGAGATCGGTCTGCTGGAGGCGCACGCCACCGGCACCGTCGTCGGCGACCGCACCGAACTCGCCACCCTCACCGAGATGTTCACCGACAACGGCGCCACGCCCGGTGGCTGCGCCGTCGGCTCGGTGAAGTCGCAGATCGGGCACACCAAGTGCGCCGCCGGCCTGGCCGGGCTGATCAAGGTCGCGAAGGCGGTCGAGACCGGCGTGCGCCCGCCCACCCTGCACATCGACACCCCGAACGCCTACTGGGACGCCGAGACCAGCCCGTTCTACTTCGACGAGGCGGCCAAGCCGTGGGCGGCGCCGGCCGAGCAGCGCCACGCCGGCCTGTCCGCGTTCGGGTTCGGCGGAACGAACTTCCACGTCGTCCTGTCCGCCTACGACGGCGGTCCGGAGCCGGCGCACGGCCTGGACCAGTGGCCGGCCGAGCTGTTCGCCGTCCGCGGCGCCGACCGGGCGGCGGCGACCCGGGCGCTGGACCGGCTCGCCGCGCTCGTCACCGCGAACGACGCCGCCGGGCGGCCGCTGCGGCTGCGCGACCTCGCTCGCACGACCAGTGCCGCCGGCGGCGGGCCGGTGCGTCTCGCCTTCGTCGTCGACGACCTGGACGGCCTGCCCACCGCGATCGAGGCGGCCCGCACGTTCACGCCGAACCCGCGGGATGGGCTGTTCGTCCGCGACGACGACGCCGAGCCGGGCGCGACCGCCTTCCTGTTCCCCGGGCAGGGCAGCCAGCGGCCCGGGATGCTCGCCGATCTGTTCGTCGCCTTCCCCCGGCTGCGGGGCGTGCTGGAGCTGGCCCCCCAGTGGGTCGACACGATGTTCCCGCCGGCCGCGTTCACCCGGGAGGCCCGCGGGGCGCAGGCCGCGGCGATCACCGACACCCGCGCCGCCCAGCCGACCCTCGGCCTCGCCGGCCTCGCCATGCACGACCTGCTCACCAGCCTCGGCGTGCGGCCGGACCACGTCGGCGGCCACTCGTACGGCGAACTGGTCGCGCTGTGCGCCGCCGGCGCGCTGGACCGGGACGACCTGATCGGGCTCAGCGAGGCGCGCGCCGGAGCGATCCTCGACGCCGCCGGTGACGATCCCGGCACGATGGCCGCCGTCGCCGCTCCGGTGGAGCGGGTGCGCGCCGCGCTCGCGGAGCTGGGGCCCGCCACGTCCGTCGTCGTCGCCAACCACAACGCCCCCCGGCAGAGCGTGATCTCCGGCCCGACCCAGGCGGTGGCCGCGGCGATCGACGCGCTCGACCGCGCCGGACTGCGGGCGAAGCGGATCCCGGTCGCCTGCGCGTTCCACAGCCCCGTCGTCGCCGCCGCGGCCGCCACGCTGGCCGCTCGGCTCGAGGACATCGAGATCGACCCGCCGCGCCTGCCGGTGTGGGCCAACACGACCGCCGCGCCCTATCCCGCGTCGCCGGACGAGGTTCGGGTGACGCTCGCCGCCCAGGTGGCGGCGCCGGTGCGGTTCGTCGAACAGATCGAGTCGATGTACGCCGCGGGGGTGCGCACGTTCGTCGAGGCGGGCCCTGGCCGGGTACTCGCCCAGCTCGTCGGCAAGATCCTCGACGGGCGGCCGCACCGGGTCGTCGCCACCGACGTCGCTGGCGAGCCCGGCCTGCGCCGGCTGCTGCTCGCGCTCGCCGAACTCGCCGCCGCCGGCGTCCCGGTCGACCCGTCGCCCCTGTTCGCCGGACGTGACGCCCGCGTCGTCAGCGCCGCCGACATCCCGCGCCGTCCCGGCTGGACCGTCGACGGGGCGTACGTGCGCACCGCCGACGGCGCCTTCCTGCCCGGTGGGCTGCGCCCGGCGCCCGGATTCGCCCGGGCCGCGGCCGCGGCCGGCGCCGACGGCGGTCGGTCGGCGCCGGCGGGCGGGCAGGCACCGTTGCCACGGGCTCGGCCGGGAGGAGCCGGATCACGGCCGTCCGCCGCGCGGGCGCCCGGCGCGCAGCTGCCCGAGATCGTCGGGGTGCGTGGCTTCGTCCCGCAGGACCCGGGCCCGCCCAGCGCCCTCGCCTCGGCGGACGTCCCCAGCAGCCCGGCCGTCCCCGCCGGCCGGGGCGGGCCCGCCGGGGCGGCCGGGCCCTCGACATCGGATGTCCTCGCCGTCCCGACCTCACCCGCGAACCCCGGCGTTTTCGCGAACCCGGGCGTCCTCGCGAACCCCGCTGTCCCCGCGTATCCCGGTGTCTCCGCGGACCCGAGTGCCCACGCGGACCTGGCCGTTCACGCGGACCTGACCGACGACCTGGCGGCCCTGCCCGCCGACCTGCCCGAGTTTGGAGGTGGCGGCCAGGTGGAGGCCGTGGTGCTGGACTTTCTGCGGACGACCCGGGAGCTGGTCGCGGCGCAGCGGGACGTGATGCTCGGCTACCTGGGCTATGACCCTGGCGGCGTCGCCCGGCCGGCCACGTCCGACGGCGCCGGCCACCCGACCGCGGCCACGGTCCCCGTCCCTCCCGCGAACACGGGCCCTCAGCCGGCCGCCGCCTACCCTGCCGCCGCCTACCCGGCGGAGGCCGGACTCGGTGCAGGGTCCGTCGTGCCGCGGCAGGCGGGGCCGGGTGCCCACCCCGCGCCGCCGGCGCCCCGGCCCGGGTACGCCGCCGAGCCCGCCGCCGCGTATCCGGTGCCGACCGCGACCGCCGCGCCGGCGACTCCTGTGCCGGCGGCTGCCGTGCCGGCTGGTGGGGCGTCGGTTGCTGGTGGCTCGGTGGG
>NZ_FZMO01000173.1 GCF_900197875.1 Frankia canadensis | reverse complement strand
GTACGCGGCGGGGCGGGCATCCGCGGCGCAACGCGTTCCTGGCCGCGCTCGCCGCGGCGATGGCGTGCCTCGCGGGGCTCGGTGCCGCCCACGCCGCGGATGACCCGGGGCCCCGCGAGGTCCGCCGGTCCGACTCGACGCCGATCGTCCAGGTCACCCCGGGTGCGGCGACCGCGCCCATGCCCTACCCGCGCAGCGGGACGCGCCTGGGCCGGCCCGGTACCCCGGCGACCGCGGCGGAGCGCGAGAACACGCAGCCGGCCGGATCGCTGCCGTCCCTGGACGCGGTGCCGGTCTTTCGCGGGGCGATCAGCCAGCTCGGTCCCGGCCGGGCGTTCGCCGAGTTCATCGCCGGCCACGGCGCCGCCGTCGTCCTGCTCGACCTGCTCGCCCCGGCGGACGGCAACGGCCAGGCGTTCTTCCCCGGCCCCGAACTCGGCGGCGACACCGTGCCGAACTTCACCCTGTACGGGACGTGCGACCGGCTCCCCTTCGGTCAGACGCCAGGCTCCGACCCCGCCCTGGGCTGCACCGGCACGACCTACCGGCTCGCCGGGATGGCCGGGCGCGGCGCCAGCTTCGACTACGCGCAGGGTTACTACCGGCTGCACGGCTACTTCCGCGTCCACGCCGCCGTGGCGGGTGCGGCGCGGCCGGGTCTGAGCGTCGTCACCCTCCAGGCGATCGACCCCCGCACCCTGCCGGCCTGACCGGCCCCGGCCGGGCTCCCCGTACCTGCGGGGGATTCGGCGGTCCTGACGGGGGGAGAACAGGTGAATCAGGCTCTCGGAGGGGGTGCGCGGTGTTCCAAATCCTCTGGATCATCCTGGCTGGTCTGGTGATCGGCGTGCTGGCCCGGCTCATCGTCCGCGGCCGGCAGGACATTCCGCTCTGGCTTACGGTCGTGATCGGTATCGTCGGGGCGCTGGTGGGCAACCTCATCGCGAGCGCGATCGGGGTCCGGCACACCGGCGGCGTCGACTGGATCCGCCACATCCTCCAGGTCGGCGTCGCCGTCGGGCTGGTCGCACTGGTCGCGCCGCTGTGGGCCGCCCGCGGTGGCAGCCGCAGCCACGGCCGCGACCGGCACACCGCCGGCCGGCTGTGACGCGCCGGCGGGGACCGATGCCCAGGCGGCCGCAGGCACGGTGCGGTTGATCGAGGCGCGCCTTGTCCACCGGGGCCCGGTGCCGGTAGGCGGGGCACAGTCCCGTCGGGGCCGTCGGCCGGGCTCCCTCGTGGCCACACGACGGCCGGCGGCCCCGACGCCACTGCACGCCACTCCAGGCCCTGCCACGCGAGGCCCTGCCACGCAGGCCACGAGACGCCGTTGGCGACGCGCCGACGACCTCAGTGGCTGCGGCGGACCCAGTCGTCGTAGTCGACGCCCTCCTCGCCGATCGTCGTGTCGTCACCGTGGCCGGTGTGCACGACGGTCTCGGACGGCAGGCCGAGCAGCTTCGCGCGGATCGAGCCGAGGATCGTCGGGAAGTCCGAGTACGAGCGGCCGGTGGCGCCCGGGCCGCCGCGGAAGAGCGTGTCGCCGCTGAACAGCACGGGGTCGCCGCCGAGGTGGCCGAACAGGCAGACGCCGCCGGGGGAGTGGCCGGGGGTGTGCAGCACCCGCAGCGAGCCGCCGCCGGGCAGGCCGATGAGCTGTCCGTCGGCGAGCGCGTGGTCGGGCTCGCGGCGCGGGTAGACCATCCGCCACAGCACCGCGTCGTCCGGGTGCAGCGCGATGGGCGCGCGGACCAGGTCGGCGAGTTCGGCGGCCGCGTTGATGTGGTCGTTGTGGCCGTGGGTGGCGATGATCACGGTCACCGTGCGGGTGCCGATGGCGGCGGCGATGACCGAAGGGTCGTGGGCCGCGTCGATGACGACGACCCGCTCGTCGTCGCCGACAAGCCAGACGTTGTTGTCGACGGTGAACGTCTGCCCGTCCAGCGTGAAGTCTCCGCGCGTGATGACCCGGTCCACCCGAACCCCCGCATACCCGGTCACGTCACCCGCTCCTCATCCGCGCGGGCCGGAATTCCGGTCGGCCGGCCCGCTGGTGGCGCGGGGAGCCGAGCCGACCAGCGCGCCGGCGGTCCCCGTCGGGACGACCGTATCGGTCGGTGGCGCCGCCGGCGGCGATGTCCCCGCCCGCGGGCCGCCGGCCGTCTTCCTGGGCGGGTGACGCGCACCCCGTCCGGGGTAGTCGCGCACCCGCCCGCGGGGGTGAGGGGACTACAGAACGACGACGCTGCGCAGCACCTCGCCGCGCTGCATCCGGGCGAAGGCCTCCTCGACGCCCTCGATCCCGATCGTCTCGGTGACGAACGCGTCGAGGTCGAGCCGGCCGCGGCGGTAGAGGTCGATGAGGATCGGGAAGTCCCGGCTCGGCAGGCAGTCGCCGTACCAGGACGACGACAGGTGGCCACCGCGGCCGAAGACCTCCAGCAGTGGCAGCTCCACGGTCATGGTCGGGTCGGGGACGCCGACGAGGACGAGCCGGCCGGCGAGATCGCGGGCGTCGAAGGCCTGCCGGTAGGTCTCCGGGCGGCCCACGGCCTCGATCACCACGTCGGCGCCGAAGCCGTCGGTGAGCTCGCGGATGGTCGCGACCGGGTCCACCGAACGGGCGTCCACGATGTCGGTGGCACCGAAGTGGCGAGCCCAGGCGAGCTTGCGCTCGTCGACGTCCACCGCGATGATCTTGCGTGCGCCGGCGATCGAGGCGCCGGCGACCGCCGCGTTCCCGACGCCGCCGCAGCCGATCACGGCCACCGTCTCCCCACGCGTGACGCGTCCCGTGTTGACCGCGGCGCCGAAGCCTGCCATCACCCCGCAGCCGATCAGACCCGCCGCCTCCGGTCGGGCCGCCGGGTCCACCGGCACGCACTGACCGGCCGCGACGAGCGTCAGCGGGCTGAACGCGCCGATGCCCAGCGCCGGCGACAGCGGGGTGCCGTCCGCGAGCGTCATCGGCTGGGTGGCGTTGCGCGAGTCGAAGCAGTACCAGGCCATCCCGCGCCGGCAGGCCCGGCAGGTGCCACACGGTGCCCGCCAGGCCAGCACCACGTAGTCGCCGGGAGCGAGCCCGGTCACGCCCTCGCCGACCGACTCCACCGTGCCGGCGGCCTCGTGCCCGAGCAGGAACGGGTAGTCGTCGTTGATCGCGCCCTCGCGGTAGTGCAGATCCGTATGGCACACGCCACAGGCCCGCACCCGCACCCGCGCCTCACCCGGACCGGGATCCGGGACGATGACGCGCTCCAGCCCGACCGCCGCGCCCTTCTTCCGGGCCACCACCGCGTCCACCGTCTGTGCGCCCATTGGTCGAGATCCTCTCCTCGGAAAAGCCGTCGTGCGCGGCGATCGGCGGGCCGCACCGGGCGGCCGCGGCGCTGACCGCGCTGGTCGCAACGATCGTCATTGGTTACACCCGGTGCATGATTTCGCACCCCCGTCGATGTGCGCCAGTAGGCGCCGCCACGTCGTCCATGGCGCGACACGCCGCTTTGCGGCCACCCAGCGCCGCCGAGAACGGGTCGATGTCGGTACGCTCCTACCGGTCCGTTTCTGCTCTTTGTAGAGGGAGCAACCCCTCCGTGGTCCGTTTCGCCGACGCTGCCTCCGTCGATTCCCCGACCCGTCACGCCTATGGCGAGGTGACGGTCGGTGACCCCAAGCTGTCCGAGGACGGGCGGCTCGAAGCGGGGGGCGGGAGCGTCGACGAAGGGGTCGGTGAACCCGGCCCCACCGGTCGGCCGCTGCCATCCTTCCCGGTCCCCCCGCCGCTCACGTCGCACGGTCCGGCCTGGATCGTCGCCATGTGCAACCAGAAGGGAGGGGTCGGCAAGACCACCAGCACGATCAACCTGGGCGCCGCGCTCGCCGAGTACGGCCGCCGCGTGCTGCTCGTCGACTTCGACCCCCAGGGCGCGCTGTCGGTCGGCCTCGGCATCAACCCGATGCAGTTCGAGCTCACCGTGCACGACCTGCTCCTCGGTGGCGACTCCGACGTCCGCGACGTCATCGTCGAGACCCAGGTCGACGGACTCGACCTGCTGCCGAGCAACATCGACCTGTCGGCGGCCGAGGTCCTGCTGGTCACCGAGGTCGGCCGCGAGCACAGCCTCGCCCGCGCGCTCGCCCCCATCCTCGACGAGTACGACGTCATCCTCGTCGACTGCCAGCCCTCGCTCGGCCTGCTCACCGTCAACGCGCTGACCGCCGCGGACGCCGTCATCGTCCCGCTGGAATGCGAGTACTTCGCGCTGCGCGGGGTGGCGCTGCTGCTGCAGACCATCGACAAGGTCCGCGAGCGGCTCAACTCCCGCCTGGAGCTCGCCGGCATCCTCGCCACCATGTACGACGCGCGCACCCTGCACGCCCGCGAGGTGCTCGCCCGCGTCGTCGAGCGCTTCCCGGACGAGGTCTTCCACACGGTGATCAACCGGACGGTGCGCTTCCCGGAGACGACGGTGGCCGGCGAGCCGATCACCACGTACGCGCCCACCTCGGTCGGCGCCGCCGGCTACCGGCGCCTCGCCCGGGAGCTGATGGTCCGGCACAACGCGCCGCCGGCCGTCGGCTGAGCCCCCGGCACGTCGCGTGAGCACGTCGCACGGTGCCAGTCGTGTGAACCGCCCGGCACGTCGCCTGAGCACGTGGCGCGCCGCGCCGGCCGGGCCGCGACCACTCGGTTCGAACCATTCGGTGTGAAAAGGTGGCAACGTGCTGTTCCATCTCGCCGAGCCGGCGGTGCTGCTCGGGATCGTGGTCGCCTTCGTCCTCGGCGTGTTCGTCCACGACGCCGCCCAGGTGCTCGTCGCCCGGCTGGTGCGGGACCCGACGCCGCTGCGCAGCGGCCGGCTGACGACCGGCGTCAAGAACCGGCTGAGCCCCTTCAGCGGGCTGGCCGTCTTCATCGTCGGCTACGGCTGGGCCGAGTCGGTGCCGATGAACGACGTCTGGCGCAAGCGGCGCTTCCACGTCACCGCCGCGGTGCTCGCCGGGCCACTGGCCTACCTGCTGCTCGCGCTGGGCTCGCTGGCGCTGTTCCAGGTCGTCGGCGAGCCGGCGCGGATCTTCTTCGGTGACCGGGTCACCGACGCGACGCTCGCGGACAGCTTCGCCGCCCGGTTCACCCTGTGGCTCGCGGTCACCTTCGGCTCGATGTTCATCGTCAGCCTCATCCCCGTGCCGCCGACCGACGCCGGCCGGCTCGTCTTCCTGCTCGGCCCGACCACGCCCGGCTGGCGCAACGCCCACTACCGGCTCACTGAGGGTAACATCGGCCTGGTCATCCTGCTCGCGCTGCTGCTGCTGCCGGTGCTGTTCGCCGGCTTCCCGTCCGTCGTGGGTCAGCTTGTCGTCCCGCTGCTGCGCGGCCTCGCCTCGCTGATCGGGCTCACCCTGCCCGCCTGAGCGGATCATGCTGCCCGGGCGGGCGTAGCGTGGCGGGGTGACCAGGTCCCGAGCCGACGGCGCCACGGACGCCAACGCCATACCGCGCGCGCGCACGCCCGCCGAGGGCGCCGTGGCTGGGGAGGCGGCCTCGCCGACGGCGCGGGGCGGACGGACCGAGCCGTTCGTCGTCGAGCTCGCGAACTTCTCCGGTCCGTTCGACCTGCTGCTCTCGCTGATCGCCAAGCACCGGCTCGACGTCACCGAGGTGGCGCTCTCGCAGGTCACCGACGAGTTCGTCGCGCACATCCGCCGCCTCGGCGACCGGTTCGACCTCGGCCAGGCCACCGAGTTCCTGGTGATCGCGGCGACGCTGCTCGACCTGAAGGCCGCCCGGCTGCTGCCCGGGGCGCTGTCCGAGGACGAGTCGGAGGACCTCGCCCTGCTGGAGGCCCGCGACCTGCTGTTCGCCCGGCTGCTGCAGTACAGGGCGTACAAGGAGGCGTCCGCGCTGTTCGCGGGGCTGATGGCGTTGGAGGCCCGCCACACCCCCCGCGCGGTGCCGCTGGAGGCCCGCTACGCCGACGCGCTGCCCGAGGTGCAGATCGGCATCGGCCCCACCGAGCTCGCGGCGCTGGCCGCCCGGCTGCGTGAACCCCCGTTGCCGCCGCTGGTCGCCACCGACCACGTCCACCTGCCCCGCATCAGCGTCCGCGAGCACATGATCGCCATCATCGGGCTGCTGCGCGAGCTCGGCGCGGCGGACTTCCGCACCCTGTGCGCCGGCTGCCGCCAGACCATCGAGGTCGTCGCCCGCTTCCTCGCCCTGCTGGAGCTGTTCCGCGAGGGACGGGTGTCCTTCGACCAGGAGGTCCCGCTCGGAGAACTCACGGTGCGCTGGATCGCCGTCGACGACGAGGCCGGCGCGGACCTGCTCGCCGTCGGCCGCGGCCTGTACGGGGATGATCCGGGCGGCGACACCGACGTCGCCCACGAGGAGGCGTCGTGACCAACCCCGTCCAGGCCGAACCCGTCGCCCCCGAGTCCGAAGGGGGCGCCGACGAGGCGACGACGTCGCGAGGCCGCCGCACGGCCGGGCGCGCGCGGTCCGCTGACCGGCCGCCGCTCGCCGCGCTGCTGGAAGCGGTGCTCATGGTGGCCGAGCGGCCCGTCGGAGTGGCGGAGCTCGCCACCGGCCTCGGCGCGTCCGCGCGGGAGATCGAGCGGGTACTGCCGGAGCTCGCCGAGACCTACGTCCGCGACGGCCGTGGCTTCCGGCTGCGCCACGTCGGCGCCGGCTGGCGCTTCTACACCGCCGACGAGTGCGCCCCCTGGGTGGAGGACTTCGTGCTCGCCGGGCAGAGCGCGCGCCTCACCCAGGCCGCCCTGGAGACCCTCGCCGTCGTCGCCTACCAGCAGCCTGTGAGCCGGGGGCGGATCTCCGCCGTGCGCGGAGTGTCCGCCGACGGCGTCATCCGCACGCTGACGGCCCGTAGGCTGGTAGAGGAGGTCGGCCACGATCCGGACAGCGGCGCGATCCTCTACGGCACCACCGACTACTTCCTGGAACGGATGGGCCTGCGCAGCCTCGACGAGCTGCCCCCCCTGGCCCCCCTGCTCCCCGGACTCGACGACCTGGATGACATCGTTGCCCCGTGAACCACGTGACGCCCGCATGAACGCCCGCGTCCACCGCCAGACCTCCCGCGACGCCCGTCCAGGCTCCCGCGACGCCCGCCCCAACCCACGCGATGGCCGGGCAGCCGCCCGCGACGCCCGTCCCGACACGCGAGAGGGCCGTCCGCCGGCTCGTGATGGCCGTCCGCCGGCGCGTGACGTTCGTCCGCCGGCTCGTGATGGCCGTCCGCCGGCGCGTGATGCTCGTCCGCCGGCTCGTGATGGCCGTCCGCCGGCGCGTGATGCTCGTCCGCCGGCGCGTGATGGCCGCCCGAGTGAGCGTGCGGCCCGTTCGGACGCGGGCGGAGCCGGGGCCGCCGCGGAGGAGGGTGTCCGGCTGCAGAAGGTGCTCGCCGCGGCCGGGATCGGCTCGCGGCGGCGCGGCGAGGAGCTGATCGCCGAGGGGCGGGTCAGAGTCGACGGGGTGGTCGTGCGCGAGCAGGGCCGGCGCGTCAACCCGGAGACGGCCGTCATCGAGGTCGACGGCGAGCGCGTCGTCACCCGTACCGGCCTCGTCCACCTGGCGCTGAACAAGCCGCGCGGGGTGCTGTCGACGATGTCTGACGACCGCGGCCGCCCGTCCATCGCCGACCTGCTCACCGAGTTCGGCGCCGGCCTGTTCCACGTCGGCCGGCTCGACGCCGAGAGCGAGGGCCTGCTGCTCGTCACCAACGACGGCGAGCTCGCCCATCGGCTCACCCACCCGTCCTACGCGGTGCCGAAGACGTACCTGGTCGAGGTCTCCGGGCCGCTGCGCCGGGAGGTGCCCCGCCAGCTGCGCACCGGCGTCGAGCTCGAGGACGGGCGGGCCCAAGCCGACTCGGTGCGCGTCGTCGACCAGGCGAACGGCCGGGTCATGCTGGAGATCGTCATCCACGAGGGCCGCAACCGCATCGTGCGCCGCATGCTCGCCGAGGTCGGCTACCCGGTCCACCGGCTCGTGCGTGTCAGCCTCGGCGCCGTCGCCCTCGGCACCCTGCGCTCCGGCCGCGCCCGCCACCTCACCCGCCACGAGATCGGCGCCCTCTACCGCGACGTCGGCCTCTAAGTCGCGTCTCGAGTTGTGATCTCTCGGGTCTTCTTCGTGTGGACGCGTCCGCCCGCCGCCCGTCTATGGCGTCCCGACTCCACCCGTTCATGATCAACCTCGGTGTGGGTGGCGACCTGGAACGCCGAGGAGGCGGGGGACTTCCCGTGGAGGGGGAGTGGCCGCAGGGGAAG
>NZ_FZMO01000079.1 GCF_900197875.1 Frankia canadensis | reverse complement strand
GACGCCGTCGGTGTAGGAGTAGCCGCGGCGCAGCAGCGTCACGCCGCCGTTGCTGACCTAGGCGGCGCCGCGCATCCGGGCCTGGGCGCCGTCGGCGCCGAGACGGCCGGCGGGGTTCTTCGCGAGCAGGCCGGCGATCGCCGGGGCGAGCGCGCCGGCCCGGGTGAAGGCGGGTGGCTGGCCGTGCACCACCGCACCGATCGTCAGCGGGATGGACTCGCGCTGGAACGGCGCGACGCCCTCGACGGCCAGGTAGAGGGTGGCGCCGAGGGAGAACAGGTCACCGAGCAGCGTCGCCGCCCCGCCGACGAGGCGTTCGGGCGCCATGTAGGCGGGGGTGCCGCCGCTGCCGCCACCGCCGGTCAGCGTCGGGTCCGACACGTGGGTGGCGATGCCGAAATCGGTCAGCAGCACCCGGCCGTCGTGGGCGAGCAGGATGTTCGACGGTTTGACGTCGCGGTGCAGCACACCGAGCTCCCGCCCGGCGACGAGGGCGTCGAGCACCGCGAGGCCGATCTCGGCGGTGCGGGGCACGGGCAGCGGGCCGGCGTGCTCGACCGTGGCGCCCAGGGTGTCGGCCGGCACGTAGTCCATCACGATCCACGGCAGGCCGTCCTGTTCGACGGCGTCGTGGACGGTGACGACGTGCGGGTTGCCCCGCAGCCGGGCCGCCGTGCGTGCCTCGCGCATCGCCGCGTCGACCTGGCCGGCGCGCTCGGCGGCGTCCAGCTCGGCCGGGAAGCGGATCTCCTTGACCGCGACGTCGACCCGCAGCATCTCGTCATGGGCCCGCCAGACGGTGCCCATCCCGCCCGCGCCGAGCCACTCGACGAGGCGGTAACGCCCCGCGACGAGCCGCCCGGCACCGAGAGCAGCCAGTGCCGGGCCTAGGAGGCGCCCCGCAGCTTCGCGAGCGCTTCGGCGAGGATCGCCTCGCCGTCCTTCTCGTTGCGTCGCTCCCGCACGTAGGCGAGATGCGTCTTGTACGGCTCGGTGCGGGGCGGGGCGGGGGTGTTCTCCCGGTCCCGACCCGCCGGGAAGCCGCAGCTCGGACAGTCCCACGTGTCGGGGACGGCCGCGTCCACCGCGAACGACGGCCTCGTCTCGTGCTCGTTGGCGCACCAGAAGGAGACGCGCTGGCGGGGCGCGGTCTCGCCGCGCTCCGCCTCTCCCATCGGTCCAGCCCCGACCCGGCTCCCCCGAATGGCGTTGCCACCTGCCACGGCCCGCGTGCTCCTTCGTCTCGTCCCATGGATGCAGCCCGGCGTTCCCGGCATACTGCTGTTTTCCCGGCATACTGCTGTTTCCCCGGCGCACAGGCCCCCGGTTGTCCCTCCGGGTACGTCCTGGTGGGAGTGTAGGCCGCCAGGGCCGGGCGGGGATGCACCGACCACCCCAACCCGGCCATGCGCAGCCGGGACAAGCCCGGACAGGGCGGTCCTTATCCGGAACCCAGCGACACCGCGGTCGGATCCGCCGTCCCCAGCGACGGCACGATCGTGTACGTCGTGACGTTCGCGCTGTGGAACTCCGGGGTGTGCACGACCGCGAGCGGAATGACCGCGGCACTGGCGACGACGGTCTGCTCGAGCGTGCTCCAGTCGCTGACCGCGGTCGTCTCGCTGCTCGCCCGCAGCGCCGCGTCGAGCTGGCGCAGGGCCGTCGGATCACGGTAGCCACCGTCCGCGGGCCGCGGGCCCACCCACGTCTCGTCCAGCAGCGGCTGGAAGACGGTGCGCCCGGCGTCGCCGTACCAGGAAGGGGTGATCCTGGTCAGCGCGAGGTCCCAGAACTGGCGCTGGGGCGTCACCGCGGCGGCGGCGAAACGGTCACCGGTGCGGATGCGGATGTCCAGCCGGATCCCGGCGCGGGCGAACGCGGTGCGCAGCGCCTCGGCGACCGCCGCGTCGGCGGGGCTGTCCGACGTCAGCAGCGACAGCGCTGTGACCGGGCCGCCGGGGGTCTGGCCGAGCGCCTCCCGACAGCGGGTCGGGTCACCGGTGCCCTGCGGGTCCGGGAACGGGTCGAGGTCGCTGTAGCCGGTCATCGGCGACTGCAGCAGGCTCGTCGCGGGGGTGGCGAAGTCGGGGCCGCCGAGGGCCGCGGCGAGGCTGGTCCGGTCGAGGCAGTACGGCAGCGCCTGGCGGATGGCGGACTCGCGCAGCGCGGCCGCGGACGGCCCGTCGAGGCCCACCGTGAGCGCCAGGGCGGTGCCGACGTCGTCTACGACCAGCCGCGGGTCGCGCGCCTTCGCCAGTTCCGCCGCGCGGGCGGCGGGCAGCGTGCCGTCGAGGGCCATGTCGGCGTCGCCGCGTTCCAGCTCCTGCTGCATCTGGTCGTCGGTCAGCCCGTCGGTGATCGTGATGTGGTCCGGCAGGGCGCGGCGGATGCCGTCCGAGGAGGCACTCCACGACGGGTTGCGGGCCAGCCGGTAGCCGGGGCCGTCGTCCGGCGACCCGGTGAGGCCCGGCGACACGGTGAACCGGTACGGGCCGGCCGAGATCAGGTTGTGCAGGTAGTCGGCCGAGTCCGGCGGGTAGGCCAGCGCCTCCAGCGGCACCGGCGAGGACGCGGGCAGCGCGAGCACGTCGACGAAGTCGTTCACCGGGGCGAGCAGGTGGAAGGCCACCGTGTCGTCGCCGACGATCTCGACGCCTTCGATGGTGTTGCCCTCGACGAAGGCGGCGGCGTCGGCGACCGGCGTCGCGGCCAGCTCGTCGCAGAACTGGCGGAAGCCGACGATCGTGGCGGCGAAGTAGCCACGCAACGGGGACGGGGACGGCGGGGTGCACAACCGCTTGATGCCGCGGGCGACGTCGTTGGCGGTGATCCGCCGCTGGTTCGGCGTGTCCCAGCGGGCGGCCGAACGCAGCCGGACGGTGTAGACGAGCCCGTTCTCGCTGACGATGGGCGCCCCGACGGCCAGGTCGGGGCGCGGCACGATCGCGTTCTCCGGGCTCGGGTCGGTCGGGTAGCTGTACAGCTGACGGGTGACGAGGCGGGCGACGGCCTGCTCGCCGGGCTCGTCGGCCCAGCCCGGATCGCCGCTGGGCATGCGGGCGGCGACGACGCGCAGGGTGCCGCCAGGCTTCGCGACGGGCGGGGGGGTCGTGGACGCGGCGGCCGGGGTGGCGCTCGCGGCCACCGGGCCGGAGCCACCGGACCCGCCGGAGCAGGCCGCGGCGGTGACGAGGACGGTGGCGAGAAGAAGGAGGACGCGAATGCGGTTCAATTCTTCAGCAGCAGGCCGAGGCCGATGATGCAGACGAACCAGACGAACCCCACCAGGATCGTCAGCCGGTCGAGGTTCTTCTCCACCACGGAGGAACCGCCGAGCGACGAGGACACGCCACCGCCGAACAGGGTCGACAGGCCGCCGCCCTTGGCCCGGTGCAGCAACACGAGCAGGATCATCAGCACGCTCGCGATGATCAGCGCGATCGACAGACCGATCGTCATTGCAGACCAGCTCCCGCTTCTCGGGGACGCGGCGGACGCCCCGCCGCCAGACACCGCACCAGACACCGCACCTCAGTAGACATCAACGTACCGCACCGGGAAGACCGGGCCCCCCGGGCATGACAGGGCCCGGCCGGTGTCGTGCTGGTACCGGCCGGGCCCGTGTCGTCGCGCCGCCGTCAGGCCGGCGGGCCGCTGCGCACGATGCCGACGAACTCCTCGGCGACGAGGCTCGCCCCGCCGACGAGACCGCCGTCGATGTCGGGCATGGTGAACAGCTCGCCGGCGTTCGCCGCCTTCACCGAACCGCCGTACAGCACCCGGATGCCGGCGGCTACCGACTCGCCGTACAGCTCGGCGAGCCGGCCGCGCACGGCGGCGCACATGTCCTGGGCGTCCTGCGCCGAGGCGGTGCGCCCGGTGCCGATCGCCCACACCGGCTCGTAGGCGATGACGATGGTCGCCGCCTGCTCGGCGGTGATGCCGGCCAGGGAGCCGCTGAGCTGGCCCAGCACGTGCTCGACGTGGGTGCCGGCGACCCGGATCGCCTCGACCTCGCCGACGCACAGGATCGGGGTGAGGCCGGCCGCGTACGCCGCCTTCGCCTTCGCGGCGACGGTGGCGTCGTATTCGTGGTGGTCGGCGCGGCGCTCGGAGTGCCCGACGACGACGTAGCTGCAGCCGAGCTTGGCGAGCATCGCGCCGCTGATGTCACCGGTGTGCGCGCCGGAGCCGTGCGGAGAGAGGTCCTGCGCGCCGTAGCCGAGGGCGAGCTTGTCCCCGTCGATCAGCGTCTGGACGCTGCGCAGGTCGGTGAACGGCGGCACGACGACGACCTCGACCGCCTCGAGCTCGGCCGGCTTGAGGTCGAACGCGACCTTCTGCACCAGAGCGATGGCCTCGAGGTGGTTGAGGTTCATCTTCCAGTTGCCGGCGACGAGCGTCCGCCGCCCGCTGCCCCTGTTCGTGCCCACGGTCCTGCCCTTCTCGGATCGTCCGCGTCCCAGCGGTGCCATGTCGATCGGCCCCGGTCTCAGACGCCGAGGGCCGCGAGGCCGGGCAGCGTCGCACCCTCGAGGTACTCGAGGCTCGCGCCACCGCCGGTGGAGATGTGACTGAAGCCGCTGTCGGGGATGCCCAGCGTGCGGACCGCCGCCGCGGAGTCCCCGCCGCCGACGACGGAGAACCCGTTGCCGGCGGCGATCGCCTCGGCGACGCCGCGGGTACCGGCGGCGAACGGCGCCATCTCGAAGACGCCCATCGGGCCGTTCCAGAACACGGTGACGGCACCACCGAGGCGCTCGGCGAACGCGCGGGTGGACGCGGGGCCGATGTCCAGGCCGAGCCAGCCCTCCTCGATGGCGTCCGCGGCGACGACCTTCGTCGCGGCGTCGGCGGCGAACCGGTCGGCGATGACGACGTCGGTGGGCAGCACGATCCGCTCGCCACCCTCGGCGAGCAGCTCCTTGCAGGTGTCGATCATCTCGGCCTCGAGCAGCGACGAGCCGACGCCGTGGCCGAGCGCGGCCAGGAAGGTGAAGCACATGCCACCGCCGACGAGCAGCGCGTCGACCTTCGGCAGCAGGGCGCGGATGACGCCGAGCTTGTCGGAGACCTTCGAGCCGCCGAGGACGACCGCGTACGGCCGCTCGGGGGTGGCGCTCAGCCGGCGCAGCACGTCGAGCTCGGTGAGAACCAGCCGGCCGGCGGCGTGCGGCAGCCGCTTGGGCACGTCGACGACGCTCGCGTGCGCGCGGTGCACGGCGCCGAACGCGTCCCCGACGTAGAACTCGGCGAGCGCGGCCAGCGCGTCCGCGAACGCGGCCCGGACCACGGCGTCCTTGCTGGTCTCGCCCGGGTTGAAGCGCAGGTTCTCCAGCATCGCCACCTCGCCGTCGGCCAGCGCGCCGACGACCTCGCGGGCCCGCTCCCCGGCGATGTCGCCGCTGCCGTCGCCGGCGAAGGCCACCGGGCGGCCGAGCAGTTCCCCGAGCCGGGCCGCGACCGGCTCCAGCGAGTACTTCGCGTCGGGCTCGCCCTTGGGGCGGCCCAGGTGGGAGGTCACGATCACCCGGGCGCCGCGGTCGAGCAGCGCGGCGATCGTCGGGACGCTGGCGCGGACCCGGCCGTCGTCGGTGATGCGCGGGGCGTCGCCGGAGCGGTCCAGCGGCACGTTGAGGTCGCTGCGGACCAGGACGCGGTGCCCGGCGACCTGCAGGTCGTCGATCGTCCTCACTCTTCGCTACTCCAGGGGTTCGAGGCCGGGAACTGCGGGATCGGGGCCGGAACCGGCGAGTGCCGGCCCCGGCCCGGGTGACGGGAACCTAGAGCCGGGCGCCGACCAGCGCGGTCAGGTCGACCAGGCGGTTGGAGTAGCCCCACTCGTTGTCGTACCAGCCGATGACCTTGACCTGGTTGCCGGCGGACATCGTCAGCAGCGAGTCGAAAGTGCACGAGGCCGGGGTGTTCACGATGTCCGAGGAGACGATCGGGTCCTCGGTGTAGACCAGGTAGCCCTTGAGCGGGCCCTCGGCGGCCGCCTTGAACGCCGCGTTGACCTCCTCCTTGCTCGCCGGCTTCGCGAGCGTGGCGACGAGGTCGGTGACCGAGCCGTCGAGCACCGGCACGCGCATGGCCAGGCCGTCGAGCTTGCCCTTGAGCTGCGGCAGGACCAGCGCGGTGGCCTTGGCGGCACCGGTGGTGGTCGGGATGATGTTCTGCGCCGCCGCCCGGGCCCGGCGCAGGTCCGAGTGCGGGAAGTCCAGGATGACCTGGTCGTTGGTGTAGGCGTGCACGGTGGTCATGAGGCCCTGGGTGATGCCGAAAGCCTCGTCGAGCACCTTCGCCAGCGGCGCCACGCAGTTCGTGGTGCAGGAGGCGTTGGACAGGATGTGGTGCGTCGCCGGGTCGTAGGCGTCGTCGTTCACGCCCATGACGACGGTGATGTCCTCGTCCTTGGCCGGAGCCGAGATGATGACCTTCTTCGCGCCCGCGGCGATGTGCTTGCCGGCGTCGGCGGCCTTGGTGAAGCGGCCGGTGGACTCGATGACGATGTCCACGCCCAGCTCGCCCCAGGGCAGCGCGGCCGGGTCCCGCTCGGCGAGGACCTTGATCAGCGTGTCGCCGACCTTGATGCCGCCGTCGGTGACGCTGACGGGCGAGGCCAGCGTGCCGAGCGTGGTGTCGTACTTCAGCAGATGCGCGAGGGTCTTGCTGTCGGTCAGGTCGTTCACGGCGACGATCTCGAGGTCGCTGCGCTTGCTCGCCGCGAGCGCCCGCCAGAAGTTACGGCCGATCCGCCCGAAGCCGTTGACACCCACCCGCGTAGCCACGTCCTGGACTCCCTACCGTTGTGTCTCGTCGTTATCGATGTGTCGAGGGAGGAGCCTAACGAGTTCGCACATCATCGGCGGTAATCCGAAGCGTGCGGTGTTGGTCTCCTCACACGAGGCCGCCCGCCCGCCGACGGCACTGCTTCCCGTCAGCCACGCCAGCGTGCCGTGGCCGGAGGGACCGCCGCCGCCCCGCACGGCCCCCTGGCCTGGAACGACGCGCCAGCCGGGCCGGCACCGTCCGGCGTGGGCGCCCGTCCGGACGCGCCCCGCCGTGGGGCCGGTCCCGCTCCCGCGGGCGATCCCGATGGTGCTACACGGGTCATTATTCCACGCGGACCGGGCATCGTTGATCAGGGCCCGACCGGTCGGCGCGGCGGCCGCATTTGCCGATCTGGTTAGCGAAATGCCCGGAATCAACCAAATAGTATATTGTCGCGCTTCAGGCGTTCTCCAGGAGATCCGGTGAGACGCTCGCCTCGGTATTGGGGATACCGAGGGCGTGAGCGCGCTTGTCCGCGAGCGCGAGCAGCCGGCGGATCCGACCGGCGACCGCGTCCTTGGTCAGCGGCGGATCGGCCAGCGCGCCCAGCTCCTCCAGCGACGCCTGGGCGTGCTCGAGGCGCAGCCGGCCGGCGGCGAGCAGGTGCTCGGGCGCGTCCTCACCGAGGATGCGCATCGCCGCCTGCACCCGCGCCCCCGCGGCGACGGCCGCGCGGGCCGAGCGGCGCAGGTTCGCGTCGTCGAAGTTCGCCAGCCGGTTCGCCGTCGCCCGGACCTCGCGGCGCATCCGCCGCTCCTCCCAGG
Source organism: Frankia canadensis (assembly GCF_900197875.1). Classification (GTDB taxonomy): domain Bacteria; phylum Actinomycetota; class Actinomycetes; order Frankiales; family Frankiaceae; genus Frankia; species Frankia canadensis. Next base: position 51,708 of record NZ_FZMO01000079.1, on the reverse strand, counting down.
CCAGCAGGCTCTCGTGGGCGCCGATACGGGTCAGCAGCGCGCCGATCGCGTCGCCGTCCCGGATGACGACCCGGTCGACGCCGCGCACGTCGCGGCTCTTCGCCTGCACGCCGAGTCGCCGCGCCGCGCCGACCAGCGCCAGCGCCGCCTCCGGCCCCGGCGAGGTGACCTCCAGCGAGCAGGACCGGCCGGGCTCCGTCAGCGACCCATGGGCGAGGAACGCGCCCCGCCAGGCCGCCGCCGCGTCGCACGCCGACCCGGTGACGACCTGCGGCGGCAGACCGCGCACCGGCCGGCCCCGCTGGTCGAGCAGCCCGGTGGAGCGGGCGAGCTGCTCGCCGTCGCGCTCCACCCGGACGATGTAGCGCACCGAGCGGCGCAGGCCGCCCGCGGCGAGCACCGCCACGGTGGACGGGAACCCGAACACCTCCGCGACCTCACGGCGCAGCCGGCGCGCGGTCGCGCCCGTGTCCAGCTCCGCCTCGACGACGATTCGGCCCCCGACGATGTGCAGTCCCCCACCGAAACGCAGCAGGGCGGCCATTTCGGCCCGCCGGCAGCAGGGCTTCGCGACCCGCAGCCGGCTCAGTTCGTCCTTGACGGTGGCCGTCATCGCCGCCACACCGATCACTCCTTGGCTTCACCGGATGAGGTCCGGCGAACCGCTCCGCCGGACGATGGGTACGTGGTGACCGGCCGCCGGGAGGAGGCGGGCGGTCCAGTGCGGGCGGCGGGCGGTGCGGGCACCGCCGCTGCCGGCCGCGGCAGGGCCGCGAACAGCGTCCGGAAGGCGGCGGCGAGCAGGGCCGGATCGTGCACGGGAGCGCCGGGCACCCGCACCGGCGCCAGGTGCAGCAGCGCCCCGAGCTCGGCCGCCGCCCGGGTCAGGGGATCCGGCTCGGGCACCGCCGTCGGGTCGGCGAGGACGACGTCCACGCACAGGCCGGGCACGTGCCGGCGCAGCGCCTCCAGGTGCGCCGGCGGGGTGTAGCCGGCGGTCTCGCCGGGCTGGGCGGCCAGGTTCAGAACCATCACCCGGCGCGCCCGCGACTGGGTGATGGCCTCGCGCATGCCAGGCACCAGCAGGTGCGGCAGCATGCTCGTGTACAGGGAGCCGGGGCCGAGCACGAGCCAGTCGGCGGCCCGCACCGCCGCGACCGCCTCCGCGCAGGGCGCCGGCGCCGCCGGGGTGAGCCGCACGCCGACCACCCGGCCGGCCGTGGTCGCCACGGCCGCCTGCCCACGGACCTCGCTCGTCGCCGCCGGCGCCGCCGGGTCGAGACCCGCGACGTCGGCGACGATGTCGATGCCCTCGGTGGCCAGCGGCAGCACCCGCCCACGCACCCCGAGCAGGACGGCGGCCAGGTCCAGCGCGGCCACCGGCGAGCCGGTGCGCTCCGCGAGCCCGGTGAGCACGAGGTTGCCGACCGCGTGCCCGGCCAGCGGACCGTCGCCGCCGAAACGGTGCTGGAACAGCTCCGCCCACGTCGCCGGGACCCCGCCCGGCTCGGCCAGGGCGGCCAGGGCCATCCGCAGGTCGCCCATGGGCAGCGCGCCGAGCTCGGTGCGCAGCCGGCCGGACGAACCGCCGTCGTCGCCGACGGTGACGACGGCGGTGAGTGACGGGGTGAGCCCACGCAGCGCCGCCAGCGAGGCAGCGAGGCCGTGGCCGCCGCCGAACGCGACGACCGACGGTCCGGCGGACGGAGTGGGATCCGGCACGCTCACTCCCGTCCCAGGTCGCGGTGCACGACCCGGACCCCGACACCGTCGGCGGCGAGGCGCACGCCGAGCTGCTCCGCCATGGCGACGCTGCGGTGCTTGCCGCCGGTACAGCCGACGGCGAGCGTCAGGTACCGCTTGCCCTCCCGGGCATAGCCGTCGCCCACCAGGCGCAGCAGCGCCGCGTACTGGTCGAGGAACTCGGCGGCGCCCGGCTGGGCCAGCACGTAGTCCCGCACCTGCGGATCACGCCCGGTGTAGGGGCGCAGCTCCTCCACCCAGTGCGGGTTGGGCAGGAAGCGGCAGTCGGCGACGAGGTCGGCGTCCAGCGGCAGGCCGTACTTGTACCCGAACGACACGACCGTCGCGTTGAGCCGGTTCGCGGTCGGCAGCCCGAACGCCGCGTCGATCTTCGAGCGCAGCTCGTGCACGTTCAGGTCGGTGGTGTCCAGCACGAGGTCTGCCTCGCCCCGCAGCTCGGCGAGCAGGGCCCGCTCCCGGCCAATGCCGTCGACGACCCGCCCGTCGCCCTGCAGCGGGTGCGGCCTTCGGACGTGGTCGAAGCGGCGGATGAGCGCGTCGTCGCTGGCCTCGAGGAACAGCATCCGCGGATGCATGCCGCGGGCGTCGAGGGCGGCGACGGCGGCCCGCAGGTCGGAGAAGAAAGCCCGCCCACGCACGTCGACGACGACGGCGATGCGGCTGACCGCGCCGCCGGAGCGATGGCCGAGCTCGGCCATCGTGGACAGTAGCCCGGGTGGCAGGTTGTCGACGACGAACCAGCCGAGGTCCTCCAGGCACTTGGCCGCCGTGCTGCGGCCCGCCCCGGACAGCCCGGTGATGATCGCGAGATCGAGGGTGGGGGTGGTCATGACACGCTCCCCGCGTCGGCATGCTCCGCGTCGGCATGGTCCGCGACCGGACCGTCGTCGAGGATCTCACCGGTGGCCGGGTCGACGGCGGGCGCGGGTGCCGAGACGCCCCCTGGGGCGGAGCGGGCGAGGGTGGCGAGGATCGCCTCGGCCGTGCGCGGGCCGATCCCGGGCACCTCGGTGAGCTGCTCGACGCTGGCCGCCCGCACCTTCGCGACCGAGCCGAACCGCCGCAGCAGCGCCTTGCGCCGGGTCTCCCCCAGCCCCGGCACCTCGTCGAGGGCGGAGACCACCATGGCGGCGGACCGCTTCTGCCGGTGGTAGGTGATCGCGAACCGGTGCGCCTCGTCGCGCACCCGTTGGAGCAGGTAGAGCGCCTCGGACGTGCGCGGCAGGATCACCGGCTCGTCGCTGCCGGGCAGCCAGACCTCCTCGAGGCGTTTGGCGAGCCCGCACAGCGCCACCCCGCCGGGCCCGTCGTCGATGCCGAGCTCGTCGAGGGCGCGGGCGGCAGCGGCGACCTGCGGCGCGCCGCCGTCGACGACGACGAGGTTCGGCGGGTAGGCGAACTTCCGCGGCCGGCCGGTGTCCGGATCGATCGGCCCCCCGGCGGCCTCCCCACCGCCCGCGGCGTCGGCGTCGGCGTTGGCGTTGGCGTCGGCCGTGGCGAGGGCGTCCGCGCTGGCCGCGTCGTCCGGGGTGTCCGCGATGCCGACGAGCTCGCCGGTGCGGGACCTCTCGGCGAGGTAGCGGGAGAAGCGGCGGTGGATCGTCTCGTGCATGCTCGCTACGTCGTCGGTCGCGCCGTCCGACGCGGCGCCGCGGATGGAGAAGCGGCGGTACTCGGACTTGCGGGCCAGCCCGTCCTCGAAGACGACCATGCTCGCGACGACGTTGGTCCCCTGGATGTTGGAGACGTCGAAGCACTCGATGCGCAGCGGCGCGTCCGGCAGCTCCAGGGTCTCCTGCAGCTCGGCGAGCGCCCGGCTGCGCGCGGTCAGGTCACTGGCCCGCTTCGTGCGGTGCAGCGCGAGCACCTGGCGGGCGTTGCGCTCGACGGTCTCCAGCAGCGTGCGCTTGTCGCCCCGGCGGGGCACCCGCAGGTCCACCCGGCCACCGCGGATCTCGCCGAGCAGCTCGGTCACGGCGTCCGCGTCCGGCGGCAGGACGGGGACGAGCACCTCCCGCGGCACCCCGGCACCACCGTCCGCCGGCGCCCCGCCTCCCGACGGCTGCCCATCGCCGGCCGGCGCCCCACCGTCCAGGTACTCCTGGGTGAGGAACTGCTCGACGAGGTCGGCGGTCGTCACCTCGTCGACCTTGTCGATGACCCAGCCGCGCTGGCCGCGCACCCGCCCGCCGCGCACGTGGAAGATGGCGACGGCGGCCTCCAGCTCGTCCTCGGCGAGAGCGATCACGTCGGCGTCGGTGTCGTCGGGCAGCACGACGGCCTGCTTCTCGATGGCCCGGCGCAGCGCCCCGGCGTCGTCGCGCAGCCGGGCGGCCCGCTCGTACTCCTGGGCCTGTGCGGCCTCGCGCATCTCCCGCTCCAGCCGGCGCAGGTAGCGCGCGGTGTGACCGGACATGAAGTCGCAGAAGTCGTCGACGATCGCCCGGTGGGTCTCGGCGTCGACCCGGCCGACGCACGGCGCCGAGCAGCGGTCGATGTAACCGAGCAGGCACGGCCGGCCGACCTGCCCGGCCCGCTTGAACACCCCGGCCGAGCAGGTGCGTGCGGGGAACACGCGCAGCAGCAGGTCCAGGGTCTCGCGGATCGCCCAGGCATGGGCGTACGGGCCGAAATACCGCACGCCCCGGCGCTTCGGCCCGCGCATCACCTGCAGCCGCGGGAACTCCTCGTGCAGCGTCACGGCGAGACTCGGGTAGCTCTTGTCGTCGCGGTAGCGGACGTTGAAGCGCGGGTCGAACTGCTTGATCCAGGTGAACTCCAGCTGGAGCGCCTCGACCTCGGTGGTGACGACGGTCCAGTCCACGGCGCTCGCGGTGCGGACCATGGTCTGGGTGCGGGGGTGCAGCGTGTACGGATCGGCGAAGTAGTTGGCCAGCCGGGCCCGCAGGTTCTTGGCCTTGCCGACGTAGAGCACGCGGCCGTGCTCGTCGCGGAAGCGATAGACGCCGGGGGTCTCGGGAATCGAGCCCGGCGGGGGCCGGTAGGACGCCGGATCAGCCATGAACCGAGCCTACGGCGACCATCATCCGGAACGAGCAGCACCTGCACGTAACCATTTCATCACGCATAGCTCGGAGCCTCCACGGCGGGTCCTCGCGAAGCGTCTCGGAGGAGTGACGGACGGGAGTGGAGCCATGGGCGTAAAGTAATCACATCTACACCTTCCGCTGTCGTGGGTCACCCCGCTGGCGCCCGGGCGAGGGGGCTGCGACCCTCGACACACCGGGCAAGCGAACCGAGGGAGCCAGCACGTGCTTGGAAAGGACGTCACGGCGGAGTTCGTCGTGGACGACGGGGCCAGCCGCGGGCGGGTCACGGTGCTCCAGTTCGGCTGGCGCGCCTGCGACCCGTTGGCCGTGTCCCTGTCGCTGGTGTCCAGGCCGGAGCACCCCGCACTGCCGCAGGGCACCTGGGTGGCGCCCCGCGACGCGCTGCGCACCGGGCTGGAGACGGCCGTGGGCGACGGCGACGTGCGCATCGGCCCGGACCCGGCACGCCGCGGCGTCCGGCTGGACCTGCTCGACGGCGGCCAGCGCCGGGTGGTGGTGGTCGCGACCTCGTCCCTGCGCCGCTTCCTGGACCGCACCGAGCGGCTCGTCCCCACCGGCCAGGAGCACACCGAGGCGGAACTCGATACGGTCCTGGCCGACCTGCTGGAGAACTGACAGGCCTCCCCCGGCCGCCCGTCCCGATCCCGCCGCCGGCCTCAGCGGGCCGCCGCGGCCTCGGCGAGGCGCCGGCCGCGCCCCCCGTTCTTTCCGGGGCGCGCCTCGGCGGCGGCGACCCGGTCGCCGAGGATCTCCCGGAGGAAGACGGCGGTGTGGCTCTCGGCCACCGCAGCCACCGTCTCCGGTGCCCCCTGGGCGACGACCCGGCCGCCGCCGGTGCCCCCCTCCGGTCCCATGTCGACGATCCAGTCGGCCGTCTTGATCACGTCGAGGTTGTGCTCGATGACGATCACCGTGTTGCCGGCGTCGACCAGCCGGCCGAGCACGCCGAGCAGCTTGCGGATGTCCTCGAAGTGCAGGCCCGTCGTCGGCTCGTCCAGGACGTAGACCGTGCGGCCGGTGGAGCGCCGCTGCAGCTCGCCGGCGAGCTTGACCCGCTGGGCCTCACCGCCGGACAGCGTCGGCGCGCTCTGGCCGAGGCGCACGTAGCCGAGGCCGACGTCGTTCAGGGTGCGCAGGTGGCGGGCGATCGCCGGGACGGCGGCGAAGAACTCGGCGCCCTCCTCGATCGGCATGTCGAGGATCTCGGCGATGTTGCGGCCCTTGTAGTGGACCTCCAGCGTCTCCCGGTTGTACCGGGCGCCGTGACAGATCTCACACGGAACGTAGACGTCCGGCAGGAAGTTCATCTCGATCTTGATGGTGCCGTCGCCGGAGCAGGCCTCGCAGCGGCCGCCCTTGACGTTGAACGAGAACCGGCCGGGAAGGTAGCCACGCACCTTCGCCTCGGTCGTCTCGGCGAACAGGCGGCGGATGTGGTCGAACACGCCGGTGTAGGTCGCCGGGTTGGAGCGTGGCGTCCGCCCGATCGGCGACTGGTCGACCCGCACGGCCTTGTCCAGGTGGTCGAGCCCGCTGACGGTGCGGTGCCGGCCGGGCACCTCGCGGGCGCCGTTGAGCCGGTTGGCGAGCACGGTGGCGAGGATGTCGTTGACCAGCGTCGACTTGCCGGAGCCGGACACTCCGGTGACGGCGACGAAGCAGCCGAGCGGGAACGACACGGTGACGTCGCGCAGGTTGTGCTCGCGGGCGCCGTGGACGGTCAGCGCCCGGCCCTTGGTCGGCGTGCGACGGATGTCGGGCACCGGGATCTGCCGGCGGCCGGACAGGTAGGCGCCGGTCATCGACTCCTCGCTGGCCAGCAGGTCCGCCACCGGCCCGGAGACGACGACCCGCCCGCCGTGCTCCCCCGCGCCGGGCCCGATGTCGACCACCCAGTCCGACGCCCGGATCGTGTCCTCGTCGTGCTCGACGACGATGAGCGTGTTACCGAGGTCACGCAGCCGCAGCAGGGTCTGGATGAGCCGGCGGTTGTCCCGCTGGTGCAGGCCGATGGACGGCTCGTCGAGCACGTACAGGACGCCGACGAGACCGGAGCCGATCTGGGTGGCGAGCCGGATGCGCTGTGCCTCGCCGCCGGCGAGCGTCCCGGCGGCGCGGTCGAGGGAGAGGTAGTCGAGGCCGACGTCGAGCAGGAAGGTCAGCCGCGCGTCGACCTCCCTGATCACCCGGCCGGCGATGGTCTGCTCCCGCTCGGTGAGCTCCAGCTCCCGCAGGAACGCCGCGCACTCGCCGATGGCCATTCCGGACACCTCGGCGATCGACCGCCCGCCGACGGTCACCGCCAGCGACTCGGGCCGCAGCCGCGCGCCCCGGCAGGCCGGGCACGGCACGTCGCGCATGTAACCCTCGTACCGCTCGCGGCTGCTGTCGGACTCGGCCTCCCGGTGCCGCCGGCCGAGGAACGCGATCACACCCTCGAACGAGGTGTAGTAGGAGCGATTGCGGCCGTAGCGGTTGGTGTAGCCGACGTGGATCTCCGTCTCGCCACTACCGTGCAGCACCGCCTTGCGGGCCCGCTCGGGCAGGCCCTCCCAGGGCGTGTCCATCCGGAAGCTGAGGTCCTCGGCGAGGGCGGTGAGCAGCCGCTCGAAGTACTCCTTGTTGTGCCCCGCGGACCAGGGGGCGATCGCGCCCTGCGCCAGCGACAGCGTCGGGTCGGGCACGACGAGCTCGGGGTCGACCTCCTTGCGGGTGCCGAGGCCGGTGCACTCCGGGCAGGCGCCGTACGGCGAGTTGAACGAGAACGACCGCGGTTCGAGCTCCTCGAAGGAAAGGTCGTCGTAGAGGCAAGCGAGGTGCTCGGAGTACATTCGCTCGCGCTCCGGGTCCTCCGCCGGCCGGTCGACGAAGTCGACGAGGACGAGCCCGCCGCCGAGGCGCAGCGCCGTCTCCACCGAGTCGGTGAGCCGCTGCTTGGCGGACGCCTTCGCCGCCAGCCGGTCGACGACGACCTCGATGGTGTGCTTGCGCTGCTTCTCAAGCTTCGGCACGTCGGTGAGGGCGACGACGGTGCCGTCGACCCGGGCCCGGGCGAACCCGGAACTCTGCAGCTCGGCGAACAGGTCGACGTACTCGCCCTTGCGCCCGCGCACCACCGGGGCGAGCACCTGGAAGCGGGTGCCCTCGGGCAGCTCGAGCAGCCGGTCGACGATCTGCTGCGGGGTCTGCCGGGAGATCGGCCGCCCGCACTTCGGGCAGTGCGGCCGGCCTGCGCGGGCGAACAGCAGCCGCAGGTAGTCGTAGACCTCGGTGATGGTGCCGACGGTGGACCGCGGGTTGCGCGAGGTCGACTTCTGGTCGATGGATACCGCCGGCGACAGGCCCTCGATGAAGTCGACGTCCGGCTTGTCCATCTGGCCGAGGAACTGGCGCGCGTACGCGGACAGCGACTCGACGTAGCGCCGCTGACCCTCGGCGAAGATCGTGTCGAACGCGAGGCTCGACTTGCCCGACCCCGACATCCCGGTGAAGACGATCAGCCCGTCCCGGGGCAGATCGAGATCGACGTCGCGGAGGTTGTGCTCACGCGCGCCACGCACGACAAGTCGGTCGGCCATCGTCGATCCCTCGTGATCTTCCGGAAAATCGGACCTGGTCGGGTGTGGCCATGCTACGGACGGGGTCCGACAGTTTTCGTGGCCGCCCGCCGGCGCCACCGCAGGACCGGGCGCGCCCGCCTCCGCGTCGCCCGCCACCCGCCGGACCGTAACGACCTGACGGATGATGGTGTTCCACCCACGTGTGGTCCCAGCACGGTCCGCCCAGCCCCGCCGGGGGCGAGAGGAGTCCCCTCCATGACCAGCGAGCACGACACCGCCACGCCCGCGGCCGGCGGCGCCTACACGGGCCGGGTCACCGTCGGCGGCCCGGCCGACACCCGCGCGCTACCCGGCCTGATGGTGACGAAGGTCGCGGTCGGCCCGATGAACAACAACGCCTATCTGCTGCGCTGCCCCACCACCGGCGAACAGCTGCTCATCGACGCCGCGAACGAACCCGGCACCCTGCTCACCCTGATCGGCGACGCCGGTCTCGCCACCGTGGTCACCAGTCACCGCCACAGCGACCATGTCCAGGCCCTCGCCGAGGTCGTGGCCGCCACCGGCGCGACCACGGTCGCCCATGCCGACGACGCAGCCGAGATCCCGGTACCGACCGCTCGGATCATTCACGACGGCGACGGGGTCACCGTCGGCCGCGCCACCCTGCGGGCGATCCACCTCGTCGGCCACACCCCCGGCTCGGTCGCCCTGCTCTACGACGCCGACCCCGCCGCCCCGCACCTGTTCACCGGCGACTGCCTGTTCCCCGGCGGCCCTGGCCGGACAACAACTCCGGATGAGTTCACGAGCCTGATGGACGACTTGGAGCGCAAGGTCTTCGGGCCGCTGCCGGATGAGACATGGGTGTATCCGGGCCACGGCTGGGACTCGACGATCGGCGCGGAGCGGCCTCATCTGGCCGAGTGGCGGGCCCGCGGCTGGTAACCACCTCTCGGGCTGGGTGCAGGGCTCTTCGGGTTCGCGCCCCGCTCACTGGACATGGTCGTCGAGGCCGCATCACTCGGTCGTACGAGGATCAGGGCAGGATCCAGCGGCCACCAGACCACCTCGAACCGCTCGGCCAGATCTTGTGCTCCGGGTCCCACCAAAGGACATGGAAGACGTTCCCGACCCTTAGCCCGTAGATCCGGATCGGTCCACCATGCCTAAGCCGGGACACCCGATCTTGATCGTCAAGACCGAGTGCCTGCCACCGCCTGTTCGCCTCGTCTTGGGGGAACCCACGCTCCAGGGAGTAGTCCTTCCCCGTATCCCTGCCGGCGGCGAACAGTTCGTGCACAGTCATGCTCTCGAACTGTCTGAGATGCCCGATGACCTCGGGCCATGATGCTGGCGTGATCGCCCATGAGCCTTCGGTGTCAGCGAGGTTGAACCGCCAGCAGATCCGCGCAGAGCTTGTGTCCTGGTCCGGGACCTTGGAGGCACGCCGGGGGGCGTCGTGGCGCTGCGGAGGGAGCGTGATCGGCGGGGTCTTCTTCGATCGCCCCTTGCCCATCAGTCTTCGGGAACCGCCGAGCCACGCACTGGCTCGCTGGGGCTGTCGTCCTGGAGCAGGGAACCGTAGTAGTCGGCCATGGTCGTGGGCTCGATGACCTCGGAACCCCGCTCAAGCGGTTGCAGGCCACGGCGAGCCTCCTGCCATGGCCGCTCGCTGTGCGACAGGACGCTGAGCTGTTGGGCGGTGAAGCTGCCGTAGGCGTTCAGCACCTCGTCGATGCTTTCGCGCTGCGCGTCGGTGAGCGCGTCCCCGCTGCCCCACCGCCAGGGGGCTTCCACCGTGTACCGGCCGCGGTGCTGGGCGTACAGCGCGGGGACGACGGGGCCGTTGGCCCATGCCTCGATCGGCTCGGGGAACAGGACGTCGTCGTCCCAGACGAGGTGCCATGCCTGCGAGTAGTAGACGAGCTTCTGGAGCTTCATGGCGGTCATGGGGCCGGCCTGGTCGAGGATGTAGGCGGCGACGTCGTGCACGGAGGGCATCTGCCTGGTACCTCCCCTCGGTAGTTGCGTCCGACGTGGCGGTACTGGAACAACGCTAGATCTACTGTCCATCATTTCCCCCGTGGAGCGACGTAGAACACGCTGCAACGTAGCAGGTTTCCACTCGCCGCCTAGCCCGGAAGCGCCTGCCGGGAGGGGGCATGCCCGAGAGCTGTTGATCCATCGGGCACGGCGTGGGACTTGGTGATCGTCAAGGTGTGGCTGAGCGGCGGCCCCGCAGTTGACGACCAGCGGAGCGGCTATGGCCCCCCTTCCGCTGGGCGGCCGAGCAGGCGGCGGACGAACTCGACGGACGCCCAGCCATTCAGGACAGCGCCGCCGGCGAGCAGGTAGCCCTGCCATCGGCGCGCGTCGCGGACGAGGATCACGATGCCGACAAGCACGGACGCCGCGACAACGAGGGCCGCTAGCGTTGCCATCCACCGGACCACAGCGCGGTCGATTCGCGCTGCTGGTCCAGGTCGCAGTCCGAACCCTCTGCGGTCCGCGATCAGGATGGGAAGTGTGGCTGTGACGACGCTGGCGGCCATGAGGAACAGGCCCATGGTCGACGTGTCGTAGAGCTGGACGACCACGATCCCGAAGGACCCGCACACAAGGCTGACAGTCGAAGCAAAGATCACAGTGAACAGGAAGTCGCGATCGATCGGCCGCATCCAGTTCCCCTCGCCGGTCGCATACCCGGCCGAGTCTCACGCCTCCGGAACGGCGCGGGCGACGGGTTGGCTGGTTTCGTCACCGCCGTGACGGCTTGCTGCGCTCTGTCCGACTTGCGGATGGTCGAGGGCATGGGGAACGGCGCGACTACCCTGCGATCCCGCACTGAGGGCTCTCAGATGCCAGGTGGCCGGCTCAGGATGCGGTAGCCCAGAGCCCGGAAACCGGCAAGCGCACAGAGGGATTCAAAGATCAGCAGGTATCCCCGCCACTGGCGGATCCCGTCTCGCGTCACCGCAGTAACGCCCAGCCCGAAGGCTGCGGCCACTACGACTCCGATCAGCGCGAGGACGGCGCCGGTCGTGGCCCGGTCGGCGCGTGCGGTGCCGCCGTGCCGTTCGGCGGACACGAGGGCGGCTCCGACTAGCAGGATGCCGACGGCCACAGGCTCACATATGAGGTCCGCCGACCAGCCGAGGGCGACAGCGACGACGCCTTCGGCGGCGCACGCGGCAGCGAAGAACGCGGTGAAGAACATGACGCCCAGCGGGTAGCGCCCGGTCGACCCCATCTGCGTCCCCCTCGCCGGTGGCATTCCTGGTTTGAGGGTCGGCGCTGGGCCATCTCTGTGACGCAGGTTCCGGACGATTCGTCGGGGCGGTGACCGTCCGGTCGGGCTTGTCCGGTCCGCCGGTCTACTGCTACTTGCCGATCAAGGGCACCGCCTGTCGATCACTCTCGAACTGCTGGTCCAGCCAGGCGCGGACGTCAGAGGGACGGTAGCGGACAAGCCGGCCGAGTTTCGCGTATGGCGGTCCTGTGTTGGTCTGCCGCCAGTAGCGGACAGCTCCTTCGCTGACGTTGCAGTGCTCGGCGACGTCGTTGGTGGTCCACAGCTCGTCGAGGTCCACGACCGACACCGGCTCGACACGGACCGATCGAACGCCCGACCACCGAGGGTCTTCCTTGATGTCCGGGGCGCCGGAAGGCTTTCTCGCGGCCGGGATCGCCGTCACGCGCTCTCACCTCGGCGCCGTGCCTGCCGCACCTTCACGCTGCGTACCGCCATCTGCTGCATGTGCGCTTTGAAGGCGTACTCGGCGCGTCTGGCCCGCTCGTCGGCTGAGAGCACCCCATCCGGGTCGACCTGCGTCTCGAACCGGGCCAGCGCCGCCGCCCGCGCGGGCGCCGTCCGCCCCGACCGGTCCACCGTCCGCGCCCACGACACGTTCGCTGCCGCGCGAGCTTTCAATGATCGAATTGCGGGGCTCAGCTTCTCCATGCGCTGTGCATGCCCGTCCAGAGCACGACGACAGCTGGACCGCTGTGGCCCCCATGTGGCCCTTCGCTCAGCACCTAGACCGGGGTCCGGCCGCGTCGCACATGCGGTGCCGAGTCGTGATCGCCTCGGCTAAGGCCGCGATGGTCAGGGGGTCTTCGCGGTCCGGCCGGTGGTGCGCATCCACGTGTCGATGTCCTCAGCGAGCCAGATCCGGCCGGCTTTGATCACGTCGTAGGCGGCAGGGAAGCTCGGGTGTTCGGTGAGCTGGTGTGCTCGTTGGCGGGAGACGCCGAGCTTGTCTTCGATCTCTCGGAGGCCCATGAGGCGGCCTGTCGCCCGGTGTTCTGCCATAGGCAACAGTCTACCGGGCAGTCACCATCTAGGGGGTTGCCTAGCTAGGTAGTTGCCTACTAGGGTGTTGCCTACAGGAAGTCGGCAACCCGGGGGCAGCGATGACGATCACCGAACTCACCACGTACACCGCCGCCCCCGTTGAGCACCCCGTCAGCATCACCAGCGCCGCGGCCACCCTCGACGTTCAGCCCCAGACCATCCGCCGCTACCTGCGAGCCGGGAAGCTCGACCGGCTCGGCGACGGCGTCAGCGCCGCCAGCGTCCACACCTACGCCGAGCGGCGCGCCGCGAACATCACCCGCACCCGCGCCGTCCCCGGCTGGCACCGCCGCCGCATGGGCCGAGGCTGCCCGACTGGAGGCCCTGGCGCGGAAGCTGAAGGCCAAGGCGCGGCCCGTACTGGAAGAGGCAGGGCCGGGGGTCTACGGCCGGTACGAGGTGCGGTTCACCGACGGGCAGATGCGCCAGGACGGCGAGCTGATCGAGCGGATGTGGTTCCTGGTGTTCGGCGAGGCGGCGCCGCGGCGGCGTACCGCACCGTCACCGAAGATCATCCCTGCCGTCTGATCGCGTAATGGTCATTGTGACCATATTGCGGTCGTCGGCCCCCTCGGCGCTGCCGTTCTCGGCCGGGTCCTCCGCGGCCCGGTAGACGGACCGGAGCCGCTCGTAGGTCGTCGGCGTCAAACCCAGCTCACGAGCCACGATCGACGACACCTTGCCGCGGTGGGTGTCCTCAGCACACTCAGCATCACCGGATGCTGAGTGTTGGGCGGCTCGCCCTGGAGCCGTCCCGCCGTGCTCTCGACGCCGCTCCCGGGCCTTCGGCGCTTCCAGCTCTTCCAACGCCTTCCCGAGTGACATGAGTTCGGACAGTTCCATCTCCTTCCGGGGGACGCCGTCTCCGCGGCCCGTCGAGGTGACGCACCGGGCAGTGCACCTCGGCCGCAGTGCAACGCAGCGACGCAGCGCAGGCGGCCGGCGCAGTGCAGCGACGCAACGCAACGGGCGGCAGCGCAAACCCCGGGGGCAGCGCAGCAGCGCAGCAGCGCAACGCATCAGATGCCCGGCGCACGGTGCAGCGCAACGAACGCACGTCGAGGTTGCGTCGCCACCCTGCCCCGACGCAGCGCAACGCAACTTTGCTTCGCATGGCTAACAACGCAAATATGCAGGCCAGCACCGGTGTGCATCCGCTGGTTGCGTCGGCTGGCGGTGCAGCGCACGACGCAAGTCCCGACGCACCCGACGCAGCGCATCAGCGTCGAGCAGCGCAGCCGGTGCAGGGACCCCAGCGCAACGCAATGGCAATGGGACCGTATGGCGCCGCCGTACGCTTCCGGACGGTTGGCCGCCGAAGCGGTCCCCGCGCCGTACGGCCGTACGGACCGCGCCGCACCGTACAAGCTGGCGGCGTTCACCATCTCCGTACGGGATCCGCAGGCCGCACGGCCACCATGGGGAACCTGGCCGTACGTCTGTGGGCCTCGGCCGCCTTACCAACGGCGCGTGGATGCCGGACGTACTGACCGCGCCGCACCGAACGCCATATCCGCGCCGGCCAGCGGCACTGTTCGTACGGACCCGGCCGCACCAGCCGGGACCACATCGGGTGCCGCGGCGCCGTACGGACGGTGCCGCACCGTACGGGCCGCAGCCCGGTCGTACGGGCCGGGACCGCACCGGCCACCGCCTCCCCCGGGCCGCACGACCCGCCATGCTCGTCCCGATGCGGCGGGCCGGGCCGCACCGCGGCCGTACGTACGGTGCCCGCCGCAACCTCCGCACCGCAGGCCCTGGCGCAGACCGCACCGCAAGTCCCGCCGAGCGCCGCACCGCACGACCACCGCAATGCGGCACCGGGTGCGGCGTGCGGGTTGGCACCGCACCGCATCACCGCAGGACCGCAACGCCGCAACCCCGCACCGCACCGCACGTCCTGCGACACCGCACCGCAAGAAACACCGCAAAATCGCAGGTCAGCTCGGCACCGCTTGCGGTGTGCGGCGCCGCACCGCATCCCGTCCAGACCGCACCGCATGCGGTGTCAACCGCAACGCCGCGCGCCGCGAGGAGGCCCACCGCACCGCAGCCGACACCGCACCGCACCACCGCAAGAGGTGCCACCACCGCACACCGCACCCGCGGGCCGCAAACGCCGCAGCCCCGCACACCGCACCGCAACCGGCTCCCCGCACCATTGCGGTGCGGTGTGCGGTTGCGGTGGTCAGCGTGCGGGGCTGCGGTGCGGCGACCGAGTTACGCCGCGGTGTCGAGCGTCGCCGTCTTCACGTTGAGGGGGGACACAGTGGCGAGCAGACCGGCCGCGCCGTTGAGCAGATGCCGCCGACGCGACCGATCGTCACGCAGCACGGTGCAGGTGTCGACGAAGTCGGCGAACAGCTCGGCGATGGTCCGGCACTCGTCGGCCGCCAGCCTCGGCGCGTCGCGGCTGGTGTCCCCCTGGTCGCGTGCGTCGCCGTCCTGCAACGCAGCGAAGATCGTGAAGGCGCCAGCGGCCATCATCTGAATGATCTTGATGCTGTTCTCGGACAGCTCCCCCCACTCGCTGAGACCGCGCAGCGCGTCGGCGATGTCCTCGAAGACGGAGACGGTTTCGTTCTCGGTCTCGTCCGTTTCGGGGCTGTCCGCGTCGAGGTCGATGCACATGGCCTGGTTCATCCTTCCGATCGGGTGGCGCGAGTGGTGCGGTCTGTCAGCGGGCCAGCTGCGCGGCGATACCGGCCGTGCAGATCAGTGCGGTAGCGGTGGTGAGGAGCAGCAGACCGGCCCGGGTCCTCTGCCCCTGCACGTCGACAGCGCGGGCGAGACGGCTGATCTCCGCGTCGGCCGTGTCCTCGTCGCCGGGGTCGCTGTCGACGACGCCGCCGGGCGCGGGCTGGTGGGCGACCAGTCCGAAGCCGAACATCGCGGCGGCGGCGAGCATGGCGGCCAGGGCGGCGCAGACGAACCCGGCGGGCAGGGTCCCGAGCCTGCCGGGGTTCCAGATGGCGGCGGTGAACCCGGCGGCGGCGAGGCTGACCGCCAGCAGGGCCACCGCCCGATTGCCGGCGTGGGTGATGTCGGCGCGCATCCGGGCGAGGAGTCCGGCCCGGTGCCGGGCGTGCGGGCAGGGTTCGGCGTCGATGATGCCGGCGATCTCCCGGGTGGACAGGGCGAGGGACAGCAACGCGGCGGCGGTGGCCTGCTCGACCGGCGGTGTGGCGCCGCCGGACCGGCCGAGGGCGGCCACAGCCTCGTTGAGGGGATCGGTTCTCATGTCGGCTGCCCCGTCAGAGGAAGCGTTCCCGTGGCGGGGTCCAGCTCGTGCCAGCGGGCCCGGCCGGCACGGACGTGGGCGACGATGCTGCGGATCGCTGCCGCAGCGAGGGCCGGGTCGTATGCGTCGAGCGCGTCGACCAGCACCTCGGCGTAGGGCAGGGTGACCGTCGCCATCCTGCGCGGCCACTCGTCCACCGTGGCGACCCGGGACAGCATCCGGGTGGCGTGGGCCTGCCCGGGGCTGTCGGGGGCCAGGTCGGCAAGCAGGATCGCCACCGCGGGTACCGCTACGGCGCTCATACGGTCAGCTCCCTGCCGGGCGGCCACGCGGGATAGTCGGCGTCCCAGATGTCGGCGGACTGGCGCCACCGGGCGGTCCACTCGTCGTGGACTCGGAGCGCCGCACGCATGATCCGGATGAAGTGGGCGGCCTGGTCGTGGTCCCCGCGGGCCAGGGCGGCGGCGAGGTCGTCGAGGTGGACGGCCCAGATCGCCAGTTCGCGTTTGCAGTCGTTGTAGCTGTCGCAGTCGGCGAACGACTTCCGGGCGTCGGTCAGCTCGGCGGGGGTCGGTTCCAACTGGTCGACGGGGACGATCGGCACGGCGGTCATCCCTGTGCCGCCTCGTCGTCGTTCTCGTCGTCGTCCGACGCTCTGACGAAGATCAGCTGTGTGGATTCGTTGCCTTCGGTGTCCCACGGCATCCATCCGCCGGCGAGGAAAAGGTCGTCGGGCAGACCGTTCAGGGCCTCGCGAAGCAGCGCGACGGACGTTGCGCTCCGCGCCTTCGACCCGAGGATCTTCGCGTGCGGGATTACGACCGCGACGAGCTGGTTACTCCAAAAGTCGTCGATGACGTCGCCGATCCCGCAGAACACGTCCGCGTGGTCCTGGCCCATGCGGCGCAGGTCCCGCCAGGTCACATCCACGGGTCCGATGGGCGTCCCGGTGCTGTCCGGGCTGGTCAGAGCCCGGTCGTCGAGGTTCATGCACGTTCCTTTGAGAAGGTGGTGAAACGGCGACGGCCGCCCCGCCGCTGGCGAGTGGGAGAAGCGGCGGGGCGGCCGTCGGGGGATGACCGGCGCGGATGGAGTCCGGTCTAGATCAGGGGTGCGTCCCGGACTTCACGGACTGCTCGGACCACCTCGACGACCTTTTCGAGGATGTCGAGGGCCCCGCCAGCCCTGGAACTGGCGGTCAGGCTGGCGGCGGTGATGGGATCCACCTCAACCGGGTATCCGACCGGGACCGGCTCTCCCTTGGGGAGCTGACGCGCCTGCTCCGACCAGTCGTTGACCGTCATGGCCAGCTCGACGAGGCAGCCGGGCGAGCAGGGCGAGAACTCGCGTGCCACCCACCACTCGTCGAGCAGCAGGGACGACGCGGTGACGCAGGCGGTGGAGCAGGTTCCGACGGAGATCAGGGGCTTGAACTCGCGGCCACCGGCGGCCTTGCCGGCGCGGGCGATGTGGACGATGGTCTTACGCTGCGCGAGGAACGCTTCCGACGCCCAGTCGCTGATCATCGTGTCCGCCAGCATGACGCTGATCCGCGTGACGGGATCGAGGAGCGGGTCTGCTAGCGGCTTGTCCAGGTTGGCGACGATGGGATCATCTGCGACAATGTGGTTCATGATCTTCTCCTCAGGTGTGTGAGAGTTGATCAGCCGGCCCCCTTTCGGTGTTCACCGCACCTGAGGGGGCCAGTTCTTTTCCGTGTGTGGCCTTGAGCGGCTAGTCGCCGTTCGGCCCGCACGGATCGCGGCGATGCCTTCGGATGTCGGGTGCTACTACTGGCCGCCGGTCGCCTTGTGCAGGGCCTCCAGTGCGGCGGATCGCCGTGCCGGGTCGACGATCTGCCGGGCGGCGTCGGCGGCCGCTTCGACCAGCGTCGCCGAGGTGGCGGGCAGCATGTGCCGGATGATCGTCGTGAGCTGGTGCGCCTTGTCCTGCGGGTTGGTGATCTCCATGGCGGCGGTGATCGCTTCGTCCCGAATGCTCGCCACGTGGCTCCCCTTTGCTGTGGGTGTCGGTGTGATGCGGGGAACGATACGCAGCTCACCTATGCATGTCTAGGGGAGTTGCCAGGATGGTGACAACCCGACAGGTCGACCTGTCTAGGGGAGTCCGGTAGCGTGATCGCCGTGACAGACGGTGGCGACGGGCGCGCGCTCTACATCCGCATCGGCGATGACATACGGTCCAAAATCGCCAGCGGTGAGATCGCCAGCGGCGCCCGGGTCGGATCAGAAAGCAGCCTCGCCGCCGAGTGGAACACCACCCGCGAAACCGTCCGCAAGGCACTCGAAGTGCTGCGCGTCGAAGGCTGGATCGTCCGCCAGCACGGCCGCGGATCCTTCGCGCGCCGCCGGCCAGCGGTTGACGTTCAGTGGGCCACCGACCGCTATCAGCGGAGCGCCAGCGGTCCGACGTCGCCGTTCGCCCGCGACACGGCGAAGGTCAAAGCCACCCCGGACTGGCAGTGGGTCACCCGCAGGGAACGCGCAGATCCGGACGTCGCGGCCCGCCTCGGCATCGACGTCGGCGAGCATGTGATGCGCACGGAGTACGTCTTTCGGGCGAACGGCGAGCCGACGCAGACGTCGGTGAGTTGGGAACCGTTCGCGCTCGTCGGCGGCACACCGATCGAGGAACCCGAAGGCGGCGACGGCCCGGTCGGTGTGGTCGCCCGGTTCGACTCGATCGGCGTCCTGATCGACGCGGTAGAGGAGATCGTGACCGCCCGGCCTGCGACGGACAGCGAACGGGCTGCGCTCAGCCTCGCGTCCGGCGCATGGGTGCAGGTCGTGGAACGAACTCACCTTGCAGGGGATCGGCGCGTTGAGACCGCCGACATTGTGCGTCCCGCCGAGCAGGCCGCCCGCGGCTACCGGATCCCGATCCCGCTTCCCGCCGAGAAAGACCGGCCGGCGGCGACAACATCGGACGACCGCGGCACGCACGGCAGCGAACCGGAGGCGGCGGCCGGCGACACCAGCCCGCAGCCGGACGCGACGTCCGGTTAGACCGTCACCTGAGACTTCACCGCGGCCCACACCTCGGCGACACCGGCACGGAAGCCGTCACGGTAGCCGGTGGCACCGGTGTTGGTAGCGCCGATCTCGACGGCGGCGCCGAGCACGTCATCCCCGCCGAACCCGTCCGGCGCGGTCGAGGCCATCACCCGTTCAACGTCGGGCAGCGACCGGGCCGTGTTCTTCGCCCAGCTATGCCCATCGCTGCGCCCCCGTTCCCGGTTCTGCCCTGTTGTGGTCACAGTTCGGGCGGCGTCCGCTGCCACCTGAAGCCGGCTAATCGTGCTGCTGAAATCCTCTGCCATGGCCTGCCTCCATTCCGCCAGTTCCTATGATCGCGGATCCGACGTCTCCGGTGCGGCTGCGGCCCCGAGTAGTAGCAGCCTTCCGGCGATGGTCAGCGCCAGCGCGCCGCCCTTCGCACGGGACAGGGCGCCGGCCCGCACAGCCTGATCGGTCCACTCGTCGAACCTGGGCAGGGTGATGCCCAGCCGGCGGGCGACGGCGTCCGGATTGATGGGCCGGTCGGGGTGGGGCTGTTCGGCGGCGATCGCGGCCCACGCTTCCCCGTCGGTGAGGCGGGCGGTGCGGACCTGCTCGGCGCGGGCGAGACCAGCCCGTGTCAGCGTCCACCGGTGCCCGTCAGTGAGCGCGAGCAGCTCCGCGGCCGTCCACGTCGCCAGGCGCAGCGCGAGCCAGGTCCGATCGACCGGGCCGGCGGGCGCGTCGAGCGCGACGGCGATGGTCTGCGTGGTCGCGTCGCCGGTGCTCCGCCACACCCCGGCGACCGCCGCCCACAGTTCCCGCCGGCTGATCCGGGCAGGCGGACGGCAGCCGGCCGGGGTGAGGTCGTCCAGGCCGGCCCGGTAGTAGATCGACAGACCGTGGCGGGTGCGCTGGGAGGTGAGCAGCTCGAGGGTGGCGAGGACGTCGAAGGCCGCGGTGATGCCGGCCACGGAGGCGTGGAGGCGATCCGCGGCACGCTGCGCGGTGAACCCACCCGACGCCCCGGCGGCCTGGTTGTGCGCCCAGAGCAGGACCCGGTGCAGCTCAGCGGGGTCGATGGCGCCGACCGGCCGGACCGGCGCGGGGCTCACGATTCGCTCCGCGCGTCGGCGAGCTCGTGGTCGTCGGCGTGGGGCAGTTGGTCCAGCGTGCCGACGCAGACGGCGGCGGCCAGGGCCCGCCAGACCGGCGCGGGCAGCGTGGCGGTGCGCTGATGCAGGTAGCCGTAGCCCAGTTCGATCGTGCCGTCGTGGAGTCGGGCTCGGCCGCCCGACGCGGTGAGCGAGGTCCACGCCTCGCCGAGCCGGCCGGCGCGCATCGCGCGGACGACGCCGAACCAGACGACCAGCGGAAGACGAAGGTCACGGCGGGTGTGGCCGGTGTGGTGGCGGATGACGACGTCGGCGCCGGAGCGGGCGACGCGGACTGTCGGTGCGTCCGAGGCGACCGGGGTGGTCTGCCAGGACATGTGATCTCCCCCGTACGGTTCGTGCCCGGCGGCAGCCGGCGGTCAGGTGGTGGCGGTCTCGGCGTCGCGGACGAGCGTGTCGAGCTCGCCGGCGAGGGTGGTGGGGATCCGGTGAGCGGTGGCCGTGTGGAAGGCCCGCAGGTACGGCACCAGGTCGAGGAACGGCCGCCGTGCCGGCCAGTAGGCGGCCGGGTCGGCGGTGTGCTGGGCGCCGCGCAGCACATACCCCACGCTGACGATCTTGTCAGCGGTGAGGGCGGCTGCGACCAGGTCGGGAAGCCGTTCCAGGCGGCGCAGCGCCATCGCCGGCGCGGCGCCATAGCTGTCCATGGCGGTGTGCTCGCCGTACATCAGCCACACCATCGTCAGGGTGCGTTGGCCGCACTGGCGAGCAATCGTGCTGTCCACCAGGTCGGAACCGCGGTAGTCGAGCACGTCGTGCAGGAGAATCGCCGCGGTCAGCTCGGGTGGGACGGCGGGCAGGTGCCGGCCGAGGGTGAGCGCGACCCGCACCGCGTGGCCGAGCGCGGGCGCGCCGTCGATGATCTGCCCGGCGCACCAGTCGCGGGCGATCCCGAGAGCGTGTTCGATGACCGGTGACCGTGGCCGGGTGAGTACGGACCTGCGCGTCGGATGCGGTGATGATGGGCGGGTGGGGTTCGGCGAGGTCATGGATCATCCCTGGGATGAGGATGCGCTGTGCGCGGTCTGCCCGGGTCAGGTCCACGACCCGGGCCGGTTCGACGTGGTCGACGGCCCGCAGCCCGGATGCCGGTACGACTCCACGACCGGGTATCGGCGGGAGGCGGCGAGCGGGGTGCCGGTGTGCATCCACCCGGAGCGGATCGGGGTGCGGCCCGGCCGGTACGCCTCCGCGGGTGAGCGGTGGCCCGCACCGACGTCTTCGGGTGCGGCGGTGGGGCCGATGCCGACGGACGCCGACGCGCTGGCCGGATGGGTGACGGCGCTGGTCCGCCACGCAGGTCCCGGCCGGGTGGATGTGGTGCTCGGTGACGCGGAACGGGAGGCGGCCCGCAGCTTCCCCGCCGAGGTGGTCGTCGAGGCGCTGCGGGCCGCGCTGTCCGCTCTCTAACGGCCGAAGGTGAGGAAGTGGGCCCGGCCGCCGGCCTGTACGCCGATCGACTCGTAGTGTTCGAACAGGATGTCGAGACGCCGCTTCGTCTCGGCCTTTCCGAGCCAGTAGCGGCGCGGCAGCTCACCCCAGCCGGCCGCCCGGTACACCTGGTCGGTGTAGCCGTCGACGTCGTAGTCGAACCGTTCCGCGTCGGTCGAGTGGATGAAGACGAGCGCCAGGTCGTTCTGGATCCGCGAGAGGATCGTGAACTGCGCGGTCAGCGCGTGAACCATCTCGTCGACCGGCGCGGAGACGAGCAGCTCGGCGGCCCGCTCGTCGCGGGTCAGCTCGAACACCGCGGCCTTCATGGCCATCGTCCGCAGACCCTCGACGAACAGGTTCGGCCCGTCGGCGTCCAGGTCCCACTCCGCGATCAGCGGGTAGCCCGTGAACGTAGCCCAGCAGGTGGGGTACTTGAGCGTGCTCGCGCGCAGCCGGTTGAACTCGGGGTGCTCCTGGATCAGGTCGAGGATCACCGCGGCACGCTCACCGGCAGTATGCGGGCTGGGCAGGTCGACCGTCGCGGTCGCCGCCGAGCCTGCGGTCTCGTGGTTCATGGCGCATCCTCCTGTGGGGTTGGGGTGCGGGTGGGCCGGTCTCGACGCTCGGGCCGAGACCCGGGTTGGCGGGGAGAGGCATGATCGTCCGGTGGCCTCTCCCCGCCTCGGGCCGCCGAAGGGCCCGGATGCGGCGGGATGCCGGCGTTGAGGGAGTGGCCGGCATGTTTCCCGCCGTGCACGACCTATGACACAGCGCGTGACATCCGGCGGGGAGGGTGAGATCGTCCCCCGCAGGGGTGAGGCATCATGTCCCACCCATCGCGTTCCGCCGGCCGAGGGGAACCGCCGTGCACGCTGATGCTGTGGACGCCCTACGCCAGCGGCTCGCCGCACGGTTCCGCGACCTCCAGGACGACCACGGCCTGTCGGGGAAGCAGATCGAGGCACGGACCCGCTACGACCGCAAGAACGTCTCCCAGGTGCGCAACGGCGGCCGACTACCCGCCCGCCACGTTCTCCAGGCGTACGACGAACTGTTCGGCTGCGGCACCGAGCTGACCGACCTGGGCGACCGGATCCGCGCCGCCGACCAGGCCGAGCGACTACGCGGCCTGTCCGCACGCGCCAGCATCCCCGCCGAGGACACCCCGAACGCCGGCCCGTCGGATGGTGCGGACCGGCGGGAGTTCGTCGAACTCGGCGCGCTCACCGTCGCCGCCGGCCTCGCCGCCGAAGTCTCCCGCCGGGTAGCCTCGGCCGACCCGGACCCGCTCACCCTCGACGAACTCGACGAACACCTCGACCAGATCGGCAGCAGCTACACCAGCACCCCACATGCCACGCTCACCCCGCTGATCGTGGCGGGATGGCGGGACGCGGAACGACTGCTCGACAGCCGCCTGTCCGCCCGGGTCCGGACCCGGGTCACCACGATGGCTGGGCTGTTCTCGTTCTACGGCGGCCGGCTCGCGTTCAACCTCGGCGACGACGCCGCCGCCCGCCGCTTCGCCTCCCTCGCCGAGCTGTACGCCCGCGACGTCAACGACCCGCTGCTCTCCGGCTCGGTAGCAACCCTGAAGACGTCGATCGCCTACTACACCGGCCGGCACACCGCCGCCGCCGAGATCGCCGCACAGGCCCGGATCGGCGCGCACCCCTACCTGCGGGCCCGGCTCGCCGCCTACGAAGCACGGGCCCGCGCCGCCGCAGGCCAGCACGACCAGGCCCGCCAGGCACTGCGCGACATGCAGGACTCGGTGTGGCTCGGCGAACCGATGGTCGGTACCGAACCGTTCGGTGAAGAGCTGATCCACTGCTTCCTCGCGGTCGTCTCGGGCCGGCTCGGCGACGGCGAGTACGCCGAACCGCACGCCCGCCGATCCCTGGCGATCCTCCAGACCACCGGCGGCGGCTACGAGGACATCGGCGGCACCTACAACGCCCTCGCGCAGGCGTTCCTCCGGCGAGCCCAGCCGGATCCCGAGCAGGCCGCCGACGCCGCCTCCCGCGCCCTGGCCGTGCTCGACGGGCGGCCGACCCGGACCGTGATTCAGCGGTCCGGGCAGATCTGGCAGGAACTCGGCGCACGCTGGGACGGTCAACGGGCCGTCGTCGAACTCGGCGAACGACTCCAAGCACACCGGCGGGCACTACCGGCAGGAACAGGGAGTGGCGCATGACCCTCGACTACGGCGAACCCGACTCCCACGGCGTTCCAACCGTCCTCACGCCGCGGCTGGTGCTGCGCGGCTGGCAGGCCGGCGACGTCGCCGACTATCTGGAGATCGTCACTGGGCCGGGTATGGCCGATCACACTCCCCAGCCGAAGACGGACGCCGCGGCCTGGTCGCAGACGGCGTTTCAGATCGGCCACTGGGCGTTACGCGGCTTCGGGATGTGGGCGGTCGAGGACCGGGCCACCGGGCAGCTTCTCGGCCGGGCTGGGCTGTATGAGGCGTTGGGCTGGCCGGGCTGTGAGGTCGCGTGGACGATCCGCCGGGAACGGTGGGGTGAGGGGTTGGCGACCGAGGCGGGGCGGGCTGCGGTCGAGTTCGCGTTCGACGTGGTCAAACGTGACGGGCTGATCTCAATCATGACCGCCGACAACACCGGCTCGATCCACGTCGCCACGAAGCTCGGCCTCACCTTCGACCGCGCGGAGACGATCCAGGGCGGCGAGTATTCGATCTACACGATCAGCCGGGCGGTGTGGGAGACTTCCGCAGATGGGCGCCCGGCCTGAGTCGGGGTTTTCCCTTGCCGGCGTTGCGATCCGACGCGGCGGGTAGTGTCCGGCCGCATGCGAATTGTCAGGATCACGGGGGCCTGTGTCGCGCTTCTCGCTGCTGCCGCGTGCGGAAGTAGCGGACACCCGCAGCCGGCGGCCCCCCGCGCAGCATCCCAACCCGCTCCGGTCCGCTCGACGCCGGGCGACGCCGCGGACCGGTTCGTGTCCGGGTTGACGGTCACCACTGTCAAAGCCCAGCAGGACCTGGTGCCCTTGACGTCACCGAACTCGGCGGCACGGGCGTACATCAACTACATCGTGGCCTACACGGACGCGGTGACGTCCGCGGGGCACACGCTGCCGGCCGGACGGTTCACGAGCCAGGGGAAGCCGGGGACGTTGACCGAATGCGACAACGTCCCAGAAGATCAGCATCCGTGCGCCGAGTTCTCGAACTTCCACTACGACGGGCAGGGGCGTATCGCCAGTTTCGACATCGACGGCCAGCCGGTGCGCACGGTCGTCGCAGTCGGCGGCCCGGCGCAGACCGTCAGCGGTGTCACCGTCGCGCCGATGGGCGCCTACTCGGACACCGGCAATGGCACGGTGGTGGTGGCCTACCGGGTGACGAACGGGACGTCGGGGACCATCACGATGGCCTATAACGGCGCTGAGATGGTCTCCGGCGGCAGGCAGCATGACACGTCGGGTGGCAGCGGACCGGACAAGCTGCCGCCGCAGGTGAGCGGCCTGTTCCTCGCAGGGTTCGCCGCGCAAGATCCGACGGGCACATTTCAGGTCGAGGCCGACCGGGACGGCGGCGGCGGTCCGCTGGCGAACCTGACGGTCAACCTGGTCTCGGTGCCGTAGGCCAGCCGCGAGGCGGGGCATGCCGAGCTGGGCCGGGTGCCCCGACCAGCGTCTCCATTGCCGTCCGAGGCGGCCAACATCCGGACTACTGCATGCCGGGCCGCGACCGGACCATCCTCGTCTGCATGGGCGTCGAGTCACCCCGTGAGAGGCAGAATCCGGCAGCGATTGTCCTGCGATGCCGGATGCATAGGCACCGGCGGAGGGGGCCGGGGGTCACCCTGACCTTCCGGCCGCTTCCATCGAGGAGCACATGCCCGGACTGTCGGATGGTGCAGGCCCGGGACCAAGCCGAGGATGACGCAGGTTAGACCTCGCCCCCGACGCCTTGGGTGAGCATCTGGTCGAGGGTCACCATGTGATCCGCGATCGCGCGGCGGGCGCCGCGTTCCGCGGCTTCCTCGGTAGCCCGCGGGTCGGTGGCGCCGCGGGCGTCGACGTTGAAATGGTTCACGACCTGCACCGACCGGCCGCCGGACACGGGAACGCTGGCCTTCGCCGCCAGCTGCGATTCCCGCCAGACGTACTCGTTCTCGCCCGACAGGTTGTAGCCCAACGTTCCGGACGGCCACCGCTTCCCGTTCCCCGTGTCATAGCCACCCGGACGGCCCCAGGCGGACAGACTGCCGTAACGGCCCAGCGTGTACATGGTCGCCGCGTAGATGTTCGCGGTCGGATCGGTCGACACCCCGTACAGGAACGGGCCGGTTCCCGCATAGCGGCCGGCGTAGGCGCGGAACGTCGGGCCGATCACCTGCATCAACCCCACCGACGGGGTGCCGTGCTGCCAGTTGATATCCGTCCGGTTGACCGCCGTCGGGTTACCGCCGGACTCCTGGTTGAGACGTTGCAGGCCGAGCGCCAACCACGACTCGGGCTGGCCGACCATGCCGAGGACCTGCCGGAACACCCCCGCCCAGCGGGCGGCACCCCCGGGTGTGCCTGCGGGAGCCTCGGTGTCCTTCTTGTCCTGGCCGCGGAGCAGCTCGACGATCGCGTCCATCGGCCGCACCGCGAGCCGACCGGCAGCACCCTTCCAGTCCTCGCCCGTGCCCAAGGTGCTGTTCACGATGGCGCGGATCGGCGCGAACGCGGCCTGAGCGGCAGCCGCCAACGCCCCCCGCACCCAGTGCACCGCGGTCCCCAGCACGTCGAGGGTGCCCTCCCCCAACGATTCCAACGTGTCCAGCGGATGGGTGACCGCGTTCCCAATCGCCGAGACGACACCGCCGAGCGCGTAGCCGCCGCCGCGGGACTGCCGGCCTTTTCCGAACAGCTGGCGCATCGCGAACATGGCCTGCTGGCCGCCGGCCGCAGCAACCTCATCAGCGGTCCACACATGCTCACCGGGCATCAGCATCGCGAGGACGGAGTCACGGCCCGCGACGCCGCCGGTGATGGGACCTCCAGCGGCGAGACCGTTGATCGGCTTCAGCTCGTCCTCGTGGACGATCTTCGCGAAAGCGTTCCACACCTTCAGGATCCCGTTGTCGTACACCGTGTTGATCAAGAAGTTGATCGGGGCCTTGAAGATCTCCTTCAGACCGTCCCACGCGCCCTTCACCCAGCCGGTGGCCGTTTTGACGCTGGTCGTAATGTCATTTTTGATCCGTTCGAACCAGCCGGTCACATCCTTCCACAGATTGGAGGCGGTGGTGACCATCTCATGCCACAGGTTGACGAACGGTGTCGACGTCTCATGCCAGATACGACCCGCCCATCCGGTCACATCCCGCCACATGTTCGAAAACCAGTTGGCCACGTCATGCCACAGGTTGGACACAAATCCGGACACGTCATGCCACAAATTCGTGAAGAATCCTGCGACGTCATGCCAGGCCCGTGACGCCCAGCTGGTCGCATCCCGCCAAAGGTTCGAGAAGAAACCGGCTACGTCATGCCATATCCTCGACGCGAAACCGGTAACCTCCGACCACATGCGGGAGAAGAAACCGGCGACGTCATGCCAGGCTCGGCTCGCCCAGCCAGTCACATCGTTCCACATGCGGACGAAGAAGCCGGCGACATCCGAGGCCATGCGGGACACGAATCCGGCGACCTCATTCCACATCCGCTGGAAGAATCCGGCGACATCCCTCCAGATCCGCACCGCGAAGCCAGACACCTCCGACCACATACGCGCGAAGAAACCGGCCACGTCATGCCAGATACGCGAGGCGAAACCGGAGACGTCGCGCCATAGGAACGCGAAGAAACCGGCCACCTCATGCCAAGCTTTGGCGGCGGCACTCGCGATCTCACGGCCTAGGAACATGAACGCGTCGGCCACGCTGCGAACGATGAGCAGCGCGAAGTTGTGGATTGCGTTCCACATTTCGGCGAAGAAGTTGACGATCCGATTCTTGTTGTTGACGATGACCACGATGATCAGTCCGAACACGCCGGTTATGATCACCAGGATGAGGCGCCAATGCCGTCCGACGAAATCAACCACCTCTGACACGACATGAGCCACCGCGTCATACACCGCCTTGAACGCGCGGCCCACATCGCGGGCGATACCAGTAACGATGTTGACCAGGTCGTTCCACATTCGGCGGAACCAGCCGGCCGCATCACCCGCGATACGCGACACGAACCCGGACACGTCATGCCACATCCGCTCAAAGAAACGGCCGACCGCCTTCGTCGCGGCTTCCACCGCGCCGAACGCGGCGGTGAGCCCACGGCCGACCGCCTTCCCGGCATCCACGACCGCATGGAAGGCACGGTCGATGCCATGCCACATCGACTCGGCCCAGCCAACGACAGCATGGAAAGCGTCAACCAGCCCATGCCAGATCGTGACGCTGAGATGCGCCACCCAGACCGCGGCCTCTTTCAACGCCCGGCCGACCGCGTTCACCGCATCCCGGAACCAGCCAACATGCTTATAGGCCAAGATCGCGCCAGCCACGAGGGCCGCGATCGCTATCACCACCAGCATGATCGGATTGGCGTCCATCGCCGCATTCCACAGCCATTGCGCAGCGGCGATAAGCCGCAACGCGACATTCAGAGCAAACAGCGACACCTTCTGGAAAATGAAAGCCGCGGTGTTCCGTAGCACCGTCACCAGGCTGGAGTTGTAGGCGGCAGTCAGCAGGCGGGTACCGATCAGATTCTGCGTTTTCGCCGCAGAGTTCGCACCCAACGCGGCCGTGAACCCGGACTCGCGGATCACGCTGATCAACCTGACCGCGTTTCCTGCCGCTGTCGCCGCGGTCAAAGCGAACGTCGCAACCTTGTTCGCGAGCATCACCCCACCGATCGCGATCAGCGCCACCTTCAACACGGTGGTGTGCTCAGCGGCCAAATGGATCACAGACTCGAAGGCGTGTAGACCGACAAGGAGACCACCACCAACAGCGGCTGCCACGGTCAGGAACGTCGGCGCCAAATCGGAGACGATCTTCTTGACGTCACCCATCGTCTTCCCGAGACGTTCCATCTCCGCCCGCACGACCGCGCCAACAGTCGCGATCTTGTTGAATGATCCGTCATCGAACTCGGTTTTCCCTGTCCGCAAACCACTAGAAAGCGCCGGAACGCGCAGCGAAACCGCATTCAGCGCCTTCGTTCCCACCTCAGCCAGCTTGCCTTGCAACGGCTGCGACGCAGTACCGAGTTTCACCAGGAACGTGTCAAACGAGCTGCGGAGCGTCGCAAGCTTCTGCGACGTTGTCCGCTGCGTGTCCGACCATGCCTTGTCGAACTGCTTCGCGCTCGACATGCCACCGGACTCAAGCTGCGTGTACTTTGTTTGCAGCCGGTCCATCTGGCCGAGCAGTGTCATAATCGCCGACGACGATCGGCCACCACCAAACGCCCGGGAGATCACCGCAGCCTGCTCGGTTGCCGACATCCCCGACTTGTCCAAATGGGATTTCAGGTCCTGCAAGGCGACAAGGAGGCCGTTCGGCTTGCGCATGTCGCTACCGAGTTGCGTCGCGCCGATACCGATCGACCCCAAAGCTTTCTGCGCAGCCAGCGACGGGGCACCCATCAGCGAGAACGTCATCCGCAGCCGGGTGGATGCTTCCTGAGCGGGGATCGCGTTGTCCGTCAGCGTCGCCATCGACGCGCCGACGTCCTGCATCGACAGGCCGAACGTGGCCGCGGCCGGGACAATACCTGAGGACATGGAGGAGGCGAAGTCCTCCATGCGGGTATCACCCACACCGACGATTTTGTTGAGGAGGCCCATCGCGTCCGCGGCCCCGTTCACACCTTTGATGTGGGAAGCTTCCACCGCGATCGCGGCCTGCACCGTCTTCTCTAGATCGGCGTGGCCGATCCGGGCTTCTTTCGCCGCAGCGCCGAGAAGATCCATCGCTTCGGCACCGCGGAACCCGGCGGACTCCAGGTGGTACAAACCCTCGGCGAGGCCGGTCGGGCCGATACCCACCGTCTGCGAGAGTGCCAGCACCTCCGGTGTCACCTTCGAGACTTCGGCTGCGCTGGCACCGGCCTGCGTGCTCAGCTTGGCCATTTCGGCTTGGAACTTGTTAGATGCCTCTGCGCCCTTGACGAACGTGGCGACGACGCCGACACCGACACCAAGGCCCGCGAGTTTCGATAGCTCGCCAACGGCGCCGATCGCCTTGTCTTTCAGCCCGCCGAGGCTGATACCGAACGTGGACGTGTCCCTCTCCGCAGCGCGCAGCGCACCCCCGGCGCTTCCAGCCGCGCGGCCTGCGTCGCCGATCCGCCCTGCCGCGCCAGCGGCCCCCCGCTCGGCCTGCCCCAGACCGCCGGCCGCACCCGCCGCGGCAGCCCCAGCGGCACTCACCTCCGCTTTCGCTCCGGCCGCAGCCTTCTCCGCAGTCCCGAGGTTCCCGGCCATACCGGTTGCGGCGGCGCCGACAGTGCTCAACTCCGCGCGGGCCTGCGCACCGATGTTCGCGAAGCCTTTGAGAACCGGGATGATTAGCACCTCAGCGGTGCCGACCACGGTCATCGATCAAACCCCGCGCAGCGGACGCCGCGCATAGCGGAGAACCGTCTGGCCGTCGGCGTTCACGTCACGCTCGGGAATGAGGCCGTCAGCGTCGTATCCGGCGGCGGTTTCCAGAATCCGCACGATGTCGGCGACCGTGTCCTCGGTCAGCGGCGCCGCAGCCTGGTATGCGGCAACCAGGCCGGTCAGGAACCGACCTGGTGACCAATGCTCCGGCACCTCGGCGAGGAAGGGGTCTATCTCGGCGGGGGTGGCGAGGAAACAGCCGCCGGCCTGGTCGGCGAACGCATAGTCGGCGAGGGCGTCGAGACGGGGGTCGTCGTCGGAGATTCCACGTTCGACGCGGTCGGCGAAGCGGGCGAGTTTGGCCGCGTGGGCGGTGGTGAGTGGCCCGGGGTGGCGTTCGTGCCAGGTGGGTTGACTGATCGTCGCCGCGGTGTTCCGTAGACCGGAGGCGATGGTTTGGGGGGTGACGGTAGGCATCGTGGTGATCTGCTTTCGGGCACGCCAAAATGGATTGGCGTGCTCGTCGGCGGTTTCACCACCCGGACGGCCTGACGGCAGCTACGCTGCCGGAGCCAGCAGTCCGATTCTACGTCCGGGACGTCCCGCGGCGCGAATATCGCGGATTGGTGTGTTCCCTCGGCGTGGGCGGAAAGCCGCCCGGGAAGGCCGGCTCAGGCCGCAGTGCCATTCTCTGCGCGGGCCCGAACGAGGGCACGGTTCACGGTGGTTGGGTGCCACCTGTCCCCGCGCTTCGGCCGGTGCCCCTCAGCGGTAAGCGTGTCCGCGATGGTGCGCAGGGACGCGCCTTCCTCTGCGAGTTCCACCATGCGTGTCAACGCGGCCTGCTCTCGCTCGTCAGCCGTGAGTTGCTTACCTTCGGCACGCACGCCGAACGCGGGGGCACCGTAGGCGTATCCCCCGGCGGCTGCCTTCTGCTTCCGCCCGGAGCGCAGGCGGAGCGCGATCATCGCGCGCTCGTACTCGTTGACCGCGCCGAGGATTTGCCGGATCAGTTTCCGGGACGGGTCGTCAGGGTCATCGACCAGGTAGGCGGCTTCACCTGCGACGGCGGAGTGAATGTCCGCGCCCATCCGGCGGATTTCCGCGATGAGCTGTTCTTGAACAACGAGGTCGCGGGCGAGCCGGTCAAGCTTCGGGACCACGATCCCGTCCGCCGACCCATCCCGTAGGGCTCGCAGCGCGTCACCGAGAGCCGGCCGGTCTTCCAGCTTTCCGGAGACGCCTGCCTCGGTGAAGATCTCGGTGATGCGGTGGCCGTTGGCCCGGGCCCACGCGCGGATGCTGTCGGTCTGGACGTCGAGGCCCATGCCGTCCTCGGCCTGCCCCACGGTCGACACGCGGATGTATCCGATCAGCTTCATAGAGCTAACAACCCCCCGACCTGCACTGTTACATCTATGCTCATAACTGTAACAGGCGGGGGGGTGTCAGCGACGCCCCGCCCGGCCGAAGATGCGGGCGAGCGACCATCGGGCACACCGCCGACACAGCCACGAACGGCGCGGCCACTCCGTCAGCAGTGCCCCCGGCTGGCCGCACAGCATGCACGCACCCCCCGGCCGGCGACGGCGTCGAGGTATCCGAACCCTCGACGCCGCGCCGGCTACATCCGTCTCACCCATGACCGTCCCCGGTAGCGCGCACCGCGTCCGCCCACGCGCGAGCGGAGATCCCTGCCAGAAGACGGCCAGCCGGGATGCCGTCCGCGGCGAGCAGATCAGCGAACGCGCCCAGCACGACGACGAACACCTCCGTTCGCCTGGCGAAGACCAGCGGAACCGTGCGCGGCCCGTTCCCCCGGCTCAGTGCCCGGTACCGCTCCACAGCGAACCGGTACCGGGCGTACCGCTCGTCCCGATCCGGACCTCCGGATACCGCGTCGGTCGCAGCCTCGACCGCGGCCAGCTCGGCGAATGCCCGGTCCATCTGATCACGGGCGGCGCCGATCGCTGCCGTCCCCGCGCCGCTCTGGGCGAGGCCGGCGAATCGGGCCTCAACGGTCAGTGCTCGCCGCCGGGCGACTGCCACCCGCCCCGGCAGCTGCCCACTCACGGCGCACCACCGCCAAGCGCCGGCCGGTCCTCGTTGGCGGCGAGCCGGGACAGCGCCCGTGTCACCGCGTCGACGATCAGCGAACTGTCCGGGTCCTGCCCGAGCTGCCGGGCGACATCCGCCACCACCTCGTCGACTACGTCGAACAACCTGGCCTCGTAGGCGTCCCGAAGGTCGGTCATGGCCTGCTCAACTCCGGCGTCGATCGCAGCTTTCGCAGCGACGACCAGGTGGCGGCGCTCAGCATGATGCAGCGCGACCAGCGGCGCCGGCCCGGGGTGCAATCCGGCCGTGTCCACCAGGATCGGCTGGCCATCCGAACCGATCGTCCGGTTGATCTCATCCTCGATGGTGGCGATCAACCCGGCGGTGCGGCCCACCTCGTCGCGCAGCGCCGCCGTGGGCGTGACGGCAATCGGCTGGCCGAACCGGCGGTACTGGTCGACGGCGTACTCGCGGGCGGCGGCGAGCCGACCCCCGGGCGCACGACCGCCGTGATGCTTACACCGGCCCGTGCCGACGTGGTCGGTTCCGCGGCCTGCGGTGGCGCGGCACCGACCGGGTTCCTCGCCGCGGCGGGCGGCGTTGCACCTGCCAGGGATCGGGTCGGGGAGGTCTTGCTCGTCCCAGCCCATCACACCCCCCCTTCGGTCACCGTCGGTGATGATGTTCACGAAATCCTCCTCAGATGCCTGTTTCTGTCACTACCGGTTATCACCGGCGGGGTGGGAGACGCCGCGGAACCGGCTGTGTCCGACCCGCCGCCCGGGGGTTCACCGGCGGCGGCGGGGTCCGCCTGGTGGCGGGCACGGCGGGCAGAACGGGGCGGCCTGTGGGCTTCGGTGGTGCGGGCCGTGGCCTGCTTGTGGCCGGCTTCTCCGGCGGCTTCGGGGTTGTCTTCGCCGGGGTGGTTGTTCTGGTCGAGGTCGCCGGCTTCGGCTTCGCCGTGGCCGCCGTGCTGGTCTTGGTGGTCCGCGGCGGTGTCGGCTTCGGCTTGCCGGCGGCGACGACCGGACGGCGGGCGGGTACCCCCAGACCGGCCGACGCGGCGAGGGCAGCGCGAACCCGTGCCCGCGCCCTGGCTACCCGCTGCCGCCGGTGGGCGGCGAGCCTGCCCCGCAGCTCGCGGGCCCGGTCCGCCCGGCGGGCGACGTTCAACGCCTCCAGCTCGCCGCGGACACCGGCGACTTCGTCGCCGAGGCGAACGGCCTGCTCGGATGTGGCGAAGGCACGGTTGAATGCGCCGTCGAGGTCGGCGGCGATGAGTGGCCGGCTGGCCGGGGTGGGGCTGGTCATCGTGGGTTCCTCTCTCCTGTTTCGTCGTCGAGGCCCAGCATTTCCAGGACTTCGCGGCGCTCTTCTGCGTTAACGATCAGCCGGGTGATGTTCTGCCGTGCGCGGGCGATCACGCCGTCGGGCAGCGGCGGCAGCTTCGTGTGATCCGGGCGGATGGGGTCCATCAGATCGCCAGCTGTCCGGCTTCGACCTGCTCGGCCAGTTCCCGGAGGCGGGCGGCGACGGCGGACGGGTCGGTGTTGCCTTCGACGGCGAACCTCACGGTGGGCGGCGCGATCGGGGCGGACGCCAACGCCGAGGCGGGCAGTGGGATGCGGCGGCCGGCGGCGAAGATCGAGGCGTCCTCGCCGATCCTGAACTGCGCGAGATCGCGGCCGAAGGCGGTGGCGAAGTAGCCAGCCCACACGAGCGTGCGTCCGCGGACGAGGTCGCCGAGCAGATCACCGGCGATGGAGACGGCGACCGCCTGATGGTCGTCTCCGCAGATGTCAACGAGCTGATCGACCGTCGTCATGGTGACGGCGTGCCAGTTGTCGATCTGGCGGAGCAGTTCGTGGACAGTGGCGGCGAAGTTTCGGCTGCCGTCGGCCTGCTGGACGCCGGTGATGGCGGGCCCGTCCGGCCGGATGATCGTTTCCCGCCAGGTGCGGGTTGTGCTGTCGTGCCGGCTGAGGATCGCGTCAGCTTCTCGACGGAGGCGGGTGGGGAGGGCGGCGAGTCGCTCGTCGTCGTTGCTCATGGGAGATCCCTTCGTGGGTGGGGTTGCGGTCGGTTCCCGGCCACCCCTGCGGGCGGTGACCGTCCGGCCTGCCGACGGGCAGGCTCGACGGGGCGGGCGAGTTTCCGCCGGTGGCGGGCGGCGTTGCCGTGGACGCGGGCTGCCCGTCGAGCGGTGAAGTGGGCGCGGCGGGCGTCGGCCCGGATCCGGGCCGCTTCGATCTGGGCGGCGACGCGGACGGTCACCTCGGCGGCGAGCGCATCTCGATCCGCATCTGAGATCATCAGCAGCCCATATCGACGAACCGCGAGTAGTGGCCCTGGAAAGCCACGGTGAAGGTGCCCTTCGGGCCGCTGCGGTTCTTCTCAATGATCAGGTCGGCCTCACCTGCGCGGGCCGAGTTCTCATCGTGGGCGTCTTCCCGATGAATCATGATCACCATGTCGGCGTCCTGCTCGATCGCACCCGAGTCCCGCAGGTCGGAGAGCTGTGGGCGTTTGACGGCGCGCTGCTCGACCGCGCGGTTGAGCTGCGACAGGGCCACCACAGGTACACCAAGTTCGCCTGCAAGCAACTTCAACGAGCGAGAGATCCCGGCGACCTCCTGCTGCCGGTTCTCCTCCTTTTTCGCTGTGACGAGAAGCTGCAAGTAGTCGACGATCAGTAGGTCGAGACCGTGGCGGCGCTGCATGCGCCGGGCGCGGGTTCGGATCGCGGCGACACCGAGACCGGGGCTGGTGTCGATACGCAACGGGGCGTCGACGGTGTCAGCCAGGACCCGGGTCAGCCGGGACCAGTCGTCTTCGGTGAGCTGTCCCGTCTGGATGTTCCGCAACGAGATGCGAGCCTCAGCCGCCCGAATCTTCTGTCGTAGCTCCTTGTCGGTCATCTCCAGGGAGACGAAAAGGGTGGGCCGGCGGGCTTTGATCGCGGCGGCCCGGGCGACGTCCAAGGCCAGCGTTGTCTTACCGACGGACGGGCGGGCCGCGATGATGACGAGCTGCCCCGGTTGGAATCCGCGGGTCACCTCATCGAGGTCGGAGAAGCCGGTAAGGACACCGGCCGGTGTCACGTCACCTCGCTGGAGGGCTTCCAGTTCGTCGAGGAACGCCGCGCTGTCCGCGCCTAGGAGAACGGGGCCATTGCCGGTGTCGGGGCCGTTGAGGGCTGCGTGGAGGGTCTGGTCGGCCAGCTCCTGGGCGTCGGTGGCGGCGCCGGCGGCGGTCTGCCCGATCTGCGCGATGCGCCCGCCGGCTTCGAGGAGCCGGCGGAACACCGCCTTCTCGGCGACGATGCGGGCGTAGTAGCCGCCGTTCGCGGCAGTCGGGACGGCGGCGATCAAGGTGTGTAGGTATTCGGGGCCGCCGACGCGGTCGAGGTGGCCGCGACGAAGCAGGTCGGCGGCGACGGTGAGGGCGTCGGCGGGTTCGCCTTGGCCGTCGAGTCGCATGACCGCCTCGAAGATCGAGCTGTGGGCGGGGCGGTAGAAGTCGGATGGTTGGAGGATCTCGCTGATGTCGCCGCGGGCTTCGCGGCTCATGAGCATCGCGCCGAGCACGGCCTGTTCCGCGGGCAGATCGTGCGGCGGGGTGGTGATGGTCTCGTCGCTCACGCGGTTCTCCTCATGTGGTCGGGGTGGCAGTGCGGGCATGGGATGCCGTCGGTCGCGCCGCTGTCGGTGCGGAACCGGGCGTTGGTGCGGGCAGCCTGGTTGCCGCCGCCGCATGCACCGCACCAGGGCGGGGTGGCTGGAATGGTCGGGCTCGCTGTCTTCCGCCAGTCGGCGATCAGCCCGGGTAGGTCGCCGTGGTCGGCGACGGTGCGCCACCAGCCGGCGCTACGCGGCTGGTGCTCTTCGGTGACCCAGTCCCGAAAGTTTTTGATCTCTCTCTCGTCGAGGCCGGCGGCACTGATCAACTGGTCGATCGATCGGGGCTGCTTCGCGAGAGAGAGGGGATCCGAGGGGAAACAGAGGAGAGAGGGGTCATGGGGACGATGACCCAAACCGGGGGTTTGCGTCATGGGGACGATGACGCTTTCGACTGTGGACGATGACCCATTCGCCACGGAAGGGTCATCGTGGCCATGACCCATCTCAGGGGATTGGGTCACGGGGACGGTGACACTTTCGGGCTTCGTGCACAGGCCGCGGTGACCGTCGTGCGGCGGGTCGGGGCACAGGCAGGCGATCCGGTAGACGGCGGTGCTTCCCCGGTGCCCGGCGACCTTCCGCCCGTCGTGCTCGGCGTGGACGATGACCCCGATCCGCAACAGGCCAGTGATCGAGTTCCGCCAGGCTGCGGCGCTCTTGCCTCCCGCCCGACGGCGGATGTAGTCGGCGTGAACACCGTCGAAGCGGCCGTCGGGCCTCTTCGTCAGCCACGTCTCACGGCTCTCATCGTTCGCGTTCTCGGCGAGGACAAGGAGGTCGCGTAGCTCGCCAGCAGCGAGTCCTACGCGCGCTTTCGACCGAACTCGACCTTGACCGTCGATGACCTCCGGCACCGGCACGTCCCCGTGATGGTCGAGGATTTCGACGATCAACCGGATGCCCATCAGGCGGACCGCCGCCCATGGGCGGCAGTTGCCGTGGGCCGTGAGCAGCCGCAGACCGCGTCGGCGAGCTGACGCGCGAGGACCTCGTACTCCCAGCCATGCCACCCGCGTGGGGCGGTGGCGGCAATGTGCCGACGTGCCCAGGGCAGACAGCGCCACGCGGCAAGGTCGACGACCTCGGCGCGCTGCCCACTCAGGTGGCCGTCAGGCAGCGTCGGCGCTGACGTCGCTGGTATCGTCATGGTCACTGACCTCGTAGCCGGGGTTGTTGGTGGTGGCGGCGGTCGGGGGTGGTGCCCCGACCGGCCGCGTACACATCGGGGCCGTCAGCGGCGCGCCGAACGGCGCTGGAGCCGTGTCGATGCCGAGGATTCGGCGCAGATTCCGGATCTGAGCCGGGGTGAACGGCGGCGCCTGAGCGGCAACCTCCCGGGCGCGGGCCCGAAGCTCTTCACGGCTCCACCTGCGGCTCACGCGGCATCCGTCCCGTCGAGCACCGCATCGATTTCCAAGATCCTGCGGAGCGCCGCGGTTGGTACTCGCCACCGTTTCCCCGCGCGGATCACCGTCACGGGGAATCGGTCCTCCCGCGCCAACCCGAGCGCGGCTGTACGGCCGATCCCTAGAGCCGTCGCAGCCGTCGGCCACAGCGGCACGGTTGTGGGCGCCTTCGCCAAGTCGCCGATCAGCACTTCAGGCACGGTCTCACCTCCACCTGTCCAGGTCGCAAACACCACGCGCCCGGTCGGATATCGATCCGGGCCTGGAACAGGTGTATCACATCGCGATCAGGGTCGTCCGGTCGAGTTTCCGTCCGTTCCGGTACGGTCATCGCGTGCCCGAGGAAGCGTCGTCGTTGCGATCCGTGATTGGTCAGGGTGTCCGCCGTGTCCGCGAGTCCAGCGGTGACATTCGTCAGGAAGACGTCGCCATGGCGGCGAGACGCCACGGCCTCGCCTGGTCGCGCAGCAGGGTCGGGCAGCTCGAACGCGGCCTGAAGGCCCTGCCTGTCGACGAAGTCGCTCTCCTGCCGTCGATCATGACCGAGGCATGCGGACGGCCTGTGAGCCTGCACGATCTGATCGCCGCGGACGCCCGGATCGCTCTATCGCCGCTGATCGAGGTGGAAGGGAAGACGATCACTAGTGCGTTCGGGGGCACCGCGCCTCGATACCCGCTCACGATGCAGACCGCGCCGGCCACCGATCGACAGGTCGGCGAGCGAGACGGGCCCTTCGTCGTCACAGGGGTACCCGACCCCTACGTGAAGATCGGGCCGCATTGGATGACCGGATGGAACGTCGACGTGGCGTTGCAGGATGCCGGCGAAGCCGAGGCGAACATCGCTCGCAAGCTCGGCGTACCGCTGGTTCACGTCGCAGTCGCCGCCCACACCCTGTGGGGACGGAGTCTGTCTCGTGAACGGGATCGGCTGGTATCCACCACGCCCGATGTGAGCCCTTCCCGGCGGGCAGCGGTGCGAGGTCGTGTGACACGACAACTCACCGCGAAGATCACAGAGGAGATCGGAAGCTGGGCAGAAGGCGCCGAAAGGCCAGCGGACGTCGAGCCGGCCCCGGCGTCAACCTCCGCTGATGCCGGGCCAAGTGATCTCGATGGCGTCGG
The DNA here is from genome assembly GCF_900197875.1 of Frankia canadensis. GTDB lineage: Bacteria > Actinomycetota > Actinomycetes > Frankiales > Frankiaceae > Frankia > Frankia canadensis. The sequence continues at coordinate 13,239 of NZ_FZMO01000079.1, read as the reverse complement.
GGTTGAAGCCGGGTCCGCGGCCAGTGGGCAGGATCCGGACGAACATCCCCACGCCGACGAGGAGGGCATGCCGGGATGACACCTCGCCGAGTCCCTGCCAGGTGGCCTCGGGATCGGCGATCATCTGCCGCATCAAGTCTGGTCGGACGCCCGGGATCGCCCGGCGCGACGTTGCCTCGGCCTGTTCGAGCTTGGGTCGGATCTGCCCGGTGATGCGGGTGAGCTGTTCGCGGGTGATCAGCCCGTCGGCGTAGTCGTCGGCGGCGGCCGACAGCCGGGCACGTAGCTCGTCCGCTTCCGCGTGGGCCCGCTTGGCGCTGTCGTCGCTGCGGACGAACAGGGCAGCGGCATCCGGCATAGAAAGGCGCTCGACGAGCACGAGTCCGACGTACTCGTCCACCCGTGTCTGATTCCGGCCGACGCATCCTTTGGCCTCGCACTGGTACAAAACGTGCTTCCCGACTTTCCCGACGCGCAGCTCACCGCCGCAGACCCCGCAGACGGCCAGGTCGGCGCTGTAAGAGAGCAGGTGGCGGCGGGCACCGGAACGGCTCGTCGCCCGCGCCGGATCCGAAAGCATGGCCGTCACCATCGCATGCCTCACCGGATCGACGATCGGACCCGCCGCCGACTTCCCGATGACCTTCCCGTGGTACACCCGGTCGCCGATGTTCATCGGCCTCAACGCGATCTTCCGGACGCTGCTGTCCCCCCACGTGCCACCGGTAGGACCGGGCTCGCCGCGGTCGTTGAGCTGCTTCGTGATCGCGTCCAGAGACACCCCTGCGAGCAGCTGGTCGACAATCCAGCGCACCACGTCGGCCTGGTGCGGGTCCTCAACGTCGTTGAACCCGAGGACCTGACCGCGGTCGTCGCGGATGTACTCGCGGCGCCAACCGAAGGACACGCGGCCGTTGGCGCGCCCCTCGACGGCCCGCTGATAGGCGGCGTCGGCAACCCGCTCGGCCTTCACCTCCGACTCCATCGAGTCGAACTCGCCGAGCATGGCGGCCTGCGCGCGGCCGTACGCGGTGGTGAAGTCGAACGACGGGCCCCGCACGGCAAGGAGCCGACCGCCGGCCTTCTGGAGCAGTTCGATGCCTTCGGCGCGTTCCCGGCGGTTCCGCCACAGGCGCGACAACTGGTAGACGATGATCGTGTTCACCTCCCCCGCGGCGACGGCCTGCATCAGCGCCGTGTACCCCGGCCGGTGCGCACCGGTGAGGGCGCTGATGTCGTTGTCCCGAAAGATCAGGTTGTCCGTGATCGTCCATCCGCTGCGGCTGGCGAGGTCGCGGCCGGTGCTGATCTGCCGCCCCACGCCGCGTTCGAGCCCGAGCGGATCTTCGCTGATGCGGGCGTAGATCGCAGGCAGCACAGGCGATTCGTCACCCCGGGGCACCATCATTCCCCTATTGTCCTCTGCCACCCCCAATGGTTCCCCGGCGGCCCCGGCAACACCTTCGGTGACGCGGACGCCTTCACCACCCTCATGGACGACCTGGAGCGCAAGGTCTTCGGCCCCCTGCCGGATGAGACGTGGATCTACCCCGGCCACGGCGACGACACCACCCTCGGCGCCGAACGCCCCCACCTCGCCGAATGGCGCTCCCGCGGCTGGTGATCAGCCCACCCGCGGGGCTGTCAGCGCAGGCCAGGGTGCCGGACTGATAGGCCCCTCGGTCTCGCCTGCGACCACACGGAGACTGCGACCACACAGAGACAAGGGCCGCTGGCGAGGTGTGGGTCAGCGGCGGGCGGTGATGTGGAACATGGTGACGGTGGCGGTGATCGGGTCCGGGGCGGCGCCGTCCTGGAGGGTGGCCAGCCAGGTGGTGAGTGAGGCGGGCTGAGGTTCGAGGCGGGCGACCGTGCGGCTGACGTCCAGCAGGGCGTCGACGGCGGCGAAGCCCTCGGCCGTGACGAGGTGGCCGGACAGGGCGACGTCCCGAAAGCCCGCCTGACGGGCCATCCGCGGGAGGTCCCGGCCGATCCAGCCGTGGCGGAAACCGTCACACCACGCGTCGGTGAAGCGGCGGGTGGCCGCACGGACGGCGCTGGTGATCGTCACTGTGCCGCAGTCGGGTTCGACGAGCGCCATCCGGCCGCCCGGCCGTAGCACCCGGTACGCCTCGGCGAGCACGCGCGACGGTTCGTCGAGGTGCATGAGCAGCCGGTCGGCCTTCACCGCGTCCAGCGAGGACTCCTCGAGGTCGAGATCGTCCGCCGAGCCGACGGTGAACGAGACGTTCGTCAGGCCGTCCGGGACGCGAGCGCGGGCCAGTTCGACCAGTCTGGCGCTCAGATCGACGCCGACGCAGGAACCCGTCGGGCCGATGGTGGCCCCGATCGCGAGAACGTCGTGCCCGAGACCCGAGCCGAGATCCGCCACCGCGGAATCCGGCCGCAGGTCCAGATCCGCCAGGACGGCCTTCTTGTACGCGCGGAAGGACGGCAGCGTGTACTGCAGTTCGATGGTGTCGACCACGTCGTGGATGTTCCGGCCCTGATCGGCCTGGCGGAACGCGTCTCCGCGGGAGACCGGGACGTCGGTGGATTCCTTCGGGTTCCGCACGGTTGTCCTTTCCCTGTCCGCACAACACCCCCGTACACAGCCCTCACGGTAGCGAGGTACTGCTTTCGGAGCAGCCTGCTGAGAGCCGGGCGTACAACGGACGTCGGGCATCCCCGCAGAAGACGAACAGCAAACGAACTACTGGTGGCTTCGCCGGCGGATCCCGCTATCCGCCGGCCAGCTCCTGCCGGGGCAGGCGGCCGAGGCGGTGGCGGGCCGCGGCGGGGACGGCGTTCCAGCGGGAGCGCACCGCGGGTTCCCAGGACGGGCGGACCAGGCCGCCGAGGAGACCGGCGAGGATGCGGGCGGCGCGCAGCGCGTCGTGCGGATGGCCGGTCACGAGCTTGCGGGCGGTCAGCAGGACGAGCTGACCGGCGTACACCGCGGGCCAGGCCCAGCCGAGCGACGCGCGGTGGCGGCGGGCGTAGAGGGCGCCGGCACGGCCGAGTTCGGCGTGCAGCAGTCCGGAGCGCCCGACGGTCTCGCCGCCGAGGTGGACCACCGGCCACTCGTCGTCGGCCCAGGCGATCCGGCCTGCGGCCGCGTGCAGCCGCGCGAACAGGTCCGTCTCCTCGTAGTACATCCAGAACGACGGGTCGAAGCCGCCCATCCGCAGGAAGGTCGGCACGCGGATGGCGAAGAACGCGCCGACGGGATAGCGCAGGTCAGGCCAGCGGGCGACGGCGGCCGCCTCCCCGCGCACGGCGATGAAGGCGCTGGTCCGCGGGGTGGGCAGGACCGTCCTCGAGCGCGCCGGCGGGCCGCCGGCGGTGGCGAGGAACGGGAAGGCGACCGCGTCGACGGACGGCGGGTACCAGGCGAGCAGCTTGGGCAGCACGTCCGCGGTGTCGGCGGGGATCGTCACGTCGCTGTTGACGACGAGCAGCCACTCCGGCGCCGATCCGTCCTCGAGCTCGGCGCGGACGGCGACGTTCACCGCCGTGCCGTAGCCGACGTTGCCCTGCCCCTCGAGGACGCGCACCCCGTCCGGCACGGGGCAGTCGCCGAGCGTGTCGTTCTCGACCAGCACCACCCGGGAGCCTCTGATCGCCACCAGAGCCGAAAGCAACCGGTGCAGATGGGTCGAGCCACCATAGGAGACGACGACCGCCAACAGAGGGTGCATTATCCGCCTTCAGTAGAAGAGAAATCCGGAAACTTCTTCAATCGGTTAAGGCCGGCAGCGACGCACGTTCGGCGCGATGGGATCACACCGGACAAGGGCGATCAGTCGGAATTCGGCAGTGGCCGCCGCGAAGGCGGCCGGGCCTGCGGTGCGCCGCTAACCGGCCGGAACGGACCCACCCCGGTCCATCGACCCGGACACCGACCGCCACCAGGGTAACGACCTGGCTGTGGCGGTCCAGGTTCTTCCTTCCGGCGAGTCGCACCCGCTCTTCCCGCGCCATAGGCACCACGTCGCACGAGTATCACCGCCGATCCACGTGAAATGCGAACCGAAAACGCACACCGTGACCCCGCCGCGACGACAACGAGAACACAAATAATGGATCTCTCGGGTGGCGCACACCCCGGGGCCGCCGTGCGCGACTGTCGCCGCGGGCCGCGGGCTCCCCCGGGCCGACGGACACCTCGGCGACGACGCACCGGCGCGCCGCGTCCCGGGAAGGGCGCCCCCAACGCCCGCGGAAGGCCGGCGGCGCCGCGCTACCCGCCGGCGGCGTCGGCCTGGCGGCGCAGGCCCGGGTCGGATGGCCGTGAGTTGATGGAAGTCCGCCGTTTCGCCATCAGTCATGACAGCGCCCTGTCAACGTGGAACGCATGCCGCACCCAGATCGACTGACCGCGATCGTCGAGGAGCTGCGCCGGGCCGGACCCGCCGGGCGCACAGCCGCGAGCCTGGCGGCCCGACTGGACGTCAGTGTACGGACGATTCGCCGGGATCTCCTTGTCCTCCAGGGCGCCGGGGTGCCGGTGGGGGGGATCTCGGGGCCGGGCGGCGGCTACGTGCTCGCCCAGCACGCGATGCTGCCGCCGGTCGCCCTCACCCAGGGCCAGGCCACCGCGGCGGCCGTGGCCTTGGCCGCCGCCTCCACCGGCCCGCTGACCCGGGACGGCGCGGCGGCCCTGGAGAAGCTGCTCGACACCATGCCCCCGGCGGAGCAGAAGCAGGTCGCCGAGGTGGCGTCGCGGGGCTGGGCGGCTCCCCCGGCGGTCATCCGCTCGGCGCTGGCCGCCACCGTCGAGGAGGCGCTGCGCGGTGGCCAGATCCTGGTCATCGACTACCAGGACGCGGCCGGCAGCCGCACGGTCGGCCGCCGGGTCGAGCCCCATCTGCTCGCCTTCACCGGCGGCCAGTGGTACCTGCTGGCCTGGTGCCTGGAGCGGCGGGGGCCGCGGTGGTTCCGCTGGGACCGCATCTCCCGCGCGGTGAACACCGGCCAGCAGATGGCCGACAGGGACCCGTTCGCCCTGTTCACGGCGCCGCCGCCCGGTCCGCGGCGGATCCGCCGGGCGCCCGCCCAGGGCGAGCCGGCTCGCCCCACCTGACGGGCGCCCGGGCCCGGTGGCACCGGCCACCAGGCGGCCTAGCCGCGAGGCCCGGAGTCCGACCCGGCGCCACGGGCCGGGACGGCCGTCCGGTCGTCGTCGGCGACGTGCTGACCACCAGCCGTGTGCTGACCACCAGCCGTGTGCTCACCACCGGAGACCGCCGGGCTGGCTGGCGCGGGCTCGTCCGGTGCCTCCTTGTGCGGAGGCTCGGTGCGCAGCGACCAGATGATCGAGGCGGCCAGCGCCACGGCGATCACGCCGAGGGACAGCCCGATCGGCATGTGCCACACGTCCGTGAGCAGCATCTTGACCCCGATGAAGGCCAGGATGAACGCGAGGCCGGTGGCGAGGTGGTGGAAGCGTTCCATCAGCCCGGACAGCAGGAAGAACAACGACCGCAGGCCCAGGATGGCCAGCGCGTTGCTGGTGTAGACGAGGAAGGTCTCGTCGGTCACACCGAGCGCGGCGGGCACCGAGTCGAAGGCGAACAGCACGTCGGCGGTCTCGATCGCGACGAGGACGGCGAGCAGTGGCGTCGCGGTGAGCACGCCGGCACGCCGCAGCCAGAATCGCTGGCCGTGATATTCGTCCGTGACCGGAACGAACCGGCGCAGCAGGCTCACCGCGCGGTTCTTGCCGGGGTCCATCTCGACGCCGTCGTCCCGCACCATCTTCACGGCGGTGTAGATCAGGAAGGCACCGAACAGGTAGATGACAAAGCTGAACCGGTCGAGTAGCGCGATGCCGGCGGCGATGAACAGAAATCGCAGCACCAGGGCGCCGAGCACGCCGTAGAACAACACCCGGTGCTGGTAGGCCCGGGGCACCCGGAAGTACGAGAAGATCAGCGCGAAGACGAACAGGTTGTCGACGGACAGGCTCTTTTCGAGCAGGTACGCCGCGGTGTACTCACCGGCGGCGCCCGGCCCCTGCCAGGCCCAGATCACGCCGGCGAAGCCGAGGCCGAGGGTGACCCACAGCACGCTCCACGCGGCGGCCTCACGGAAGCCGATCACGTGGGCACGCCGGTGGGCGAGCAGGTCGACGGTCAACAGGGCGAGCAGAACGCCGACGAAGGCGGCCCAGGCCCAGAAGGGCACATGCACGGATGTCTCCAGTAACTTCGGGTCGTCTGGCGGTGCGGACGAGCGGTCGGGGCGGCGGATGTCGCCCCGAGCGGCCGGGCTCCGTTGCCTGCGGCCGGTCGGGGCACGGGGGGTCGTCGCGTCGCCGGGAGCCGTGGGTCCGGACGGCGGCGGCGCACAAGTCTCAGTTGTCGATCGGGTAACTGGGTTTTTCGGATGTCACTGGCCTGAGGGGCAGGGGCATGAGGGGCAGAGGGATGAGGGGTTGGCGCGGGCCGCGTGACGGCCGGTCCGCGCCAACCCGTGGATCAGCGCCAGAAGCTGCCGGGGCGCATCGGGCCTGCTCCGCCGCCGCGCAGGGGCGCCGTCTCGATCGCCTGGCTCAGTTCGACCGGGCCGACGGTGCCGACCATCCGCACCCCGCCGTCACCGGTGGGTTCGACCACGACGACGCAGCCGGCGGCCGGCCGCTCGACGAGCCGCCCGGGCAACTCCGCCAGCGGGTCCTGCGGCGCGGCCGTGGCGACCATGGACAGCGGGACGAGCACCCGGTTCACCCGGGCCAGGCCGCGGTCGTCCATCGGCACGGCCGCGAGATCACGCAGCAGCGCCACGCCCGCGAGGGAACCGTCGAAGTCGGCAACACCGAAGACGGCCTGGCGGGACGGCAGCACCACGTCCCGCAGCGCGTCGTCCACCGTCGACCAGGAGGACAACGCGGGCGGCGCGGGCGCCATCACGTCGCGGGCGGCGAGACCGGCGAGCGCGGCCTGCGTGCGCTGCTGGGACTGGGCGAGCCGGGAGGCGCCGAGGGCCAGCCAGCCGAGCAGGGCCGCCCACAGGGCGACGAACCCGACGACGAACACCCCGGCGGCACCGATGAGGATCAGCGCCCAACCACTGGCGACGCCCGCCCGGGCCACCGCCCGTTCGGCGCGCTCCCGGCTGCCGGTGCGGCGCAGCACCCGGTCGGCGATCAGCCGGCCACCGGCGCTGCGCGGGCTCGGCAGCGCGTCGACGGCCGTGACGAGCAGGGCGAACGTGCCGACCCAGAGCGCCACCTGGCCGGCGAGGGCCAGGGTTCCGCCGGGGCTGAGCGCTCCGAGCGTGACCAGCACGGCACCGGCGAGGGCAGTGACGGCGAGGCCCGCGCGGGCCATCCCCGCCTCGGCCCGCACCGCCTCGGCCCCGGCCACGTCGCCGTCGGCGGTGGTGCCGGCGCCGAAACCCGTGGATCGGCCCGCTGGCGGGGGTGGGACCAGGTCGACGCCGGCGGCGAGACCGCGGATCTCCTGGTCGCGGGACGGCGCCGACGAGCCGCCGGCGCGGCGGTCGAGGGTCGCCGAGCCGGCACCGCCCGCCCGCGACCAGCCCGCCATCCGCTCACCCGCGGCGACGGACAGCCGGCTGCCGAAGGCGCCGAGGGTGATGCCGACGACCGTCAGCCCGGCGCGGCGCGCCGCCCGGGCCCGCATCAGATCGGCACCGACCAGGATGAGGGCGAGCAGCCCGGCCCCGATCAGCCCGCCGCTGAGGTAGGCGAAGCCGGGACGGTCCGGGACGGTGGCCGGCAGCGTGAGCGCGCCGAGCAGGACGGTGACGACCGCTACCGAGACGGCGAATCCCGGACGCACCGCGATTGGCGGGATCCCTCCCCGTCTGGTGGCGTCATCGGTGGTCATGTCCGCTCAGACTCCTTTCCGGATGGACCCGGGCGGCGTTCGCGTCCGGGCTCCTGAACATCTCAACGACTAGCCTGCCCGTCGAAGTCCCGGCAGACACCGCATGGAGTGCGCGAGTTCCTCTATGATCCCGTTGCCGAACCTCGGCAAGGACGGGCGGGAGGCGTAGAGGTGGACGAAGCGGACAAAGCGGCTGAACTTCTCCTGGTCGACGACGACATCCCGGCCGGCCTGCCCGGGACGAGCCTCACCCGGCTGCCGCGCGCGGCCGTGCTCGCCGCGGCCGACTCCCGGCTGCACGCCGGCCTGCTCGGCGACTACCTCGACCTGCTGGCCGTCGCGGCGGACACCGGCAGGCGCCTGACCCGGACCGAGCTCGAGGCGTTCCGCGGCCTCGGCCAGGCGGCGGCGGAGTCCGGGGCGTCCCTGCGGGCGCTGGTCGACCTCTACCTGTCGGCGACCTGGCGGATCTGGCCGTCGCTGCCCGCAGTGCGGGCGGCCGACCGGGCGGCCCGCACCGCGCGGGAGGCGAGCCACGCCACCGACGGCCTGGCCGACGAGGAGCTGCTCGCCGACCCGGCGTCGCGGCTCGCGGACGTGATGCGGTCGGCCGGCGAGACCGTCGACGCGGTGTCCCGGACCCGGGCGGCCGCCTCCGCCGTGCTGCGGGCCAGCGACGACGCGGTCGCCGCCGTCTGCGAGGGCTACGAGGCGGCCCGCACCGCGCGGGCCCGTTCCGAGGAGGCCCTGCGCCGCGAGCTCATCGACGACCTGCTCACCGGCACGTCCGCGGTCGGTCAGCTGCTGGAGCGGGCCGGGGCGTTCGGCCTGCGGCTGGAGGCGCCGCACACGGTCCTCGTCGTCGGCGGCAACCGGCGTTTCCTCGACGGCCGGGCGCTGACCCGCGCGGCCGAGACCATCCTGCGTGGCGAGGGCGGCGGCGGCGAGCCGCTCGTGGCGACCCGGGACGGCCTGCTCGTCGCGGTGATCGCCGCGGCGCGGCCGCTCACCGGCACCGCCGACGCTCCCGACGGGGCCGGGCCGTCGGCCGGGACCGTCCCCGGCGCCGCGGCGCCGCCCCCGCCGCAACCGGCGGCCTCGCCGGCCGCGGCGGGCCCGCCAGGGCTGGTGGGCACGTCCGGGCCGGCCGGCCCGGGGGCCGTCGCGGGCAACGTCCGGCGGGGCGGTCGGCCGCCGGGGCGGCGGCGGGCCGACGCCGCGGCCGCCTCCGGGCTGGGCTTCTCGCCGCTGCCCGCCTTCGCGCCGACACCGGAGTCCACACCCGGCGTCGCCGCGCTGGCCCGCCGGCTGCGCGCCGAACCCGGCCTGGTCTGGCGGATGGGGGTGAGCCGGCCCCGCAGCGGCGTCGCCGGGGTGCGGATCGGCTTCGAGGAGGCCCGGTCCGCCACCGAGCTCGCCGGCCGCCTGGGCCTGGCGGGCAGCGTCGTGCACACCGACGACCTGCTCATCTACAAGGTGCTGCTGCGCGACCGGGAGGCGCTCGCGGAGCTGGTGGAGGCGGTGCTCGCCCCGCTGCGCACGGCGCGCGGCGGAGCCGGGCCGCTGCTGGACACCCTCGACGCCTACTTCACCACCGGCGGGGTCGCGTTGGCCGCGGCCCGCCGGCTGCACCTGTCCGTGCGCGCGCTGACCTACCGTCTCGACCGCATCCACGCGCTGACCCGGCACGACCCGACCCTGCCCACCGACCGGTACGTCCTGCAGACGGCGGTGCTCGGCGCCCGCCTGATCGGCTGGGACCCGGCCGTGGACTGACCGTGCCGCCGGGCGGCGCCGCCGGGCCGGACGGAAACTGTCGGAGGGCTGTGGTGTTCTGGAAGACGTGAGCACAACGTTCGAACGGCCCACCACCGACATCGAGCGGACCCGCACCCCGTTCGAGGTCGTGTCCGACTACGCCCCGGCCGGCGACCAGCCGGCCGCCATCGACGAGCTGGCCCGGCGGATCGGGGCCGGCGAGTCCAACGTGGTCCTGCTCGGCGCCACCGGCACCGGCAAGTCCGCGACGACCGCGTGGCTGGTCGAGCGGCTACAGCGCCCCACCCTGGTGATGGCGCCGAACAAGACGCTCGCCGCCCAGCTCGCCAACGAGTTCCGCGAGCTGCTGCCGAACAACGCGGTCGAGTACTTCGTCTCGTACTACGACTACTACCAGCCCGAGGCGTACATCGCGCAGACGGACACCTACATCGAGAAGGACTCCTCCATCAACGAGGAGGTCGAGCGGTTGCGGCACTCCGCGACGATGAGCCTGCTCACCCGCCGTGATGTCGTCGTCGTCGCGAGCGTGAGCTGCATCTACGGCCTGGGCACCCCGCAGGAGTACATCGACCGGATGGTGCGGCTGCGCGTCGGCGACGAGATCGAGCGCGACACCCTGCTGCGCCGCCTCGTCGACGTCCAGTACGCCCGCAACGACCTGGCCTTCACCCGCGGCACCTTCCGGGTCCGCGGCGACACGGTCGAGGTGTTCCCGGTCTACGAGGAGCTCGCCGTGCGGGTCGAGATGTTCGGCGACGAGATCGAGAAGCTGTCCTACCTGCACCCGCTCACCGGGGAGATCGTCCGCGAGGTCCCCGAGATCTTCGTCTTCCCGGCCACCCACTACGTCGCCGGCCCGGAGCGGATGGAGCGGGCGATCGCCGGCATCGAGGCGGAGCTCGAGGAGCGCCTGGCCACCATGGAGGGTCAGGGCAGGCTGCTGGAGGCGCAGCGGCTGCGGATGCGGACCACCTACGACATCGAGATGATGCGCCAGGTCGGCTTCTGCTCCGGCATCGAGAACTACTCCCGGCACATCGACGGCCGCGCCGCCGGCACCGCTCCGCACACCCTGCTCGACTACTTCCCGGACGACTTCCTGCTGGTCATCGACGAGTCGCATGTGACCGTCCCGCAGATCGGCGGGATGTACGAGGGCGACATGTCCCGCAAGCGCAACCTGGTCGAGCACGGTTTCCGGCTGCCGAGCGCGATGGACAACCGGCCGCTGCGCTTCGAGGAGTTCCTTGAGCGGATCGGGCAGACCGTCTACCTGTCGGCGACGCCCGGCCCCTACGAGCTCGACCGGGCCGACGGTATCGTCGAACAGATCATCCGCCCGACCGGCCTGCTCGACCCGGAGGTCGTGCTCAAACCGACGAAGGGCCAGATCGACGACCTCGTCCACGAGATCCGGCTGCGCGCCGAGCGCGACGAGCGGGTCCTGGTCACCACGCTGACCAAGAAGATGTCCGAGGATCTCACCGACTACCTGCTCGAACTCGGCATCCGGGTGCGCTACCTGCACAGCGAGGTCGACACGCTGCGCCGGGTGGAGCTGCTCACCGAGCTGCGCCGCGGCGAGTTCGACGTCCTCGTCGGCATCAACCTGCTGCGCGAGGGCCTCGACCTGCCCGAGGTGTCGCTGGTCAGCATCCTCGACGCGGACAAGGAGGGGTTCCTGCGCTCCGACAAGTCGCTGATCCAGACGATCGGCCGGGCGGCCCGCAACGTGTCCGGCCAGGTGCACATGTACGCGGACTCGATCACCCCGTCGATGCGCCACGCCATCGACGAGACGAACCGCCGTCGCGAGAAGCAGATGGCCTACAACGCCGAGCGCGGCCTGGACCCGCAGCCGCTGCGCAAGAAGGTCGTGGACATCCTCGACGACATGGTCCGCGAGTCCGCCGCGGGCGAGCTGATCGGCGGCGGCGGGCGGGCGCAGTCGCGCGGCAAGGCTCCCGTGCCCGGGATGAAGTCCCGCGGCGGGCGCGACGACGTCGTCGGCCGCTACGCCAGCGAACTCGCCGGCATGCCGTCGCACGAGCTGGCCCAGCTCATCCGCCAGCTCGACGACCAGATGCACGAGGCTGCCCGGGAGCTGCAGTTCGAGCTCGCCGCGCGGCTGCGCGACGAGATCGCCGAGCTGAAGAAGGAACTGCGCGGCATGGGCGCCGCCGGCGTCCAGTAGTGGCGGCGAGCTAGCCGCCCGAGGCGGAGGCGGCCTTGGCGTCGCGGCGGGCGAGCAGGTCGCGCCAGACCTTCTCGACGCGGGCGTCGAGGTCGTCGAGGCTGCCGCCGTTGTCGATGAGGACGTCGGCGACGGCGCGCCGGCGCTCGTCGCTGGCCTGTGACGCCATTCGGGCCAGGGCCTCGTCGCGGGGCAGGCCGCGCCCTTCCAGCCGCGTCAGCCGCAGCTCACGCGGCGCCTCGACGACAAGCACCAGGTCGTAGCCACCCTCGGCGCCCACCTCGACGAGCAGTGGGATGTCGTGCACGGCGATGCCGCCGGCGGGGATGGCGTCGATCCGCCGGGCGGTCTCGGCCCGGACCAGCGGATGCACGATCGCCTCCAGCCGGGCGCGGGCCTGCGGGTCGGCGAACACGATCCGGCCGAGCGCCGGCCGGTCGAGGCTGCCGTCGGGCGCGGCGACCGTGGGGCCGAAGGCGGCCAGCACGTCGGCGAGCCCCGGGGTTCCCGGCGCGACCACCTCCCGGGCGATCCGGTCGGCGTCGATCACCACCGCGCCGCGGGCCGCCAGCCGCGCCGACACCGCGCTCTTCCCCGACCCGATTCCGCCCGTCAGCCCCACTGTGAGCACGACGCCGAGTCTGCCAGCCTCGTCCTCGACGCGCCTCGCCCGCCCTCCCCCGTCCAGCCGGGGCGCGCGTCTCGGCCGACCACCTCGGCCCGACCCAGCGCGAGCTGGTCAGACTAGGGCCTGTGGACGTCGTGGGTGGGGACCGGACACGCGCCGGGCGGGTGGCACGACTCGTCCCCTCGCTGTGGCCCGCGGTGCTCACCGGAACGCTGATCGGCCTCGGCGTGCTCGGGCTGGCGCTCGTCCCGTCGCTGTCCCGCCGGGCGCCGCTGCTGCTCATCGCGCTGCGCCCGACCTGGGGGGTGCTGGTCCTTGTCGGCGGATCGGTGCCGTTCCTGCCGGCGCTGCTGCTCGCCGCGACGATGCGGACCCTGCTCGACGTCGGCTACTTCGGGCTGGCCCGCAACAACGTCCGGTCGGTGCTGCTGCGCTCGGTCGGCGGCAACCGGCTCGTCGCGTCACTGGCGCGGACGAACACCCAGACGCCGCTGCTGTGGTTCTGCCTGCTGAACACCAACGTCGCCGTGGACGCGGCGCTCGGCGCGGGCGGCGTGCCGATGCGCCGGTTCCTGCGCTTCCTGATCCCGGGTTCGGTGCTGTCCAGCGTGCTCTACCTGTGCGCCGCACGGGCGGTCTCCCCCTGGATGCTGGCCGGGGTGGACTGGCTCGACGCGCACATGACCTGGTTCGTCGTCGGCATGTCATGATCGCTGCCGCGTGGGCGTGGGCGTGGGCGTGGGCGTGGGCGTGGGCGTGGGCGTGGGCGTGGGCGTGGG
>NZ_FZMO01000557.1 GCF_900197875.1 Frankia canadensis | reverse complement strand
CGTTCCCGGTCGTCCGAGTCCGGCCGGCCGGCCGGACTCGGACGACCGGGAACGGGCCGTGGGCCCGGCCGGGGGGCGGGGCCGGGACGCGGCGGCGGCATCGGGCGCGCACCGTTCCCGGCGGGACGACCGCCCGGACGACCGCCGGTGGCCGGGCCACCCTCGCCGGGGAACGCTTCCTTCAGCTTGCGGACGACGGGGGCCTCGACGGTGGACGAAGCGGACTTCACGAACTCGCCGAGGTCCTTCAGCTTGGCGAGCACGGTCTTGCTGTCGACACCAAGCTCCTTGGCGAGCTCGTGTACGCGGGCCTTTCCTGCCACGGTGCTCCTTCGTTCGGCCCGCGGTCCGTGCCCGCGTGACCTCGTTACCTGCCGGTCGTGATCATGGCTGGGTGCTCATTGAGCGATCATCGCTGTCTCGACCCGCTTCCCTGTCGACGTCATCTGGCGCCGCCTGCCGGTCCGTCCACCGGCGATGGCCGGCATCCGTCCCGTCTGTCCGGGCGCTCCGCTGCCGCGGACCTGACCCACTACCTCTTTACCTGATTTCTCTTCCGCCTGGAGCCGCTCCGCCGACCAGATCCCGCGACGGGGACCCGGTCGGCTCGGCACAGGACCGCTCCAGGTACTGCCTGACCTGCCTCGAACCAAGCGGACCCGGCACTCGCAGTGCCCGGGGAAACGCCTTGCGGCGCTCCGCGAGATCGAGACAGGCAAGATCAGGATGCACATGCGCACCCCGACCACGCATACGACGACGAGCGTCCGGCAGGAGCTCACCGCCGTCCACGACGATACGCAGAAGGTCGGAACTCGGCGCACGGCTTCGACATCCGATACAGGTACGGATGGGCTCCGCACGACACGCCATCATAAAGTCTATCCCGCCCGCCCCCGAGAGGGACCACCGGCAGCGGAAGATCGACGCGGCACCGCCGGCGGACCGGAGCGGCGCGGGGCACCGCCCGGCGCGGGCTCGGCCTGCCCACCGCCCGCCGCGCCGTCCCGGTCCTCCGCGTCGGAGTGGATGTCGATGCGCCAGCCGGTCAACCGGGCGGCCAGCCGGGCGTTCTGCCCCTCCCGACCGATGGCGAGCGAGAGCTGGTAGTCGGGCACCACAACGCGCGCGGAACGGCTCGCGAGGTCGGTGACCTCGACCCGGGCCACCCGGGCGGGCGACAGTGCGCTGCCGACGAAGGTCGCCGGGTCGGCGGACCAGTCCACGATATCGATCTTCTCACCCCGCAGCTCGGCCATGACGGCCCGCACCCGGCTGCCCATCGGGCCGATGCAGGCGCCCTTGGGATTGACGCCCGCCACCTTCGACCGCACAGCGATCTTGCTGCGATGACCCGCCTCCCGCGCGATCGCCGCGAGCTCGACGGTGCCGTCGGCGACCTCGGGCACCTCCAGCCGGAACAGGCCCTTGACCAGCTCCGGATGGGTCCGCGACAGCGTCACGGTGGGGCCGTGCGGGCCCCGGGCGACATGCACCACATAGCACTTGATCCGATCGCCGTGCTCGAGCCGCTCACCCGGCACCTGCTCGGCCAGCGGCAGGACGCCCTCGACGGTGCCCAGGTCGACCAGCACGACCCGGGATCCCGCCCGCTGCTCGTGGTGCTGCACCACGCCCGAGACGACCTCGTGCTCGCGGTCCGCGTACTGCCCGTAAGTGACCTCCTGCGCGGCCTCCCGCAGCCGCTGCATGATGACCTGCTTGGCGGTCATCGTCGCGATCCGGCCGAAGTCCGCCGGTGTGTCGTCGTACTCCCGACTGGTCCCGTCGGGACCTTCCTCACGGGCGAGGACGGACACCTCCCCCGTGGTGCGGTCGATGACCACCCGGGCGTCGGGCGCCGACCCGGCGGTGTGGTGATAGGCCGTGAGCAGGGCCGTCTCCATCGCCTGTACGAGGGTGTCGAAGGCGATGTCCTTCTCCCGCTCGATCCCGCGCAGCGCGGCCACGTCGAGCTTCACCGGGTCATCTCCTCACCGGCCGCGCCCTGGGCGTCGACCTGACGGCCCTCGTTGTCACCTTCCGGCCCCGACTGCGCCGGGGAGTCGTCGGACGCCGGGGCACCCGGCAGCCGCGGCGAGTCCGGAATGCCCGGGGTATCCGGGACGTCCGGCGAGCCCGCCGCGTCGCCCACGGGGCGGGTCGACAGGTCGCCAGAAAGATCATCATACTCCGAGGCCGAGAACTCGACCTCGACCGTCGCTCGTGCGACCCTCTCGAAGTGCACGCGCGTCACCTTGCGCCGCGGCGGACGGCCACGCTGGACCGGCCCGGTGGGCACGGCGAGGTCGGCGCCCGACTCGTCGGCGGAGAGCACGCGGCCGGACAGTTCGGCGCCGTCGGCACCCCGCACGGTCACCAGCCGGCCGACGGCACGCTGCCAGTGCCGGGGAGCCGTCAGGGGTCGGTCGACTCCCGGGGAGGTGACCTCCAGCACGTACGGGCCCGCGGTGAACGCCTCCCCCGCGGCCTCCGCCGCGTCGAGGGCCTCCGACACGAGCCGGCTGGCCTCCGCCACCGCGTCCAGGTCGATGCCGCCGTCGCGGTCCACGGCCACCCGGACCAGGCTGCGCGAGCCCGCCCGGGTCACGGCGACATCCTCGAGATCGAAGCCGGCGGGCTCGAGAACGGACGACAGCCGCTCCCGCAACCGAGGTGCGACCGGCTCCGCCCGCCGACCGGCCGCCGCCCGGCCGCCCTCGTCGCCGCGACCTCCGTCGGCCCGACCGACATCGGCCCGACCGACATCCGCGCGACCGCGGCCGCCACCGGCGTCCCCGCGCCCGCGATCACGCCCACGACCGCGGGCGTCGCCGCCGTCGCGACCCCGGCCGGACTCCCCCGCCCCTGCCACTGCTGTGTCCTCTCCCGCGTGCATGCTGTTCCGATCAATCCCGCCGGCCCGCCCGACCGACCACCCAACGCTCCGCCCGCGCTCCCGGTCCACCGACCTTCGGCGTCCCGCCGGCGCGCGGGCGCCCCCGCCGACGGACCTACTACACCGCCGCGCGGGGACAGACGCGCACCGACCGCCCGCCGTGGGGCGAGTCCGGCGGCGACCGCCCGCGCCGCCGCGCGGGGATGATGACGACCGGGGCGACCGGAGCGCACCACCCCGGCCATCAGGGCGATACCCCGACCAGGACCAAAGTCCACCCGGATCCGGCACCCTCGGACGACGACGACCCACGGCATGCTCTCGCACACCGCGGCGACCACCACGCCAACCAACGCATACCCCCGCCGGGCCGTGGGATGGCAGCCGGCCGGCGGGTGAGATCCATAGCCTACGTGCACCGCCGATCCCACCCGCACTCGGCGGCAGATCCTGACCGGGCTTGGCGGCCTGGCCCTCGCCGGCCTCGCCGGGGCCCTCGTCGCCGGCTGCTCCACGACGGAGTCCACCGCCACCGGCCCCGACGGCGGCCTGCCCCCCGGGGACGTCGCCGCCGCGCGCACCGCCGCCGCCCGCTCGGGCGCGCTGGCCGCCGCCTACCGTGCCGCCGCGGCCCAGCATCCCTCGCTGCGCACGCTGCTGGACTCCCTGCGGGCCCATCACGAGGTCGCCGTGTCGACGATCGTCGCCCAGGTTCCGGTCGCGGCGCCGGCCCCGGCCGGCACCGCCTCGAGCACCCCGAGCGGGTCCGGCACCACGCAGGGCACAGGCGTCACCCCAGGTGTCACAGCCGTCACCCCTAGTATCGGTATGACCTCAACCGACGTCGACGACGCGCCGGCGGCACAGCGGGCGACCCTCACCGACCTGCACGGCGCGGAACGCGGCGCGGCGGCCGCCGCGCACGCCGACAGCCTGCGGGTCACCGGCGCGCTCGCCCCGCTGCTCGCCAGCCTGTACGCCGCCAGTGACGCCCGGGTGGAGCTGCTCGGCGCCTACCTCGCCCAGGCCGGCGACCCCGCCGGGGCGGCCCGATGAGCGGGGACGCGTCCCGGACGGCCCGGGTGCTCGCCGCGGCCGAGGCCGACGGGCAGCCCGCCCCGCGACTGGACCAGGAGGCCGCCGTCGGGGCGCTCGGCGCGATGCTCGAGGCGTGCCACGCCGCGATCTACGCCACCGCCACCGCTGGCGGCGCCCTCGCACCGCTGGGGCCGCCGGCCGCGGCGGCCCGGGAACTCGCCCGCTCCGCCTGGCTCGCCCACCGCGAGCTGCGCGACGCGCTCGTCTCCGCCCTGCAGGCCGAGGGGGCGCGGCCGCCGGCCGCGCTGCCGGCCTACCGGCTGCCCGCGGCGCCGGTGAGCGTCGCGGCGGCGCTGCGGGTGCTCGCTCAGGTCGAGGACGCCTGCGCGGCCGCGGCGCACGACGCGACCGCCGTCCTGTCGGCCAGATCCCGCCGGCTGGCCGTCGACGCGCTGGGCGGCGCGGCGATCCGCGCCCAGCGGGCCCGACTGTCTGCCGGCCTCCCGCCGGCCACGGCGACCCGGGCCCTTCCCGGCGCGGTCTGACCACCGCGACCGCCAACCCCGATCCGGGACGGTACGGCCCGGGCAGGTCCGGCTCGGACGGGTACGGCGCGCCGCGGGATCAGATCACCGGGTGGTCCAGGCGTCCGGGTCGTTGCTCAGCGTCGTGACGACGTCCGGGAGCCGGCCACCGGCGACGTCGGCCAAGGTCACGTTCTCGAGCACGCGGCGCAGGTTGACCCGCACGGCGATCCAGACGTCCTGCAGGTTCTTGGCCGCCCCCTCGTAGTTGGCCTCCTCCGGCCGGCGCCCGCGCACGCTGGCGAGCGGACCGTCGGTCACCCTGATCACGGTGGCCACGGTGATCTGATCGGCGGGACGGCCCAACTGGTAGCCACCGTCGGCACCGCGGCGGCTCTGGACGAGTCCCGCCCGGCGCAGGTCGGTGAGGATGTTCTCGAGGAAACGCAACGGCAGATCCTGCGCCAGGGCGAGCGACTCGCCCTTGACGAGCTGGCCGTCGCTCGCCGCCAACGTGAGGAGTGCGCGCAGCGCGTAGTCGGCGCGAGCGGAGATCTGCATGCGCCCATTGTGCCGCCCCACCCCGGGCAACGCCCCGGACAGGTTGTCAGGCCGCCCGCCGGGTCGGGCGCCGCCGCGCCCGGCGGCCTGCCGGGTGTGCCAGGCCTCGGAGTTCGCCCCTAGCCCGCGTGGCCGCCGGAGGACGCGTCGGGCGCTGTTCCGATCACAGCGGCGTCGATCGCGGTGATCGCGTTCGCCCGCTCGTTGGCCCCCGCCCCGTCGTTCGGCGGCTTTCGCCGACCGCGGGCCGCCCGGACCGCGGAGTTGCCCTCGGCGACGAGGCCGCGACGCTGGCGCATCCGGGCGTCGGCGGCATTGAAGGCCGCGTCGACGATCACCCCGACCACGAAGATCGTGATCATCGATGCCATCACGCCGACCGTGTCGATCAGCTCGCGGGAGTTCTGCAGGTCCGCGCCGATCGACGGGTGGCCGGGCACGATCACCAGCAGCTCACCGGCCATCAGGCTGCGCCAGGCGAACGCCCAGCCCTGTTTGAGCCCAGCGAGCACCGAGGGCAGCGCGGCCGGCGCCACCACGTGGCGGTACAGGGAGAACCCGCGGGCCCCCATGCTGCGCCCGACCCGCACCAGCAGCGGCGGCACGTAGTCGACGCCGTAGATCACCCCGTTGGCGACCGAGGGCGCCGCACCGAGGATCACCACGAACATGATCGCCGACTCGCTCAGCTTGAACAGCAGGATCGCGAGCGGGAACCAGACGATCGAGGGCATTGTCTGCAGGGCGGTGATGAACGAGCCCACGGCCGTGCGCAGCAGGGTGAAGCGGGCGACCGCGACACCGACCACTCCGCCGATCAGGACGGCGAGGGCGTACCCCTCGACCGCGCGGACCAGGGTCCTGGCGAGCGCCTCCCAGAAGTGACCGGTACCGAGCCGGCTGCCGAACTCCCGCAACGCGGTAACGGGACCGGGCAGCACGTAGGTCGGCTTCCAACCCGTCCAGACGACCACCTGCCACAGCAGCAGGAACAGCACCAGCGCGCCCAGCTTGGGCCACGTCGCCGCCCAGGACCTCGCGAGCAGCGGCGCCCGCCGCGCGGTGGGGATGTCGAGCGCGTCGAGGCCGGCGAGGGTCGCGTCGACCTCGGGCGCGTCACCCGGCCGGGCCTTGGCGAGGTCCGGCCGCTCGTGCGCCCGGGTGGGCACATCGATCTCAGTGGCCATGGCGGCCCACCTCCTCGCGCAGCCGGGCCGTCACCGTCGTGGCGAGCTCGGCGACATGGGCGGAGTCGATCCGCCGTGGCCGGTCGATGTCGACGTCGAAGATCTCCGCGACCCGGCCGGGCCGGGAGGACAGCAGGACGATCCGGTCCCCGAGGCGGACCGCCTCGCGCACGTCGTGGGTGACGAACAGGACCGTGACACCGGTCTCCCGCCAGATCCGCTCGAGCTCGTCGTGCAGCAGGTCGCGGGTCATCGCGTCGAGCGCGCCGAACGGCTCGTCCATGCACAGGATGTCCGCCTCCTGGGCGAACGCCCGGGCGAGGCTGACCCGCTGGCGCATGCCGCCGGAGAGCTCGTGCGGGCGCCGGTCGGCCATCCCGGCGAGGCGGACCATGGAGAGCAGCCGCTCGGTCCGCTCCCGGCGCTCCGCCTTGCGGATCCCGCGCAGCTTCAACGGCACCTCGACGTTGCCGCCCGCGGTCAGCCACGGCAGCAGCGCCGAGTCCTGGAACATCATCCCCACCCGGCGACCGGTGGTGTCGACCGTCCCGGCGCTGGGGGCGTCGAGCCCCGCGACGAGCCCGAGCAGAGTGGACTTGCCGCAGCCGGACGCCCCGAGCAGACAGACGAACTCACCGGCGCGAACCTCGAGGGACACGTCGTCGAGCGCCTGGACGCGCGCGGGACCGGCACCGAAGACGCGGCTGACGCCGTCGATGCGCAGCGCCGTGTCGGCCTGGGCGGCCGCGCCGGTATCGACAGCTGAGCCGGTCAGGGCAGTGGTCACGGAATCATCCCCCCCGTCGTGCGGGTGGCGTCCCGGGCAGGTGGGCCCGGGACGCCGGTCGGATCAGGAGTCGGAGACGGTCGGCTTGCCCTGCTTGGACAGGATGTCGTTGAGGATCGTCAGGTCGAAGATCCCGTCCAGCTTCGGGTCCTTGATCAGGCCGAGCTCCTGCTGGTGCTTCGCGGACAGCAGCAGCGAGGCGGCGATCGGGTCCGGGGTGAACGTCAGCGACTTCCAGGCCGAGGTCAGCACCGCGTCGGACAGCGGCTTGCCGGCGAGCTTGCCGAGCGCGGTGTTCGTGACCTTCGCCGACGCGTCGCGGTCGGCGTTGAGGCCGTTGATCGACTCGACGTTCGCCGCGACGAGCCGCCGGACGATCTCGGGGTTCTTCTTGAGATAGTCGGTCCGCACGAGCAGCACCGTCGTGACGAACTGGCCCTTGGTCTCGGGCCACTGGTCGGCCTCGTTGACCAGCACCTTGCCGCCCGCGGCGACCAGGCGGGACGCGGTCGGCTCGGGCACCCAGGCGCCGTCGATGGCCTTGTTCGTGAACGCGTCGACTGTCAGGGAGTTGTCCTGCGGCTTGATCGAGACGTCGCCGCCGCCCTGGGTGTCGGTGCTCAGGTCGTTCTTCTTCAGGAAGTAGCGCAGCGCCACGTCCTGGGTGTTCGCGAGGCCGGGCGTGGCGAGGGTCTTGCCCTTGAGCTGCGCCACCGAGGTGATGTCCGGGCGCACGACCAGCGACGCGCCGCCGGAGGTGGCGCCGGAGACGATCCGGATCGCCTCACCGTGCGACTTGATGAAGCTGTTCGCCGCCGGGTTCGGGCCGATGTAGGCGGCGTCGAGGGCCCCGGACAGGATGGCCTCGGCCTCCTGAGTGCCAGAGTTGAACGTCGAGGTCTTCAGCGTGACGCCGGAGCCGAGGTTCTTGGCGAAGATGCCCTTCTCCACGCCGTAGAGCGCCGGGGCGTGGGTCAGGTTCGGGAAGTAGCCGAGCCGCAGCGTGCCACTGGCCTGGCCGGGCGTCGCGGACGCCGAGGAGGTCTCGTCACTGCCCGAGCTCGAGCAGCCCACCACCGCCAGCGCAAGCGCCCCCGCGGTGATCAGTGGCGTCAGCGCGCGCCACAGCCTGCTCGGTTTCATGAAGAACCCCCAGTTCACGCGGGCTGTCCGGCCCACGCCACGCAAGTCGATCGAAGCCATCGGGATGGTAAGCATGCCAGATGGCCCTGATCCTGGCCATGTGACGACATCGTTGTGACATAGATCAGCAACAATTGACCAGGGCAAATCACCCACAGCAGATAAACAGGACATCAGCGGCGGAGCGGGGCACCACCCGCGGACCAGAAGAAGACCGGGACAGGCCATCCCGGGCGGCGGGCCCGGCCCGGCGACCAGCCGGCCGAGGCCCAACGGCGAGCGCCGTTCTCCCCCGCCCTGGGCCGTCAACGACCCGCGTCCCGCGGAGCACAGCCTCGGCGCCCCGGCGGCCGCACCGGCCGGCTCTGGCAGCGTTGTGACCACTTGGCGGCGGTCCGTGTCACGACACTATGGACAAACCGGACACGACACGCCGTGTTCGCGACACGGTGCCGCTGTTCCCTGCACTCCCCTTCCCACCCACGGGAAGTCCGCCCCGGACTCCGCTCTCTGGTCGAAGCCGACGCGAGAGAGGATCGGCGAGACCGTCAGCGTCAGTGGGTCAGCGTGGGTGGGCCGGCGGAGCGCGGGATCCTAGAAGAGGATCGAGGCGAAGGTGCCGACGCGGCGGAAGCCGACCCGCTCGTAGACCCGGCGGGCGGCGTGGTTGAAGTCGTTGACGTACAGGCTCACCTGGGGCGCGAGCGACGCCCGGGCGAGTGCGACGACGCTGGCCGTGCCGGCCGCGCCAAGGCCGCGCCCGCGCAGGGCGGGGTCGACCCACACGCCCTGGATCTGGCAGACGTCGCCGGCGACGGCCCCGATCTCCGCCTTGAACAGCACTCGGCCGTCGGCGATGTGGGCGAACGAACGCCGCTGGCCGATGAACTCGGCGACGCGGGCCCGGTAGAGCGTGCCACCGTCGGCCAGCACCGGCGAGACGCCGATCTCCTCGGTGAACATCGCGATACAGGCCGGGAGCAGGATGTCCAGCTCGTCGGGGCGGACCGGCCGGACCTGCGGATCGGGGGCGACCAGCGGCGGACCGTCGATCACGAGCAGCGGCTGGTCGGCGCGGACCTCACGGGCCCGACCCCAGGTGGGCTCCAGCTGCCGCCACATCGCCATGACCGACGAGGAGACACCGACGATGGAGGAACAGCGCCGCCCCTGCCGGCGGGCCCGCTCGGCAAACAGCCGTGCCGAGGCGGGTCCCGCCGCCACGGGCCAGAGATTGGCACCGGAGTAGCACAGCGCGGCCAGCCGGCCGTCGACCAGGTGGCCCCACATCTCCGCGCCGAGCCGCCACGGGTCGAGGCCGGCGGCCTCGACCCGCGAGGCGACGAAGACGTCGGCGACCGGATTGCGGGCCAGCAGCTCGCGCACCGCGGGAAGGTCCCGATCGTCGAGCAGTCTCGTCGGCGCGGAGCGCAGCGGCAGGCCCATCCGGTCGAACCGACTAGCTGACGCTGACGGTGGGCTCGCCGGAGGCGGCGCCCTCCGCCGTCATCTGCTCGGCCAGCCGCATGGCCTCCTCGATGAGGGTCTCCACGATCTGCGCCTCCGGCACGGTCTTGATCACTTCGCCGCGGACGAAGATCTGCCCCTTGCCGTTACCGGACGCGACACCGAGGTCGGCCTCCCGAGCCTCGCCCGGCCCGTTGACGACGCATCCCATCACGGCGACCCGCAACGGGACCTCCATGCCTTCGAGACCGGCGCTGACCTGGTTGGCGAGGGTGTAGACATCGACCTGCGCCCGCCCGCAGGACGGGCAGGACACGATTTCGAGCTTACGCTCCCGCAGTCCCAGGGACTCCAGGATGGCGGCGCCGACCTTGACCTCCTCGACCGGCGGCGCGGACAGCGAGACCCGGATGGTGTCGCCGATGCCCTCGGCGAGCAGCGCGCCGAATGCCACCGAGGACTTCACCGTGCCCTGGAACGCCGGGCCCGCCTCGGTCACCCCGAGGTGCAGCGGATAGTCGCACGACTGGGCGAGCAGGCGGTAGGCCTGGATCATGACGACCGGGTCGTGGTGCTTCACCGAGATCTTGATGTCGCGGAAGTCGTGCTCCTCGAACAGCGAGCACTCCCACAGCGCCGACTCGGTGAGCGCCTCGGGGGTGGCCTTGCCGTACTTGGCGAGCAGGCGCTTGTCGAGCGAACCGGCGTTGACGCCGATCCGGATCGGGATGCCGGCGCCCTTCGCGGCGCGGGCGATCTCGCCGACCTTGTCATCGAACGCCTTGATGTTGCCGGGGTTGACGCGGACCGCGGCGCAGCCGGCGTCGATCGCGGCGAAGACGTACTTCGGCTGGAAGTGGATGTCCGCGATCACGGGAATGGGGGACTTGCGGGCGATCGCCGCGAGCGCGTCGGCGTCGTCCTGGCTCGGCACGGCGACCCGGACGATCTGGCATCCCGACGCGGTCAGCTGGGCGATCTGCTGCAGCGTCGCGTTGACGTCCGAGGTCAACGTCGTGCACATCGACTGAACGGAGACCGGAGCGTCGCCCCCGACCGGGACGTTGCCCACGTGGATCTGCCGGCTCTTGCGCCGCGTTCCGAGCGGTCGGGCCGGAGCGGTTGGCATGCCCAGAGTAACGGTCACGTTGTCCTCACTGGCGAATCGGAAAAGATGATCGACGTGCGACTGATTCGGCCTGTCGGCTGCGGGACGCAGGGCAGTGGGGCGCACGGACGCGGGTGCCCGTGCGGGGTCACTGGTTCAGGCGGATCGGGTTGACGATGTCGGCGGACAGGAGGAGCAGGCTGAATCCGAGCAGTACGACAACCGTGGCGTACGTGGCTGGTAATAGTTTGGCGAAGTCAACCTTTTTGACCGGTCCACGGTAACCGCGCAGCCTGCGCAGACCGTGCCGGGCCTGCTCGAAGCCCAGCACCGCGATGTGGCCACCGTCGAGCGGTAGCAGCGGCAGCAGGTTGAAGATGCCGACCGCGAGGTTGATCGCCGCGACCAGGATGAGGAACTGGCGGACGCGGTCGGTCCCGGAGGTGTCCGGCGCCGAGACGACGTCCCCGCCGATCCGGGCGGCTCCCACGACGCTGATGAAGCCCTCGGGATCACGGTCTTTGCTGAAGATCTTGCCGAGGTCGTCGATTCGGTGGGTCAGTGTGTCGTACATCCCGGTGAAACCGGAACCGATGACGTCGAACGTGCGTGGCACCGCCTCGAGCGGGCCGTACCGCTCGGTGTCGAGGCCCGGCTTGACACCGAGCGCGCCGACCCGGTCGTTGCCCGCCTGGCCGGTCTCGCGGTCGCGGAGGACCTCGACGAGATCGGGCCTCAGGGTGAGATCGCGGCCATCCCGCTCGACCACGAGCGTGGCCGGCCCGGCGCCGTGGCCACGCACCCGGCGGGTGAAGTCCTGCCAGGTCGACACCGCGACGCCGTCGAAGCTCACGATCCGGTCGCCGGGACGCAGGCCCGCCGCGGCGGCGGGACCGGGCCCGGAACAGGACGCCGTCGTCGCCACGCAGCTCGTCGCACCGATCTTCGTCTCGCTGACCCTGGTGGTGCCCAGGGTGACGAGCACCCCGTAGATCAGCACGATCGCGATGATGAAGTGCACGACGGAGCCGGCGGACATGACCACCAGCCGGGCGCGGGCGCGGGCGTTGTGGAACGCGCGCGGCTCGTCCGCGGGATCGATCTCCTCCAGCGGCGTCATTCCCTCGATCTTGACGAAGCCGCCGGCGGGGATGAGCTTGACGCCGTACTCGGTCTCGCCCCGCTGACGCGACCAGATCGTCGGGCCGAATCCGACGAAGAACTTCGAGGCCTTCATGCCGTAGTGCCGGGCGGTGACGAAGTGCCCGCCCTCGTGCGCCACCACGGACACGAGCAGCGCCGCGGCGAACGCCACGATGCCGAGAATCTCCATCAGACCGGCCTCCACCCCGCACCGCGACGCCGGGGGCCCACCGGGAGGGGCCCACGCGGCCCCGCGAGCAGAACGTGACTCACACCGTTTCCCGTTCGCTCTCGCGCCGGATCAACCGCTGCGCCGCGTCCCGCGCGGCCCGCTCGGTGGCGAACACCTCGTCGAGCGTGGGGTGATCGACGACCTCGTGCTCGGCGATGACCTCGGCCACCAGATCGACGATACGGACGAAGGGCAGGCGCCCGGCCAGGAAGGCGGCGACCGCCTCCTCGTTGGCCGCATTGAACACCGCGGGCGCCGTGCCG
The DNA here is from genome assembly GCF_900197875.1 of Frankia canadensis. Classification (GTDB taxonomy): domain Bacteria; phylum Actinomycetota; class Actinomycetes; order Frankiales; family Frankiaceae; genus Frankia; species Frankia canadensis. The sequence goes on along the minus strand of NZ_FZMO01000557.1, from coordinate 12,710 downwards.
CCCCGGCGACCGGCCGTACGGGCGAGTTCGACCGCGGGGAAGGCGACGCCGTCGAGCGGCTCGAAGGTCAGCGCCTGGGCCCGGGTCCAGTCCATCGGCGGCTGCGCCTCGGCCACCCGCCGCGGCCAGCCCAGCGCCAGCGCGATCGGCAGGCGCATGTCCGGCGGGGAGACCTGGGCGATGGTGGACCCGTCGGTGAACTCGACCATCGAGTGCACCAGGGACTGGGGATGCACGACGACCTCGATGTCGTCGTAGGGCACGCCGAAGAACAGATGCGCCTCGATCAGCTCGAGGCCCTTGTTCATCAGCGTCGCGGAGTTGATCGTGACCACGGGGCCCATGTCCCACGTCGGGTGGGCCAGGGCCTGCTGCGGGGTGACCGCGGCGAGCTCCTCGCGCCGGCGGCCCCGGAACGGACCGCCGCTGGCCGTGAGGACCAGCTTGCGGACCTCCTCCTGACGACCCCCGCGCAGGCACTGGGCGAGCGCGGAGTGCTCGGAGTCCACCGGGACGAGCCGGTCCGGGTCGCCACCGAGCGCGTCGAGGACGAGGGGACCCCCGGCGACCAGCGACTCCTTGTTGGCCAGGGCCACCGTGTGCCCCGCGGCCAGCGCCGCGAGCGTCGGCGCCAGGCCCACCGAGCCGGTGATGCCGTTGAGCACGACGTCGCAGGGCCACGCGGCGATCTCGCTCGCCGCGTCCGGCCCGGCGAGGATCTTCGGGACCGCGAACTCCCCTTTGCGGTACCCCCGCCGCGTCGCCTCCGCGAAGAAGGCGAGCTGCAGATCCTGGGCCGCGGACGCCGCGGCCACGCCCACCGCGGCGACACCGAGGTCGAGCGCCTGGGCAGCAAGCAGGTCCACCCGGGACCCGCCACCCATCAGCGCCACCGCCCGGAAGCGCTGCGGATTGCGGCGTATGACGTCTATGGCCTGGGTTCCGATCGAGCCGGTCGACCCGAGCAGAACAACTTCACGCAGGTTCGAAGCCTCCACCACATCTCCATTCTCGCAGGCCGCCCGCCGGCTCGGCGGCGCCCTGTTCGGTTCATGACAGGTGCCACCCGAAGATGCGCAATGGGTCCGGTGGTGAACACCCACCGTGCCCTTCGTCCCGCCCGCTCGGCGGCCGGCTCCGGACCCGCCGTCCTGGGCCCATGGCCGGCCCGGCGGGCGCCGCGATCAACCGTTCGTGGAGGTCGGCGACGGTGTGGCCGAGGCGGAGGGCGTCCCCGACGCTCCCGCGCCGTCCGGAGCGTCACCCTCCGTTGGGGCGGCGCTCGCTGTCGGCGTCGGCTGAACCGGCGCGGCGGTAGCCGATGGGGTGGCCCCCGCGGCGGGCGCCCCCGGCGTCTGGGGGCCCACCGACGGGCCAGGCACCACGGTGCCACCCTGAAGGGAGGCACCCGGCGTGTAGCCGAAGAACGTCAGGGCGATGACGGTGGCGCTGAAGGCGTCCGAGGTCGGCCCGAGCGCCGGGCGGGCCTGCGCCCCGGGCCAGGTGTGCCCACCCCCCTGCATGGCCAGCAGCCCGACGGTGCGCCCGTCGGGGCAGCCACTCCAGATCGTGCGCTCCCAGGCGGCCGTGTCCCGGGCGGACTGCTTCGCCCCGCTACAGCCGAGCGCGGAGGCGTAGCGGGCGAGCCTGTCGGTGGCCGACTGGGCGACCAGCCCGGCGAACGGCGCCGGGCGCGGCGGCCCCCCGCCGCCGATCGGCGCGATGGCGTCGGCCGTGCCGTGGATCTCCAGCAGGTTCGTCGACGGCGCGGCGCAGGACGCCGGCAGCGCGCTGGAGGCGACCGTCACCGCCGCGGAGAAGCGGCCGGGCAGCCCGCACAGCACGGTGAGCACCATGTTCCCGCCGTCGGCGTAGCCCGTGGCGAAGATCCGTTTCGCGTCGAGGCACATCCGCCCGGCGAGCTCGTTCAGCAGCAGACCGGTGAACAGCACGTCATCCGGCCCGACCGCGGATGAGCGGGGGAAGTTCCACCGGCCCTGCGCCCCGAGCGGCGCGGCCACCGCGAAACCGGCCTTCGTCCCCTGGTCGGCCAGTCGGGTGTAGGCCTCCAGGTCGTCGCTGGTCTGGTTGAGATCGTGGAAGGTGAGGATCAGCGGCAGCGGCCGGGCGGGCGCGCCGGCGGCGGGCACCGCGAGGGCGTACGTGCGGTCGACCCCGCCGACGCGCAGGGTCCGGATGCTGATGCCCGTGGGCAGGGTGCGGCCGGTGACGCAGCCACTCGTCGGCGGCGGCGGCACGGTGGGCGTCGGCGACGCCGTGACCGCGGCCGCCGCCCGCTGCCGGTCGCCCCCCGGCACGCCAGCGGCCGACTCCGCGGACGAGGAGCGCGCGGGGCCACCGTCCCGCGACATCGCGTACCACAGCAACAGCAACAGCACACCCGCCGCCGCGGTGATCGGCAGCCACACCGTGTTGGTCGTGCGCGTGCGGTGCCGCAGAGTGCCGCGGCGCCGGTTCGCCGGGCTACCGTAGGACACGGCTGCCGTCAGGTGCGGCGTCCACCGGCCGCGCCGGTCCGCCGCGCTCGCGGGGCTCGGCGGCCAGCTGACCGCAGGCCGCCGCGATCTCCCGACCCCGGGTGTCACGCACAGTGGTGGCGATGCCGCGCTCCCGCAGCCGCCGGACGAACACGCGCTGCCCGGCCGGCGCGCTCGCCTGCCAGGACGACCCCGCCGTCGGGTTGAGCGGGATGAGGTTGACGTGCGCGAGTCGTCCGGCGAGCAGCGTAGCGAGCGCGTCGGCCCGGGCCGGATCGTCGTTGACGCCGTCGATCAGCGCGTATTCGATGCTGACCCGCCGCCCGGTCCGCTCGGCGTACTCCCAGGCCGCGGCGAGCACCTCGGCGATCGGCCAGCGGTTGTTCACCGGGACCAGCTCGTCGCGCAGCTCGTCGTCCGGGGCGTGCAGCGACACCGCGAGCGTGACCGGCAGTCCCTCGGCCGCGAGCCGCCGCATGGCCGGGACCAGGCCCACCGTGCTCACCGTCAGCCCGCGGGCGGACAGCCCGAGCCCCTCCGGCGGCGGCGCGATCAGGCGGCGCAGCGCCGCCGTCACGGCCCCGTAGTTGGCCAGCGGCTCGCCCATGCCCATGAAGACCACGTTCGACAGCCGGACCTCGCCGCTGCCGAGCTCCCCACGGCGCAACGCCCGGGCGGCGTGCACGACCTGCTCCACGATCTCCGCCGTCGACAGGTTGCGGGTCAGGCCGCCCTGCCCGGTGGCGCAGAACGGGCAGCCCATCCCGCAGCCGGCCTGGCTGGACACGCACACCGTCGCCCGGTCCGGGTAGCGCATGATCACGGACTCGAGGAGGGCGCCGTCCGGCGTGCGCCAGGCGGTCTTGCGGGTCTGCCCGTCGTCGCAGCCGACGGTGGCGGCCGGGGCGAGCAACGGCGGCAGAAGTGCCGCGACCAGCGGCTCGCGGATCCGGTCGGGCAGATCCGTCATCGCCTCGCCGCCGGCGGCGTCGACGAGCCGGGCGAAGTAGTGCCGCGACAGCTGGTCGGCGCGGAAGGCCGGCTGCCCCAGCGAGACCGCGACCTGCCGGCGTTCGGCGACGGAGAGGTCCGCGAGGTGGGGGGCGGGCCGCGCCGCTCGCCGGGTCAGCGACAGGCGGACCGGCCGGCCGGCCCCGGCGGGGGCGGGCCCGTCGGCGGAGACGGATTCGGCGGTCGTGGGAGTCATCGCCGTTCCAGTGTGCCAGCAGCCCCGCATGGAGACGAATGCGGCGATCGTCCGGCCGCCGCGCCGACAGCGGATCGTGACCAGTACTCGACGCGCGATGACCGGCCGCCGGGAGGACGTCCGCTAGGTGGTGACAAAGGCGCCGAGCAGCAGCCAGGCCACAGGCGCGGTGCACAACAGCGAGTCCAGACGATCCATGATCCCGCCGTGGCCGGGCAGCAGGTTCCCCATGTCCTTGATGCCGATGTCCCGTTTGAGCAGTGACTCGCCCAGATCGCCGACTGTCGCCGTGCAGGCCGTGGCGAGCCCGAGCAGCGCGCCCTGCCAGATCTCCCCGCCCAGCGGCCAGGCGACCAGGACACTCGCCACGATCACGCAGGCGATCACCGAGCCGGCGAATCCCTCCCAGGACTTGCCGGGCGACACGCTCGGAGCCATCTTGTGCCGGCCGCCGGACAGTACGCCCGCCGCGTAGCCGCCGACGTCACTGGCCACCACCGTGCCGAGGAACGCGACGACGCGCCAGCGCCCGTCGGACGGCTCGGTCAGCAGCGCGGCGAATCCCGCCGGGAAGCCGACGTACCCGGCGACGAAGGCGATCCCGGCCAGGTCCCGAACCAGTCCGTCCGATGGGCCGGGCAGACGGAGCGCAAGCCCCGCGCCGATCGTCACGGCGAGCGTCAGCACCAGCCCGGTCGTCCCGGCGGCATAGGCGGCCGGTGGCATCGCGAGGGCACCGGCCACCAGTGGCACCACCGGTACCCGAACCCCGGTGAGCCGCACGGCGCGGATCACCTCCGCGGTGCCCGTCGCGATCGCGACGCTGATCACGCCCACGAAGGCGGCCCGCACCGTGAACAGGGGAACCAGGATGATCGCGCCGAGCACCAGGCCGACGGCGATCGCCGCGGGCAGGTCACGCCCCGCGCGGGAGCGGGAGGGCGGCGCACCGCCCGATGAGGCGCCCGCCGGCGAGGCACCGCGATCCGAGCCACCGCCGGACACGGCGTCGCCCGACGAACCATGACCGGACGAACCGTGGCCCGCCGCGGAGCCGTTCGCCGCGGAGCCGTTCGCACCGGCGGCCTCCGAGACGTCGATGCCCGGCGGCGACCCGGTTCCGGGCGCCGCGGCGGCACCAGTCGCCCGGATGTCTCCCCGTTGCCCGCCGTCAACCACGGCTGGGCCGTCGACTGCCGTCATGAAGGCCTGCATCCTGACAGAGGCGGACTGAACGGACGAACACCACGGCGTGCGGGGCCCGCCGACGGCCCGCCGCCACGTCGCCGCGCGAACGCCGACGGCACGCGGGTGCCGCGAGGACGGGCGGGATCGCGGGAGTACGAGGCGAGGGACACACCAGCGCGGCCGCGGCGAGGATGGTCAGACTGACAGCAGGTCCGCTTCCTTGAGGCGGAGGAGCTCGTCCACCTGGCCGACATACCGGTGCGTGGCCTCGTCGAGATCCTTCTCCGCGCGCCGTCCCTCGTCCTCACCGGCCTCGCCGTCACGCACGACGCGGTCGATGCCGTCCTTGGCGTGGCGGCGCACGTTGCGGATGCTGATCCTGGCGTCCTCCGCCTTGGTCCGCGCGACCTTCACCAGGTCACGGCGGCGCTGCTCGGAGAGCTCCGGAAACACGATGCGAATGATCGTTCCGTCGTTGCTGGGATTGACGCCCAGGTCCGAGTCGCGAACCGCCTTCTCGATCGCCCCCAGCGACGACTTGTCGTACGGGGTGATGATCACCATGCGCGGCTCGGGAATGTGGAACGAGGCGAGCTGCTGGACCGGCGTGGGCGCACCGTAGTAGTCCACCAGGATCTTGGAGAAGACCGCCGGCGTGATACGTCCGGTGCGGATGTTCGCGAAATCCTCCTTGGCGACCGAGACGGCCTTCTCCATCTTCTCCTCGGCATCGAGAAGCGTGTCGTCGATCACCGCTGTTCCTTCCGTCCACTCCGACTCGCCGACATCCGCCCGGTACCGACGGCGGCGGCGTCACGCCGCCCGCCCGGGGCACTACCGCCTACCGATCCACGGGAGGACTCGGGCTGCCCGGCGCGCCGGCGCCTGTCCGGCGGGATCGCACAGCCGTCCCAAACAGTCTCCCGCACGAGGTCGCCGACGGGCAGCCGGGGGTGACACGCCACGCCGACCACATCAAACGACCACATCAACCGGGTCACCAGCTGGGTCGCCCGGCCGCTCGCGCGGGCGGGTCGCCCGCACGCGCCCTCCCCCGGGCCGACCGGACCCGCAACGCGAAACCGGCGGGTGGTCGACTCGACCACCCGCCGGTCCCGAGATCCGTGTTCAGGCCTGCCTGATGTTGAACCGGGAGAACCGGCCGACCTCGATCTTCTCGCCGAGCGACGCGCCAGCCCGGTCGAGCAGGGAGCCGATGGTCACCTTGCCGTCCTTCACCCAGGGCTGGTCGAGCAGGACGCTCGCCTTGAGGTAGCCGTTGACCCGACCATCGACGATCTTCGCGATCGCCGGCTCGGGCTTGCCCTCCTCGCGGGCGGCCGCCTCGTAGATCCTGCGTTCCGCCTCCAGGACCTCGTTCGGGACCTGGTCGGCGGACACGTAGAGCGGATCCGCGGCGGCGATGTGCTGGGCGAGGTCGCGGGCGAGCTGCTTGAAGTCCTCCGTCTTCGCGACGAAGTCCGTCTCGCACCGCAGTTCGACGAGCACGCCGAGGGTCGGCGGCAGCTGCGGGTCCGACCGGTGCAGGTAGGACTCGACCAGGCCGTTGGCGGCACTGCGGGCGGCGCGCTTGGCCACCTGGGCCTTGCCCTTCTCCCGCAGCCAGGCCTTCGCCTTCTCGAAGTCGCCGTCGTGGTCGACCAGAGCCTTCTTGACGTCGCTCATCCCGGCACCGGTCAGCTCCCGGAGCTTGCGGATGTCAGCGGCTGTGATGTCTGCCATGGTGCTCTTCTCGTCGGTGTGGGTCGAATGCTCTCGATGTCCTGGGTGCGGGTGCCGCGCCGCCGGGCGGGGAGCCACCTCGCCGCCGGCGCGCTGCCCGCCGACGGACATGATTCACCGGGCCGCCTGCACCCACCTGGGTGCAACGCCCGGGGCCCTGGCCGCCGGCGCCCGCGCGGTCACGGCGCCCCGGCATGCGTGTGCCCGCCCCGATCCCTACCAGGGCGGGCACCGCACCCGCACAACGTTCCCGCGAGGCGCGCCGGGGCGCCACGACATCCCGGCGCGTGGTGTGCCTGTGCTGTCTCAGACCGCCGAGCCGACCGGCGCGCCGGGCTGCGCCTCGGCGGCCTCGGTTCCCGGCTCGCCCGCGGGCGGGGCGGCCGGCTGCTCGCCACCCGCGGCGGCCGCGGCGGCCGGCTGCTCGCCGCCCGCGGCGGCGATGCCCTCGCCACGCAGGACCGCCTGCTCCCACTCGGCCAGCGGCTCCTCGCCGGTCGACTGCTCGGGCTTGGCGTCGACGGAGCCGGCAGCGCCGGCCCGCACCATCAGGCCGTCCGCGACGGCGTCGGCGACCACCCGGGTCAGCAGCGCCGCGCTGCGGATCGCGTCGTCGTTGCCCGGAATCGGGTAGTCCACCTCGTCGGGGTCGCAGTTCGTGTCAAGGATCGCGACGACCGGGATGCCCAGCTTGCGCGCCTCCCCGACCGCGATGTGCTCCTTCTTCGTGTCGACGACCCACACCGCGCTCGGCACCCGGCTCATGTCGCGGATGCCACCGAGCGTCCGCTCCAGCTTGGCCTTCTCCCGGGTCAGCACGAGCTGTTCCTTCTTCGTGCGGACCTCGGTGCCGCCGGTGACCTCGATCTCCTCCAGCTCCTTGAGCCGCTGGAGACGCTTGTAGACCGTCGAGAAGTTGGTCAGCATTCCGCCGAGCCAGCGCTCCTTGACGTACGGCATGCCCACGCGGGCGGCCTGCTCCTCGATGGCCTCCTGCGCCTGCTTCTTCGTACCGATGAACAACACCGTGCCACCGTGCGCCACCGTCTCCTTGACGAAGTCGTAGGCACGGTCGATGTAGGTCAGCGTCTGCTGCAGGTCGATAATGTAGATGCCGTTGCGCTCAGTGAAGATGTAGCGCTTCATCTTCGGGTTCCAGCGCTTCGTCTGGTGCCCGAAGTGCACACCGCTCTCCAGCAGCTGCTTCATGGTGACGACGGCCATGGCGCGTCGCTCCTTTCCGCCCGGTCGCGGCCGGGTGCCTCGGTTGTGACGGCGCCGCCTGACGGCCGGCGCCCCTGACGCCCGGTGGTCGTGGCCGTCGCGATGCGACGGACCGAGGAGACCCCTCCGGTGGCCGACAGCGGCACCCGGAAGCGGGCGTGCGAACTGGGCTCGCAACGCGGGCCCTACGGCGATGATACCCGGCCGGGCACTGGCCCCAGCGGACAACTCCGCGCCCTCGGCGGGCCCCGAACTCCCGCGAAGATCGACCCGACGCCCGGCCTGGACGGGCCGGGCGACCGTGCCGCGACCGACGGCCGCACCGACGCGGCATGGGGCCGAGGACCCGGTCGGCGCACTCCCCGTCGACGGGGCCCCCGTCCATCGACCCCGCCGAGATCGTCACCCACAGCGACGACCTCGGTGTTCTGAACATTTGACGGCAAAACAGTGAGCAGGCCGAATCTCAGCAGGATCCGAGCAAGTTATCCACAGCCAGAAACCTCGCGCTACCCAACGACGCGGAAACACCGCACCGTGGAACCGGCCGCTCCGCCGCTCTCGCGGGTGCGGCTCGCGGCGGCCGGGTGGCCCCGGACCGCGCCCGGTCGCCGCACCCTCCCCCGATCCTGGAGGCCGCCGCGTCATGCCCCGACTGCCCCGCTTCGATCCGCTCTGGTTGGTCATCCCGGCGATCGCGATCCTGCTCGCGCTGGGGTGGCCCACCCATGTCCCGATCGGTCCCCGCGCGGACGGAGCCCCGCTCACCCTCACCGGGCACGAACTGACCGCGGCGCGCTCGCCGGCCACGGTCGGCCCGGGCGCCGAGCTGGTCCCGGGCGTTCCCGTCGTCCTCCCACCCACCGAACCGAGCCAGCGGGCGCCGCGGATCCCACCCGCGCCGGCCGATCGGGCCACCGGCTTCTCCCCTCCGCACGATCCCCCCGGGCCGCCTGCCACCCGGCTCGGGGACCCTCGGCGACCGGCCCTGACCCCGCCGGCCGCCGAGGGCGCGGGTGGCGGCGCGGGAACCCCTCCGCCCGCGCCGCCACCCGCGTCCGCCAGCCCGACTCGGCCGCCGGCGGCGCTTCTCCCCGGCAGCCTCCCGGTGCTGCGCTGGCCGCTGCGCGGGGCGGTCTCGGTCGCACGTGCCTTCGACCGGCCGGCGACCCCGTACGGCCCCGGCCATCGCGGCGTCGATCTCGCCGCCCGCCCGCGCGACCCCGTCCTGGCCGCCGCGGACGGCACGGTGAGCTACGCGGGGCCCGTCGCCGGGCGGGGGGTCGTCGCCGTCGACCACGGCGGCGTGCGCACGACCTACGAGCCACTGCGACCCGCGGTCGCTTCCGGCGACGCGGTCCACGCCGGCGACGTCATCGGCTGGCTGACGACCGGGCATCCCGGCTGCGCCAGCGCGGCCTGCCTGCACTGGGGACTTGTGCGCGGCGCGGAGGAGTACCTCGATCCGCTCGGATCCTTCCGGCGTGTTCCCCCGCGGCTGCTTCCCGTCGGCCAGCCCGCCCGCGGCGCCCGGCCGGCGCAGAGCGGTGAGCCGGGCGCGCCACGTCCGGGCTCGGTCCCCGGCACCATGGCTCCCTGACGGGATCCGCGCCCGCCTCGGCTCGCCAGGATCCTCGGCCGCGCGGGGCGGGCGCGGCTCAGGCTCGGGGGTGGGCCTGTTCGAAGGCCGCCCGCAGGCGCTCCGGCGTCACGTGGGTGTAGATCTGCGTGGTCGCGAGGCTCGCGTGGCCGAGGAACTCCTGGATGGATCGCAGGTCGGCGCCGCCCTCCAGCATGTGGGTCGCCGCGGCATGCCGCAGGCCGTGCGGGGTGAGCCCCGGCGCGACCACGCCGGCCGCCGCGCACCGCTCCAGGATCCGTCTCACCTCCCGCGGGTCGAGCCGGCCGCCGCGCTGCCCGAGCATCAGCGCCGACCCGCTGCGTGAGGTCGCCACCACCGGGCGTCCCGCGTCCCGCCACGCCCGCAGCGCCCCCGCCGCGGGTACCCCGAAGGGGACGTTGCGATCCCGGTCGCCCTTGCCATGCACCCGTAGCAGGCGGCGCTCGTCGTCAACGTCCCCGAGATCCATCCCGCACAGCTCCGACACGCGCACGCCGCTGCCGTAGAGCAGTTCCAGCACCACCGCGTCGCGCAGGCCGAGGGCCTGCCGCACCGCCCGCCCGCGTTCCCGCCGCGGCTCGGCGCCGCCCGTGCGCCCGGCGACCCCGGCGGGCACGCGGGTCGCCGTCGCCCCACCCGCCAGCGCGGGTCCCCGCTCCAGCAGCAGTCGGGCCGCGTCCGCGCTCAGCACCTGCGGAACCTGCCGGATCGCCCGGGTACCGACGAGCCGCGCCGCGACGTCGCCGGCGAGAAACCCACGCCGCGCCGCGAAGGCGGTGAACCCGCGTGCGAGCGAGGCACGGCGGGCGAGGGTCGCGGGCGCGGCGCCACCGGCTCGCATACCCGCCAGCCAGCCGCGCAGCATCGTCAGGTCCAGATCCGCGAGATCCGGCGTGCCTGCCCGGGCCGCGTGCGCCCGAAGGCTGGCCAGGTCGGCGCAGTAGGCACGGACCGTCTCCGGCGACCTGTTGCGCTCGGTGAGCAGATGCCGGCGGAAGGTCGCGACCGCCTCGGCCCAGCCCTCGCCAGCGGTGCCGGCGCCCGCCGACCACGAGGCCGCCGGCGCGGCACCGCCGTTCGCACGGTCCCCGCCAGAGCCGTCCCCACCAGAGCCGTCCCCGCCAGAGCTGCCCCCGCCGAAGCCGTGCCCGTCCACGCCGCGCGCTGCCATGGCTGGACCGTCCCGGGCGACGAACCCGCCGTCAAGACCCAGCCCACGCCACGGCCCGATGTGGCCCCGCCCGGCGGCCACACGGTCGAGGCCGCGCCGCCGCCGAGCCGCTCAGCGGCCGGCGCGGTCGTCGCGACCGCGGGCGTGCGGGTTCGAGGGCGCGCGGCCGAGCGCCGTCAGGCGATAGCCGTCAGGGACGGACTCGACCAGCCCCTCGACCACGAGCGGGCCGAGCATCGCCAGCACCTCCTGTGGGCGTAGGCCCAGCGAGCGCGCCAGTACCGACGCGCCCACCGGCGCCCGTGCCGGCATGGCGTCGAGCAACTCCCGGACCACCGCCGACAGGCCGTCGCGTGCTCCCGCCGTCAACGGTCGCGGCGCGAACCGCCCCACCGTGCCGATCTCCTCCCTGACGTCGTCGGCGCTGGTCACCAGCGCGGTCTCCTCGCGGAAGTCACGCAGCAGCCGATGGCAGCCGGCGCTCATCGCGCTCGTCACCGGCCCGGGCACGGCCATCACCTGGCGGCCGAGCCGACGCGCGTGCGCCACGGTGTTGAGTGCCCCACTGCGCACTCCGGCCTCGATCAGCACGGTGCCCCGGCACAGCGCCGCGATCACCCGGTTGCGGGTGAGGAACCGCCGCCGGTAGGGCGGCGTCCCTGGCGCCACCTCGCTCACGACGGCACCTGTCCGGGCGATCTCGGCCAGCAGCTCGACGTGCGCGGCGGGGTAGGGCACGTCGACCCCACCCGCGAGGACCGCGACCGTACTGCCCTCGGCGGCGAGCGCCCCGCGGTGCGCCGCCGCGTCGATGCCGAACGCCGCCCCCGACACGACCGCCCAGCCCTGCTCGGCCAGTGCGAAGGCGATGTCACCGGCGAGGTGCAGGCCATAGCTGGTAGCGGCGCGGCAACCCACCACCGCCACGGCGCGCGCCGCGAGATCCCGCAGCTCGCCCGGGCCGCGGACCCACAGGCACAGCGGCGCGCCCGCCGTCGTCCGGCCGCCGTCCCCGTCGAGCCGATCAAGAGCGCTGAGCTCGGCGGGCCACTCGGGATCCCGTGGACAGACCAGCCGGGCGCCCGCCCGCGCCGCCGCCTCCAGATCACGGCGCGGATCGACGCCGGGATGCCCGGGCCGCATTCGCGCCCAGACCTGGGCAGCGCCGTGGCGGGCCACGTCCGCGGCCACCCGCTGGTACTCGGGCCCGAACACCCGGGCCAGCGCCACTCTGCCCAGCCGCTCCGGATCCATGAGGTCCACGTCGACGACGGCCGGCGGCGGCCCGCCCGGGCCGTCCGCGGCCGGGATCGCCCCGGCCTCGGCGCTCATGCCGCCCACCCTGGCAGGCGAAGATCCAGCGCGGCGCCCAGCTGGGCCGGCCCCGGCGTCGCCTGACCGGCGAGGTCGGCGAACGTCCACGCCATGCGCAGCACACGGTCCAGGCCGCGGGCGGTGAGCAGGCCACGCTCGAAGGCACGCTCCGCCAGGTTCGTCACCCGTGGCGGCAGCGGCCACCGACGGCGCAGCACGGGACCGGGCACCTGCGCGTTCACCCGCCACGGAGTGCCGGCCAGCCGAGCCTCGGCGCGCTGGCGTGCCTGCGCGACCCGGTCGGCGACGAGCGTGGAGGACTCGGCGTGGCCCGCGTCCGCCCGCAGCTCCGCCCGGCTCGGGGCGGTCAGGGCCACCTGGATGTCGATGCGGTCCAGCAACGGGCCGGACAGCCGGGCGAGGTACCGCCGGCGTACCAGGCTCGGGCACTCGCAGTCCGCCGACCGCGCGCCCCGCGACCGCGCGCACGGGCAGGGATTCGCCGCGAGCACGAGCTGGAAGCGGGCGGGGAAGCGGGCGGTGACTCGGGCCCTGGCGATCTCGATCGTTCCGCTCTCCAGGGGCTGGCGCAGCGCGTCGAGACTCTGCCGGGAGAACTCGGGAGCCTCGTCCAGGAAAAGGATGCCCCGGTGCGCCTGGCTCGCCAGGCCCGGCCGGATGGCGGCCGATCCGGAACCGACCAGCGCGCCCGGGGTGGCGGTGTGGTGGGGACTGCGGTAGGGC
>NZ_FZMO01000139.1 GCF_900197875.1 Frankia canadensis | reverse complement strand
CCCCGACGGGACCCGCCCCCGATGACGACGAAGATCGTGTTGGCCAGCCGCAACGAGGCCAAGCTCGTGGAGCTTCGGCGCATCCTGGTCGCGAGCGGCCTCGACGTGGAGCTCATCGGCCTGCCTGACGGCGAGGAGGTCGCCGAGACCGGCACCACCTTCGCCGAGAACGCCCTGATCAAGGCGCGGGCGGCGGCCGAGCTGACCGGCCTGCCCGCCGTGGCCGACGACTCCGGCCTCACCGTCGACGAGCTGTCCGGGATGCCCGGCGTGCGCTCCGCCCGCTGGTCCGGCCGCCGCGACGGCACCCGGGTCGAGCGGGACGAGGCGAACAACGCCCTGCTGCTCGCCCAGCTCGACGACGTCCCGCCAGCGCGGCGCGGCGCCGCGTTCGTCTGCGCCGCCGCCCTGGTCACCCCCGGCGGCGTCGAGCGGGTCGCGCACGGCGAGCTGCGCGGTGTCCTGCTCACCGAGCCCCGGGGCGACCACGGCTTCGGCTACGACCCGCTGTTCCTCGCCGACGGCCAGACCCGCACCAACGCCGAGCTCACCGCCGCCGAGAAGGACGCCATCAGCCACCGCGGCCGCGCCTTCCGCGACCTCACCACCGTCATCGCCCAGGTCCTCGCCGACTGAGGCTCACCGATCCTGGGGCGGCGCCGCGACTGACGGCGGGGCGCCGCGGTCCCGCGGGACCGCGGCGCTCACGCCCAGAGCTGGCCTTCGAGGGCGGCCTCGGCCTCCTCGAGGGTGCCGGCGTAGGCGCCGGTGGACAGGTACTTCCAGCCGCCGTCGGCGACGATGAGCGCGATGTCGGCTCGCTGGCCCTCGCGGACCGCCCGCTCGGCCTGGCCGAGGGCGGCGTGCAGGATCGCCCCGGTGGAGATGCCGGCGAAGATGCCCTCCTCCTGGACCAGCTCGCGGGTGCGCCGCAGCGCCTCCCGCGGGCCGACCGAGTAGCGCGAGGTGAGCACGGAGGCGTCATACAGCTCGGGCACGAAGCCCTCGTCGATGTTGCGCAGCCCGTAGACGAGCTCGCCATAGCGCGGCTCGGCGGCGACGATCGTGATCCCCGGCACGTGCTCCCTGAGGTAGCGGCCGGTACCCATCAGCGTGCCGGTGGTGCCGAGGCCGGCGACGAAGTGGGTGATGCCGGGCAGGTCGGCGAGGATCTCCGGGCCGGTCGTCTCGTAGTGCGCCTGGGCGTTCGCCGGGTTGCCGTACTGGTAGAGCATGACCCAGTCCGGGTTTTCGGCGGCGAGGCGCTTGGCGACGGCGACCGCCTCGTTCGAGCCGCCGGCGGCCGGCGAGAACCGGATCTCGGCGCCCCACATCTGCAGCAGCTGCCGGCGCTCGACGGAGGTGTTCTCCGGCATCACGCAGATCAGCCGGTAGCCCTTCTGCCGGCAGGCCATCGCCAGTGAGATGCCCGTGTTGCCGGAGGTCGGCTCGAGGACGGTCGCCCCGGGGGTGAGCAGCCCGCGCTTCTCACCGTCGGCGATCATCCACAGCGCCGCCCGGTCCTTGATCGACCCGGTCGGGTTGTCCTGCTCGAGCTTCGCCCACAGCCGGACCTCCGGCGACGGGGACAGGCGCGGCAGCCCGACGAGCGGGGTCCGGCCGACCGAGTCGGCCAGCGAGTCGAATCGCATGTGTCGGACCTGCCGCTCGCGTCAGATCCGCCGGTGGCCCGGACGGGAGGACGGCACGGGCAGGGCGTCGACGCCACCCCCGGCGACCGCCGGCAGGATCGTCACCTCGTCGCCGTCACCGAGCTTGGCGTCGAGGCCGCCGAGGAAGCGCACGTCCTCGTCGTTGATGTAGATGTTGACGAAGCGGTGCAGCTCGGCACCCTCGTCGCCCGCCACCAGCCGGCCGCGCAGCCCACTGTGGCGGGAGTCGAGGTCGAGGAAGAGCGCGGCGAGCGTGTCGCCCGTGCCCTCGACCAGCTTCGCCCCTCCCGTGTAAGTACGCAGGATCGTCGGCACACGGACCTGGACTGCCATGATGCTCCTTTCGCGAGTGCCCGCGGTCGGGCTCGACCGAGGCGCCGCCCGGCTGGGCGGTGGTGATACGGCAGGCGGAGGCCCGCAGGGTCAGAATGCCCGCCGGATGCGGCGGCTGTCCCCCGATCGGCCCGCGCGGTCCGTCCGCGCTCCCGACCCATCCCCAACGCCGCCGGGGCTCAGACGATTTCCACCGGTTCCTCGGTGACCTGGCCGTCGGCGATCCGGAAGGACCGGAACTCGGTGCTGTCGGGCTCCCGGGTCGACGCCAGCACGTAGTGGGCGCCGGGCTCGGCCGCCAGGGAGATGTCGGTGCGCGACGGGTACGCCTCGGTCGCGGTGTGCGAATGGTAGATCACCACGGGCTCCTCGTCCCGGTCGTCCATCTCCCGCCACACCCGCAGCTGTTCCATCGGGTCGAAGCGGTAGAACGTGGGCGAGCGCTCGGCGTTCTCCATCGGGATGAACCGCTCCGGCCGGTCCGAGCCCACCGGCCCCGTGACGACGCCACACGCCTCGTCGGGATGGTCACGCCGGGCATGGGCGACGATCGCCTCGTAGCAGGCGCGGTCGATACGCAGCACAGGCACACCGTACGTCGCCGACGGGCTGGTCTGGGCGCTCTGGGCGCGGGCGGGCTAGACCAGGGCGCGCAGCAGATCGTCGAGCAGCACGGTGAGGTAGTCGTACACGGCCGCCATCGGCCGGCGCGGGTCGTCCGGGTCGAGCTGCGCCAGCTCCACGGCCGAGTCGTCGTCAGTGAGCTCGAGCTGGGTCCCGAGCACGAGCCGGACGTCGTTCAGGGTGGTCAGCCAGTCCTGCGCGGCGTCCTCGTCGAGGACGAGCGCCTGCCCCGGCCCGGGGATCGCGGCCAGCACCCGGCGGGCCGCGGTCCGCTTGCGGGCGAGCAGGTCGTCGGTGCGCCGGCGCCGGAAGTCCCCGGAGGCCATCGGGTCCTCGGGGTACGGGTCGGGCAGCAGCCGGGCGAGCGCCGGATCGTCCGGCGGCGGGGGCGCGGTGTCGCGCAGGCCCACCAGGGCCTCCAGCGGGTCGTCCACCGGCGGCGGTTCGAGCATCGCCTCGATGTGGCTGACGAGCTCGGACAGCAGGGCCGCCACCGGCTCGGTCAGCCGCAGCTCGATCCCGGCTCGGGTCCGCCGGAAACCGTCAGCGGTCACGTCCTCGCGTCCTCCGTCGCTGCGCGCCTCGCCGTGCCCGGATGTGCGGCCCCGGCTCCTCGGAGGACATCTGACACCTCGGAGGACATCGGTACCGCGGGGGACGGCAGCTGCCAGCCTAGTGCAGCCGTCGGCACCCCGGAGCCGCCGATGGTGACGCTGCGTGGCGTTCGGCCGCGCCGCGCCGGCCGATCCCGGCCGTCGCGGCGGCGGGTCTCCTCCGAACGGGCTACCGCGCACCGGCGTCGCACCAGCCACTACCCCGAACGGGGTAGCTCAGCTGAACTACCCGGAACCCGGCGGATCGTCCGCCCACGGAGGCCAACCAGTCATGAGCCGACCGCGACCGCCCGCATCGCGACCGGCACGCCGTGTCGCCCGCCCCGGCCCGGCGACCGGAAAACCCCGGCCCGGCCGCCGAATTCGGGGCGCCGGCCGGCGCCCACCGGCCGGAAATCCCGCGCCCCCCGCCCGGGTCGCCCGGAATCGGCGCCCGGACGCCGTTCCGAAATCCCCCGCGAGCATTGTTCCAACCATTCAACGAGCTGTTTTCGGCCTTCCGTGCGACCTCAGGCCGGTCTGGCCTGCGTGCCGCCCGGGACGGCCATCCGGAATAGCCCACCCGTGCACCTGCGGTGGAATCACCGACCGGCGCCGGCCCCAACCACCAGATCAGGCAGATGAACTGGAGACCATCCGTTGGCCGCCCATTGTTCCGCGTGAGTGTGCCGGGCGGGCGGCCGGGCGGCCGCGGTGGAGGCTCAGTCCTGGGCGATGGTCGCCCACAGCCCGTAGGCATGCAGGCGCTCCGCGTCGGCCTCCATCTCCTCCCGGGTACCGGTGGCGACCGACGCGCGGCCCTTGTGGTGGACGTCGAGCATCAGCTCGTGCGCCCGGTCCCAGCTGTAGCCGAACAGCTTCTGGAAGACGTACGTCACATAGGTCATGAGGTTGACCGGATCGTTCCAGACGATCGCGACCCACGGCCGATCGTCGTCGACGGACTCGTCAACCTCCTCGACGTCGAGAGGCGACACGGCGGTGACAGACACGGGGTCTATTGTTACGCGTTTCCCACGCCCCGACCCGCCGCCAGGCCCGCGTCGGCGACCCGTCGGACCCCGCGGGCCCTCAGACGGACCGGCGCAGCAGCGGCGGATGCAGCGCCGTCGCCATCCCGCGCCGGTACAGCTCGGCGGGCCGCCCACCCCCGCGCGGCGAGGTACGCCGGCCCACCGGGACCACGAACCCCGGCGTCGAGAGCACCTTGCGGCGGAAGTTCGGTGCGTCGAGCCCGACGCCCCAGGCCGCCTCGTAGACGCGGCGCAGGTCGGCCAGGGTGAACTCGTCCTCGCAGAACGCGGCGGCCAGCGGGGTGTACTCGAGCTTCGCCCGGGCCCGCTCGACCCCGTCGATGACGATCCGCCGGTGGTCGACCGCCAGGATCGGGCCGCCGGGCGCCGCCAGCTCCTCCACCGGCCACCAGTGCCCGTCCGGGCGACGCGCCGGCCGCGGCGGGGGCTGCGGCAGGTTGGGCAGCAGCGCCAGGTAGGCGACGCTGACCCCGCAGGTGAGCGGTTCGCGGCGCTGGCCGCCGTACGTGCGCAGCTGCTCCAGATGGCCGGTGCCGGTCACGCCGGTGGCGTCGACGAGGCGGCGGGCGGCCGAGGCGTCGAGGTCCTCGTCGCCGTCGACGAAGCCGCCGGGCAGCGCCCAGTCGGCGGGCCGCCGCGCCCGCTGGATCAGCAGCACGCACAGCCGCCCGGCGCGCAGGGTCAGCAGCACGAGGTCGACGCTCACGGCGACCGCGGGCGGCGTGACGGTGGCGGAACCGTGACGACGGCCGCGGTCGCCGACGGCATCGGCGTCGCGGGAAACCCGGGCCGGGTCCGGCGGTGAGGCGGGCGGCACCCCTCCAGTCTGGCCACCCTTCCCACCGCGGCACGAGCGACCTCCCCCGGCCGGGAGGGCCGGGGGGCGCGGGTCAGGGCCGGGCGGCGTGGACCACGGGGAGGCAGGGCTGGCCGAAGCGCACGTCGCGGGCGGCCGGGCCGAGGGTGGCGAGGGCCAGGGCGTGATGCTCGCGGGCCCGCCGGGTGCCGGCCGGGCCGATCAGGCCCTCGTCGGCCAGCTCACCACCGGTCATGACCCGTACGAGCAGCTCGCGGTCACGGGACGCACCGCCCTCCACGCGGGCGGGATGCGGGTCGCCGGGAACGCCGGCGGGCAGGACGACGTCGGCGACGGCACGGCCGGCGGGGTCGTGCCGGCGCAGGACACGCTTGCGACCGCCCCGGGTCCCCTTGCCCACCGAGCGCTTCGCGACGGGCTCGCCGTCGACCGCGACGAGCTTGTAGACGAAGCCGGCGGTGGGCGCTCCGGACCCGGTGACCAGGCTGGTACCGATCCCGTAGCCGTCCACGGGCGCGCCCGCGAGCCGGGCGACGGCGTGTTCGTCGAGGTCGCCGGTGGCGATGATCCGGGTGTCGGTGGCGCCGAGGGCGTCGAGCTGGGCGCGGCCGGCGAGGGCGAGGGCGCCGAGGTCGCCGCTGTCGATGCGGATGGCACCGAGCTGCGGGCCCGCCGCGGCCACGGCCGCCGCGATGCCGGCGGTGACGTCGTAGGTGTCCACGAGCAGGGTGGTGTCCGCGCCCAGGGCGGCGACCTGGGCGGCGAACGCGTCGGCCTCGCTGGGATGCACGAGGGTGAAGGCGTGGGCGCTGGTGCCGACGCTGGGCACCGCGTACGCCCGGGCGGCGGCCAGATTGGAACTCGCGGTGAAGCCGGCGAGGTAGGCGGCGCGCGCGGCGGCGATGGCCGCGGCCTCGTGGGTACGCCGGGTGCCCATCTCGATGCAGGGCCGTTCGCCGGCGGCGGCGACCATCCGCGCGGCGGCGGCGGCGATCGCGCTGTCGTGGTTGAGGATTGACAGGACCAGCGTCTCCAGCAGCACCGACTCGGCGAAGGTGCCCTCGACGACGAGCACCGGCGCCCCCGCGAAGAACGGCTCGCCCTCGGCGAACGCGCTGATCTCGCCGCGGAAGCGGTAGTCCGCCAGCCACGCTGCGGTGGCGTCGTCGACGGTTCCGGCCGCGAGCAGCGCGCCGATCTCGTCCGGTCCGAAGCGGAAGTCGGCCAGCGCGGCGAGCAGCCGGCCGGTCCCGGCGAACACGCCGAAGCGCCGCCCGGGCGGCAGGGCGCGGGTGAAGACCTCGAAGACCACGCGTCGGTGCGCGGCGCCGGAACGCAGCGCCGCCCGCAGCATGGTCAACTCATAGTGATCGGTCATAAGTGCCGTGGACATCCGGAACAGAGTAGGGACGACCCAGGCGAGATGCGCGCCGAAGACGAGGACGCGGGTGACCGGTGAGGTGGGGTTCACCATGCCGGGCGCGTGTTGGTCCGGCGGTGGGACGGGGGGGATCCCGCATGATGTCCCTCACACCCGCCGCGGCCTCGCGCCGCCCACGCCACCGACATCCGGGAGCACCTCCACGTGACGACGCTCGCGATCGCCGCCGCCGCGCGGGACGGGCACGCGGGGGCGTGGGCGCGGCCCGTCCGCCGGCGACCGCAATACGACGGGACTCCGTCAGTCGCTTCACAGCGCTATGCGATGGTCTTCTCCGTGGACCACAGCAATGCCGGCATCTTCATCATCGTGGTGGGCGGCGCGTTGCTCGCGCTGCTCGTACTCGGCCGCCGTGCGGGGCGGAGTATCGCGATGGACATCTGGCATCGAATCGGCATCTTCCGCTGGATACTCGTCGCCATCGTCATAGTGATCATTCTTGATCTTTCTGACGGGCTGCCGAACCAGTGAAGGCCGGGAAGTCGGGACCACCGCCGCATAACGCAAGGCACCGAAGATGTTGCAGGACGCCACCAGGCAGCCTCCGGACGGAGCAGTCGATTTGTGTCACTGCGCTCCAAGATGCCCGACTCGTTATGCTCACTTCGCGTAACACGATTGTCGGACGAGAGGACAGCAGGTGACTGGTCACACCTGGCTCTGGACGCCGCCGCGGGCCACTCCAGCCAGCGTCGGCGTCGGCCAGCTCCTGAGGGCGTACCGGCAGGCGCACGGACTGACACAGCAGCAACTAGCCGACCGGCTGGGCTTTGATCAGTCCTATGTGTCGAAGGTCGAGAGCGGTCGGCGCGCCATCCATGACATCTCGACGCTGCGCCACATTGCCCGCAACCTGTCGCTGTCCCCCGAGGACGTGGGTCTCGCGCCGGGAGCGATGGCGGACCGCCGCCGCGACAGCGCCCCCCGCAGCCCCGCGGCTGAGCAGGTCGCGGCCAGCCAGCGCACCTGGCGGCTGACCAGGGACCACCTCAACCACCACCGGATCAGCCTGGCCCGCGCCGCCGTGCGGCTCTACCCGGAGACCGACCGGCTCGGCAGCGGCCTGCTGGCCCGTCCCGGCTGGGTCTGGGACCGCCCGGTGGACATCGACGACGTCGCCCTCGCCTGGCGCGACGACGTCGAGCCGCCGATGATCAGGGGCGACGAGCCGGAGACCGCCGGCAGCCGCCCGCTGCTCGGCGGCGGCAGCCCGCAGAACCGCTACCAGCGCTACACCCGGGCGATGCGTGACCTCGACCGGCCGACCCTGTTCGAGAACCGGCTGAGCTTCCGGCTGCTGGACATCGGCGGCGACGGCACGGCCGCCGCGTCCGCCGGCAACCGCCCGGCGCTGGACTTCGGCCACACGACCTACTTCGACGCGGTCGACGTGTGCGAGACGGTCGCGCACGAGGCCGCGGCCGCGATGGCCGGTTCGGGACTGTCGTGGCCCGCGCTGCCGTTCCGGGCGCGGATCGGCGATCCGTTCGACTTCGGCCGGCGGGTCGCGCTGCCGTCCATCAACACGCTGACGATCCGGCACGACCGCGGCGGCACGGCGAGCTTCTTCCTGCACCGGCGCAGCGCCGGCTCGGTGGCGACCGCCGGCGGGGTGTACCACGTGATCCCGGCGGGCGTCTTCCAGCCGTCCGGCATCACCTCCGTGCACCACGCCGCCGACTTCGACCTGTGGCACAACATCGCCCGTGAGCTCAGCGAGGAGCTGCTTGGCAACCCGGAGCACGACGGCAGTTCGTCCAGCCCGATCGACTACGAGGCGGACGAACCGTTCCAGTCCTTCGAGCAGGCCCGCCGGGCCGGCTCGATGCGGGTGTCGTACTTCGGCGTCGGTGTCGACGCCCTGACGTTGTTCGGCGAGATACTCACCGTCGTGGTCATCGACGCCGACGCCTTCGACAAGATGTTCGGCGGCATGGTGCAGAGCAACACCGAGGGCTCCGTCGTGACCGTCGGCCCGGGCCGGCTGGTGACGGAGGGCATTCCGTTCACCCACACCGCCCTGCGCCGGCTCGTCGACACCGAACCCATCGCACCGTCCGCCGCGGCCTGCCTCGAACTCGCCTGGCGCCACCGGGAGACCCTGCTCCCAGGGCTCCGCGCACGGATGGCGTCCTGACCCGGCACATGCGCGTACTCGTCACCGGCGCCTCCGGGTTCATCGGCAGCGTGGTCGCGGACGCGCTCGCTGCCGCCGGGCACGCCGTGACGGCGATGGTCCGCGACCGCGGCGCCTCGGCCTTCGCGCCGGGCGTCAAGGTCGTGGTCGCGGACCTGCTCGACCCGCCGACGCTGACCGCCGCCGGGGTGGAGCGCGGCTTCGACGGGGTGTGCCACCTGGCCGCCCTCACCCGGGTGCGGGAGTCGCGGACCGCCCCGCTGCGCTACTTCCAGGCCAACCTCACCGGCACGGCGAACCTGCTGGCCGCCCTCGAGGTCGGTACCGAGCGCACCGGTGTCGCGCCGGCCTTCGTGTTCGGCTCCAGCTGCGCCGTCTACGGCGACATCGACCTCACCGGCGTGCCGGAGAGCCGCCGACCGGACCCGTCGAACCCCTACGGCGCCTCCAAGCTCGCCGCCGAGCGGCTGCTGGCCCACCAGGCCGGCACCGGCCTGATCGGCGCCGTGATCCTGCGCTCGTTCAACGTCGCCGGGGCCGTCGAGGGCCGGTTCGACCACGACGACAGCCGGATCATCCCGGCGGCGATCGCCGTGGCCAGCGGGCGGACCGAGGTCTTCCGCGTCAACGGGGACGGGCAGGCGCTGCGTGAGTACGTCCACGTCGGGGACATGGCGACGGCCTACCGGATGGCCCTGGAGGTGGCCGGGCCGGGCCGCTGCTCGGTCTACAACGTGGGCAGCGGCACCGGGGTGAGCGTGATCGACGTGCTCGCCGCCGTCGGCCGGATCAGCGGGCATCCGGTACGTCGCGTGCACTGCCCGCCCGTCGCCGAACCGAAGGCGCTCGTCGGCGACAGCCAGCGCATCCGCACGGAGCTGGGCTGGAGCTCGCCGCGCTCGGGCATCGACCAGATCGTCGCCGACGCCTGGCGCCACGGCCGCGCCGCCGGCGGCACCGGCGTGCCACCGCGCCAGCGCAACGTGCCGATCATCACCTGACGCCAGGATCACGGTGGTCCGGCGGCCGACTGGCCTGCCGTCCCCGTGGCCTACCCGTAACCTATGGCGAAGTGTCACCCCTGGGCGTGGTACCAGCGCATTCGACCGTGGGAGTTTCCGGCCCGCGCAACAATATGATCATGACAGGCTTTCCCGACCCCGAAGGGCTGGCTGTGATGGTGGCGGACCGACACGTGGGCCTACGGCCCTGCCATGTCTACGACTACGACGGCGAGTACCTCGGCTCCTTCAGCAGCTGGACCGCGGCGCACGAGTGGGCGCACCTGCAGGCGG
>NZ_FZMO01000119.1 GCF_900197875.1 Frankia canadensis | reverse complement strand
TCGGCACATTCACCCAAGCCGTCTTCGTCCTGGAACAGGAAGGAATCTAAAAAAACCAACTTTGAAAATGCTCACTGCCGTGCTGAGCGTTGGAGAAAAGGCGGTGTGAGAGCCGTCAGGCGGGGAGCCCGGCGGCATAGCTCGCCGGGACACGGCCAGCCCGCGTCAACCAAACTGGCAGACCACGACCGATGGCTGCGCACGACGAAACCTGCCGCGCCGCATCCGTTCCTCCAGCCCCAGGTCAGCCGGTCCGTGTCAGGCCCAGCTCACGGCCCGAACAAGAGCCGGCATCCGTGCCACCGCCCGCAGCAGGCCAGCGGAGTGGGCCGGATCTGGGCCGGGCCGCCGGTGCTCGAGCGTGGGCCGGCAGGTCCGTCGGTGCCGGCGCCGACGGCGCGTTTTCCCGCAGCGACATACCGGTGAGGGGACAGGAAGCGGCCACGAGTCCCTTCTGGCTGTCAGCCTTCGATTCCGGTGAGGAAGTTGAAGGCGGGGGGTGAGCCGGCCGTGCTTTGCAGGGTCTTCATGACCTTGCTGGGGTTGTCATACGGGCCGGATATGTAGAACGGCTTGCCGTCCCTGCCGAAGGTAATGGCTGACGGGCCCGCCCACGAACCCAGATGGCCGGCGGCCGGAGCGAAGTCGACGTGCGGCTCGAAACCCAGGCCGCGGGCATATTCGACGGCGCCGAACACCAGGTCGGCCGCCAGGTCGCCCGGGGCGTCCTGCCAGCCGTCCGGGTAGCTGGCGAAGTAGTCCGGCAGGAACCGCGACAGCTCGAGCTCGGTCTTGACGTCTGGGCCGAAGGCGTTCTTCACCCCGAGGCAGTAGACGTCGGCCAGGTATCCGCACACCGAGACCCTGTCCCAGCGGTGCCTGCGAGCGACCAGCACGCTGACCAGCCCGCCGACGCCGTCAGGTTCCGGTGCCTGGTCGACCCATCCCCGGGACGGGTCGACAGTGAGCCCTCGGCTCCAGCCGGCGTTGACCCAGCAGCCGACAACCGCGGGCTCACCGGCCTCGGCCTGCGTCTGAGCCGCGACCGTGCGCACCAGCCGGGCGACCGCCGACGGCGGCATGCCCAGGACGCGGGCTATCTGTTTCGGCGACCTTCCCGCGTCCCGCAGCTGGGATACCTGCTTCAGGAGGTCCGCGTCATCCATAGGCGCCGACACTATCGGTGCTGCCGATATCCCCCACCGGTGCCACACAGTCGGCCGCGATCCCGTGCGGGACCTCTCGTACGATCACTCGGATGAGCGGGGACCTCGTCGATGATGCGTACGGCTGTGCTGTGATGTCCCGCGCCCGCGCGCTGGCCCGCTGGGTCGGGGCGACGGGTAGGCGGGTGACCGCGAAGGGTGTGCTGCGGCCGGTCGATGTCGCTGAGGCGGCGAAGGCAACGGGTGTCGACCTTCCGGGCCGCGTGCGGTCCGCGGCCGATGTCGAACTGCTGCACCACACCTGGCTGGTCGCGCGGAGCGCCAGGCTGTTGGTGGTCGACGCGGTCAGGGTGATGGCTGGCCCGGGGCCGGGGGCCGACGACGATCCGCTGCGGGTGTGGCTGGCTGGCCTGGACGCGGTCCTGCTGGCGGAGTCGCATGACCATCGAGGCCGCGGCGGGGCGGCCGCGTGCCGGCTGGTGCTCGCCGTCTTGGCCGATCATCCATCCACACGTCGTGAGGACATCGAAAGCGCGGTGCTCCGGCTGCTCGAGGATGCCGGCGACCTGGGTGTCGCCAGCGCGATGTTCCAGGCGTTCCGCCGAGGGAAGACGGCGGTGGACGCGGCGCTGGGCGTCCTCGCCGACTTCGGTGCGGTCGACGACGAGACGCGCCTGACGCCGTTGGGTGGTCGGGCCCTTGAGCAGCTGCGGGACCGCGCAGGCGAGCCGGTCACCCCGGACCTGCCGGCCGAGATGCTCCTCACCCGGCTGGCAGCGGCAGCGTGCCGGACCGCTGTCAGCTGGCCGGTCCGGGGATTGGCGCGAAGAGCTCGATCTGGCCCGCTCGGGTGAAGGTCAGCACGATCGGTAGTGTGCCGGCTGGCCGGAGGGTCGCGCCGCGTAGGAGGAGCCGCGGGCCGGCCGGAGCTCCGATGGTGACGGTGTGGCCGGCGGGGATGGCCACACCACGCGTCGGCGTGTCGCCCGGGGCGGTGACGAGGGTGATCGAGCCGCCGAGTTCGCTGCTGGCCGCGGTCAGCGTGTCCGCCGCGGCGGCGTTGTGGATGGCCAGGTGGATCGAGGCGGTGCTCGCGGACGGTCCGGCGGTGCTGGAGTTCGCGGTGATGGAAGTGCCCGGGGCCAGCGGCGTGACCTGGGCACCTGTGATCGTGATGGCTTTCGCTCCTGCCCGGCCGACGGCGAGCGTGTGACCCGTCGCGGGAGGCTGGCTTTGGGCGGACGAGCCGGAGACCGCGACCGGGCCGCCCGTTGACGAACAGCCGGCGACCGCGCTGGCGATCAGCCCGGCGGCCAGGGCGGTGAGCACGGCGGTCGGCACGCGGCGCCGACCATGACCGGTCGGTTCCGCGGGTCTCATCAGCGCGGGGACCTTTCCGATGGACGTGTGCTTCGGTCTCGATCCGAGTCTCGACGATGCGAGTCTCGACGAGCTGATCCGGGCGCTCGACGCCCCGAGCGCAACGCTACAAGAGTGGGCCGCGTAACAACGTCAGGCGACTGCAGCGGCGCATGCATGGCGTCATCCACGGTCGAGTCGTGTAGCCGACCGCGTGGCCACGTCGGCGGACTCGGACGACCCCGGAGCCGCTGGCAAGGTCGGACGGCGGCCGTCACATCGACCGCCGCCTCGCGGACCTGATCGCCGGCGCGGGCGAACAGCCGCAGCGCTGTCAGAAGGCGCCGCCGCTGGCGGGGATGGACTGGCCGGTGATCCAGCGGCCGTTGTCGGAGGCGAGGAAGGCGACGATGTCGGCGATGTCGTTCGGCTCGCCGAGGCGGCCGAGGGGGATCTCGGTGACCGCTCTGTCGACCGTCTCGGCGGGGACGCCTGCGGCGAGTGCGTCGGTGCGGACGGCGCCGGGGAGTACGCAGTTGACGGTGATCTGCCGGGGGCCGAGTTCTCGGGCGAGCACCCGGGCCAGTTGCTCGACGGCTGCCTTGCTTGCCGCGTAGACGCCGGTGCCCGGCCGTCTGGTGATAGTCACCCCGGACGAGATGACCACGACCCTGCCACCGTCGACGACCCGGTTGGCCGCCTCGCGCAGCGCGAGGAAGCCTGCGCGGGTGTTGGCGGTGAAGCAGGCGTCAAAGTCGTCGTCCGTGGTGGTGGCCACGGGTGCGAACCGGGCGACGCCCACGTTGCTGACCACGATGTCCAGCCGGCCGAACCGCTGCTCGGTCGCGTCGAACAGGCCGCGCAGCTGCGCCTGGTCGGTGACGTCGGCCTGGATCGCCACGGCGCTGCCGCCCGAGCGGGCGATGGCGTCCACGACGCCGCCGGCGGCGGCACCGTCGGCGCGATAGTTGACGATCACGCGGGCCCCGGTCTCGCCGAGGCGCTCGGCGATGGCCCGGCCGATTCCCCGCGACGCCCCCGTCACCAACGCGACCCTGCGCTCCTGCTCCACACCCGCTCCTAGTTAGTTGAGTATCTCGTCTATCGAGATCCTCAACTGATGTGGTGGAGCATGTCAACTGTCCGGGTACGCTCCGTCCTGTGGAGCCGACCGGGCAGCCCGACGATCTCGCCCGCACCCTGCTGGACGTGCATCGGCAGATGCGGGTGGTGCTCGCCTCCGTCGCGCGCCAGGAGGGGCTGACCGTCGCGCAGATCGAGCTGCTCTGCGCCCTCGGCGATCGTCGTCCCGCCCTGGGTGAGCTGGCCGAGCTGCTTGGTTGCGACAAGACGAACATCACCGGCATGGCCGACCGGTTGGCCCGCCGTGGTCTGGTCGCGCGCCGGACCGATCCGGACGACCGACGCGTCACCCGGCTGCACCTCACCGACGACGGACGGCTTTTCGGTCGGCGGCTGCGAGCAGCGGTGACCACCGCGGTGGACGAACGCTGGAGCTCGTTGACGGCCGCTCAGCGCTCAGCGCTGGTGCGGCTCACGGCGACCGGGACCACCTGAACTCCAGCGGGGCCCACGCGGGGTTCAGCCGGTAGCCGATCGCTGTGCGCGTCGTACGGATGTGGCCGGCGGAATCCGCACCCTCGCACCCTCGTGGGCTGGTGGCTGCGCCGGCATGCCGGACGGCGGTCAGCTGGCTGGTCCGGGGATCGTCGCGAAGAGCTCGATCTGGCCTGCCCGGGCGAAGGTCAGGACGACCGGGAGCAGCCGGCCACCGCGCTGGCGATCAGCCCAGTAGCCAGGGCTGCGAGCACGCAGTGCCGTACTCGGCGCTGACCATGACCGGTCCGTTCCGCACGTCTCAGTCAGCGCGGTGACCCTCCCGGTGGTGCGTGCTGCGGGCTGATCGGCAGGCTGAGCGCAAATTCCGGCCGACGGTGAAGTGCCCGAGTTGACGGTCGACGAGTTCTTCGATCATCACGGAAAGTGGCCGGGCGAGGGGTAGGTGTAGTAAACCTGTAGCGTCGGCGTAGCGGTGGGTACACTATTGCGCGTGAGTCTGAGTAATCCTGGCATCTGTCCGAGCAGGCGGCGTGCCTCTGATCCCTGACTGGCGGGTGACCCATGACCGATATCGTCGCGCTGGCATCGTCTGTAGACGACATTCCCAGTATGTCGGAAACGGATGCGATGTTGAAGGAGCTACGCAGGCTGCCGCGGACCGTGGCGACTGCCAGTCTCATCGACGAGCTGCTGGATCTTCGGTCGCTGCTGGCGAACCTCGACGACCCCTGCCCACTGGCCGGCGCGTGAATCCGGGCAGGCGCTCCGTCCTGCGGGGCGCCTGCCCGGTCCGACGGACCGCTTTTCCCTAGGAGCCGAAGGGCTGGCCCTGCTGGCCCTGGCTGCCCTCTCCGAACCGCTCGCCGGAACCACTGCCCTGGCCGGCGCCCACGCCGGCCAGCTCGCGCAGACGGTTCTCGACATACCGCTCGCTGTGGTTCGTCCGGTCCGCGATCCGTGCGATGAGGTCGTTGATGCCAGTAGCGGCGTCGATGTCCGACGTGCCGACCTGGCCGAACTGGTCGAGCACGCGGTAACGCAGCTGCCGCCAGTTCTGCCGCAGCTGCTGCTCGATCTGCTGCCGCTGCTGCTGCTCCTGCTGAGGCATTCTTGATCCCTTTCTCGCGACTTCCGATTTTGCGGCTCTTCCCGCGAGAGGAAACACTATCCATGATCGCTACTTTGTGCGACCGGGCTGTCGAATACGAATACGTGTGTCATCCCGATGCCGGGTGGCCTGTAACTAAGGCCTGGATTGGGCGCCAACGGTGTTTAGCGAACAGGCGTCCGGCGATGCTGCGGTCGGACTCGCTGTCAGCTAGCAGGGCCGGGAATGGGGGCGAAGAGCTCGATCTGGCCGGCTCTGGCGAAGGTCAGCATGATCGGTAGCGCGCCGGCTGGTCGCAGGGTCGCGTAGGGACAGCCGTTCATTGGCGGCTGCCATGAACCAGGGCGAGGCCAAGCGATGACCGCGGCCATCTCGGGGAACGTCATGCAGCGTCGGCTGACCCGGACCCGGACCAGCCCGAGCGCGTTCCCGAAGACGACCTCGACTATCGGGGAAGCCGCACCTGCCGCTCCACCTCGCGCCGATCGGGGTGATGGCCGGTCCGCCAGACGGCGTGGGCCGCGGTGAGTTTGGTGGTGAGTTTGTCGAGGAGGGCGGCCTCGGCGGCGGGGGATTCGGATCTGGCGGTGATCAGCTTGGTGTAACGGACGGTGTCGACGATCGCTGATTTGACGCGTTCATGGGCCAGGTAGATCGCGAGGTCGGCCGTCCACTGAACGGCGGATTCGGCGGGGACGGCGGCATGCCACGCGGCCTGAGCGGCGTCCTCCTCGTCCGGCCGGTAGGCCATTTTGTGGAGGTGGACGGCGAGGTCGTAGACGGGGTCTCCCCACAGGGCGAGTTCCCAGTCGAGGAAATGGGTCACGCCGGCATCGACGATCATGTTCTTGCGGTGGATGTCGGTGTGCAGGAGGCGGAACGGCCGGGGGGAGAGGGTGTGCCAGCGTTCGAGAATCGTCTCGAACGGGTCTGACGGAAAGCCGAGGGCGGTGAAAAGGGCGCCGAACGCGTCGCGGAAGCGGGTGTGGACGCCCACGGTGACGTCGGACAGTCGGTGCGCGAAGGTGGCCGTGTCGCCGTCTGCGGGCCAGCCCTCGGGCAGCGCCGGCAGGTGCTGGAGCGGGACCCCGCCGAGCTGGCGGAACAGGCTGCCGACGTCGCCGAGCACATGGTCCGGGACCCGTTTGCCGCGCGGTGCCACCGCGTCGAGGACATCGCCGGTGATGAACTCGACCACCTGGTAGGCGGGGTCGGTGCTGGCACGGATCAGCCGTGGTGACTGCCGGACGACCGGGTTGATGGCCCGGACGACAGCGGCCTCGGGCCAGATCGCGAGGTCCATGGTGTCGGCGCCGGGGATCGGGATGCGCACGACGACCGGTCCGTCGGGGGTGTCGATCCGTACGTTGTGGTTGTAGAAGCCGGCGCTGCGGTCGGTGCGGGCCAGAGCCAGACGGTAGAGCTCGTCGGAATCGCTGCTGCTGGTGGCGGCCGGGTCCACGGGCTCGGGGAGGGTCATCGGGTTGCCTCGTCGAGGCCGAACAGGTCGCGGACGAACACGTGGATACGGCCCTTCAGGTCGTCGAGCGTCGTGGGTGGCTGGATGGCGCGTTCGGCGCGCTGGCAGGCCCGCGTCACCTCCCCGTCCTCGATTCCCAGTTCTCGCAGCGCGATGCCTGCGGCCAGTATCAGCGTCGGGTAGACCTCGGCGGCTTCCAGTTCGCTGACCGCCCAGGACACGGTTCTCCGGGCACGGTCGAGCTGGCCGCGGCGGGCTTCGAGCGCCCCCCGGTACAGGCTGGCGCGGGCGAGTCCCGACCGGTAGCCCGCCCGGGTCAGGGCCACGACCGCGTCGTCGAAGGCGCGCTCGGCGGCGTCGAGACGGCCCAGGCGCAGGGCGGCGACGGCAATCGCCGTGTGGCATTTACCGAGTTCGTGCTGGGCGCCGATCTCGGTCTGCACCTCGATGGCGGCGTCCGCCTCGGTGAAGGTCGCCTCGGCGTCGGCGAAGGCGAGGAACTCGGCCCGGTTGGTTCTGATGTTGGCGTTGCCGAGGTAGGACCGGGCCGTCTGGTAGCGGGTCGAGGCCTCGTCGAGGAAGGGGCGGGCGGCGACGAGGTCGAAGGCGAACCGGTGGGCGAGGTGGCGCAGGCGGGCGACGTCACCGCGGCATTCGGGGTGCCGGCGGGCGGCGATGACGTCGAGTTCGGCCGCGAACCGTTCGGCGTCGGCGAAGCGGCCCTGGCACATGTGCAGGTCGGCGGCCCACAGGCCGGCGTTCATCCGGGCGGTGTCGTCGTCGCCGCTCCAGACCTGGGTGTAGAGCGCGAGTGCCTCGGACGTCCGCCCGGCGATGCGGCGCGCCTGGCCGGCCGCGACGGCGAGCCGGGCGCCGACCGGGCTGCCGGCCTCCCAGGCCTGCTCCGGCGTCAGCTCGAGTGCCCGGGTGGCCTCGCCGCTACGCAGGACCGCCTCGACGTCGAGCACCTGGGCGGTCTGGACGAACTCGGGGGTGGCCCGGTCGGGATGGGTGCGGAGGAAGTCGCGCAGGTCGTCCAGCACTCCGCCGGCGGCGCTCTCGGAACCGCCGCGCACCGCGACCTCGACCAGGTCGAGGAGTTCCGCCCCGGTCAGCTCCCCGATGTGCAACGCGTGGAAGACCATTTCCTGGAATGCCACCGGGTCGGCCAGCATTCGCCCGTCCACCGTGCGGGACGCATCCTGGCCGGTGAGGCCGTCGTCCTCCGGGTCCTCGAAGGCCCGGTGTGCCCAGGCGTCGCGCAGGAGCCGGTGCAGTTCGAGCCGGGCGGGGGCGGAGAGCAGGTCGCGTAGCGCCTCGGCCATGAGCTGATGGAAACGCAGCTGCTCGCCGGCCGGATAGACGAACGAATACGAGGCGATCGACTCCCAGGCGGTCCGGTGACCGGGCAGCTGCAGCGCGGCGGTCAGCGTCCGGAAGATGTCGTGATCGAAGATCCTCGCCACCCCGAGAACCTCCAGTGTGCGGACCTCCTCGGCGCCGACGTGCTGAAGGAACCGCTGGAGGATCTCCTGCTGGGTCGCCGCGGCTCGTGCCCGGCGCGGTCCGCTGGCGCCGCCGTCCGAGCCGGAGCCGCTGGTGTCGACCGCGAGATGCAGATAGAACGGAAGGCCGGCGCTCGCTTCCGCCAGCCGCCGACGCTCGCCTTCCTCGGTGATTCCGGACGTGCCGAGCAGCGTGAGGCGCGCCTCCAACGGCAGCCCGTCGATCGGACGGGTACGAATGAGCCCGCGCCAGTCGGCGTCGTACACATCCCAGCGCAACGGTTCCCGGCCGGCGATGACGACCAGTCCGCGGTCGAGTTGGGCGATCAGGTCCCGCAGCCAGACGTCCGCCAGCTGGGTGCGCCCGGAGCGGGTCGGTTCCGGGACCAGCGCCTCGTAGGTGTCGATGGTCAGCACATACGGACGATTCTCGGACGCGGCCCGCAGATCCTCGGCGAACAGGAAGGTCACGGCGTCGACGATCTCGGCGTTCGGGAGATCGTCCAGCGACGACAACGTCTCGTCATGACGAATGCGGTGCCGGCGGCGGGCGTCCGTCGTCACCTTCTCCGCGGCCTTGAGCAGACCGAGCGCCGTGCCGAACACCGGCAGGCCGGCCACCGAGTCGACGATCTCCGTGAGGATGCCACTCTCCTCGACGAACGGCAGCGTCTCCCGGCTGATCCGCAGGTGTGGGTGAATCCGCTGCCACAGCACCGCGTAGGCGAGGTCGAACCGATCGAACCGGACGCCCTGCCCGCCCAGGTCGGCACGCAGCACCGCGAGCGCGTCCTCCTGCTGCCGCATCGCCGGCACCTGCAGATCCAGCGACGCGGTGCGCCATCCTTCCGGTGCCCGAACCCGCAGCTCCCGTAACAGCCGCGACTTGCCGATTCCCCCGACGCCCGTCACGTTCAACACGCGCGGAAAAGGAGCGCCGTCGGTGAGCGCCGCCTGCACCAGACCGATCTCCTCCTGGAACGCCCGCAGGAGAGGTTCCCGATCCACGAACTGCCGCTGCAACGCGGCCACCCGCCGAAACCGCGGCGTGATCGCCATCCCAACCTCCGGCGTGCGACTGCCCCAGACCGTCAGCGTGATCCGACGATCACCAGTCGTATCGAATCACGTCCGCAGCCGTTACTCCCGGCAAACTGATTAACCGGGACGACTTCGGTCAACGTGGGTCAGGATGGCGTGGCGGGTCGCTGCGGGCGGTTCGATCGATGCTCAGCGCGGCGCGCAACTGGTCGAGGTCGTCCACAGCCTGGGCGATGGTGAACGGCTCAACGCCTCCGGACTTGCCTACCGAACCGCCGGAACCAGCTGACAGCTCAGCGGAAGAGGGGCTACGGCCGGTGCCGTCCGCGCTCCGGCCAGAGCCCCTCTTCGATCCCTCCGGGATCTTGAGAACGACCGTCTACTCGATGGTGTAGGTGAAGCTGGTCTGGAGCTTGAAGAGGGAACCTGAGACCGTCACCAGGCGGGTGACACCGTTCTGGTTCATCAGTAGCTCCGGCGAGTTCGAGACGGGGCCGACGACGGTGAATCGCGCATCGTCGGCCAGCTTCCCACCGGAGGAAGGGAGGACGACATCGAAGTTTCGCTTCTCGTTTCCCGAGCCGCCACCCCAGGTTCGCACGCCTTTGCGTGATCGCCCGTGGAGGGCTACCCATCGGGAGCCGACCCGTGGCACCGGAACCGACACCGTCTCCCGCGTCCTGGGACCGACCATCACCCAGCCGGTGGAGACCGTATCGGCGGCCTCTCCGCTTGGGCTGAAGAGACAGACAGCGAAGAAGGCGTTCTTGGCGGTCGAGTTGACCAGAGTCAATGGCCGTTCGACCGGCTGTGTGAGCCACTTCGACAGCTGCCAGCCAGCGTGGGCCCCCTGAAGAAAAGGATGGATCAGCGGCGCCAAAAAGATCACTTCGTCTCCCCCGAAAGACGTGCGACTGCTCGCCCGTAATTATCACAGGAGGGACGAGGGAATCGCGCCCCATGCGGAGGGACGAACGGCTGGGCCGGGATCGCGAGGCTCAGGCGTCGGTTGCCGTGCGCAGGTGGTGGTGGCAGGCGGCGGTGAAGGTGTGGACCGCGGGGCGGTCGTCGCCGGAGCGCCAGAGGACGGCGAGTTCGGCGGGGGGCAGGTCGCGCACGGGGCGCAGGATGATGTCGTCGCGGCGGGCCAGGTCGGCGTGGCCGGCGGGGAGAAGGGCGATGCCCGTGCCGGCGGCGATAGCGTCGAGGGCCTCCTCGGCGGTGGCGGCCTCGGCGGCGACGGCTGGTTGGGTGCCGCGCCGGGCGGTGGCCAGCCAGAAGTCGCGGGGCGGGCCGGCCTGCGCGGGCAGGGCTATGAAGGGGTCCGCGGCGAGGTCCGCGAAGGTGAGGTCGGCGCGGGGGGCGAGATGGTGGGTGGACGGCAGGGCCACCAGGCGGTGTTCGGTGGCGACGACCTTCCAGGAGAAGCCGCCGTGGGCGGGCACCGGCAGCCAGGCGAGCGCCACGTCCACCTCGCCGCCGGCGAGGCCCACCGACGGGTCGCTCCAGCCGATCTGGCGGAACAGCAGCCGCCACTGCGGGAGCTCCGCGCCCATGGTGGCGGTGACGTGTGGGATCAGGCCACGGCCGATCTTGGCCTGGAAGCCGACGATCAGTGTGCGGTACTGCGCGTCGACGGCGTTGGCGACCGCACGCTGAGCGTCTTCCCACTGGGCGATGACCCGGCGGGCGTTGGGTAGCAGCGCCTGGCCCGCCTCGGTGAGGCTGACCGCCCGGGCACTGCGCTCGAAGAGCGTGGCCCGAAAGGACGACTCGAACTGGCGGATCTGTTTGCTGAGCGCCGGCTGGGACACGAACAACCGGCGCGCGGCCACGGTGAAACTCAGTTCCTCCGCGACGGCGACGAAATAGCGCAGGTGCCGGATGTGGACATCCACGGCGGCAGGCTATGGCAGTTCTCCGGTTCCGGAAACCGGTGCGAACAGGAGGTTGGGAAAACGGTGCGGCATCGATGTGCCTTCGGTGCCGCACCGTTGCGCTGCAACGTCGATGTTCAGTGAATGTGATGCGTACTACGTGTCTCAGGTCACTCGGAAGTTCGGCGATCCGTGGGAAAGGGAGTCCGCTGGTGCCCGCCACCGGCGGATCACCCCACGTCAGACGGCCGCGGCAGCCAGTCCCGCCTCGACGGTGCGGACGACGTCGTTGATGGAGCGGAGGGTGAAGACGTCCTCGTCCTCGATCTCGATCCCGTAGGTGCGCTCCACGCGGGAGATCATGACCAGGACCTTCACCGAGTCGGCGCCCTCGACGCCACGCAGGTCCAGATCGGGGGCCAGGCGCTCGACGGGAATGCCGATCTCGCGGTGAACGATCTCGGTGACGGTGTGGACGATGTCGTCGCGGGAGTGTGTCATCGGCTGCCGTGCTCCTGGATGTGGGCGCCGCTCGCGGCTGTGGC
>NZ_FZMO01000141.1 GCF_900197875.1 Frankia canadensis | reverse complement strand
TCAACCGGCCCTCCTTCCGATACATCCACTTGTCACGTGCGACCTCGTGTCGCACCTCGCTGCCATTGTTGTCCGGTGGCACGGACAGGTCGGTGAGGAAACGCAGGTAGTCGGCCTCGCGGTCGGCGAGGCGACGGGCGAGGGCGTTCTCTGCGCGCATCGGCTTCGTCGCGCGCGGGGAGGTCTGGCTGATCCCGACCTGGATGGCGTGGCGGAACCGGCGCAGCGGCTCGGCCGAGTGTGCCGGGTCGACCGCGGCGGCGCCGCCGGCGCGGGCGTCGGTGGCGAGGCGCTGCAGGTCCACGAGGGCGTCGCGGGCCTGGCCGGCCCAGCACCAGACCTCACCGGTGGCCTTCTCGGCCACGGCGAGCAGCTCCCGCACGACGTGCGCGTTATGCCGAGGTCGGCATAACCCGCACATCGGCGTAATGCGCGCAGCAGAGCTGGTGGCCGGCGTCGACGAAGGCGTCGTACGGCGCCCAGCAGTCGTGCACCACGACCCGGGTGAACCCGGGCAGTACCCCGAGGAAGTCGATGCCCTCCCTGCCCCGGCGGGGGTGGCAGACGACCAGGGTGAGCTTCTCGGTGCGCGCGCAGTGCACCCAGTGCAGCTTCCCGGCGACCCGCAGCCCGGTCTCGTCGGCCCCGACCACGTCGGCCGCGGCCAGCGCGTCACGGACCTGGGGCAGGAACTCCGCCCCGAGGCGACCGGCGGCGCGGGCGAGCATCGCCGCGACCGTGCCCGGCGAGAGCGCGATCCCGAACAGCTCGGCCATCGCGACCGCGACCCGGTCCCTCGCGAGGAACTGGCCGCCGTAGAGGTAGAGGACCAGCGCCTCGACACCCGGCCCGTACTGGGCCGGGGCGTCCACCCCAGCCGGGGCCTCCGCCCGGGTCCGGGTGCCGCAACAGACGCACTCCCGCTCGACGAGCCGGTGCTCGACGACCACGGGCTCGACCGCCGGCAGGTCCACGACCTGCCGGCGCTCCACGGCCATGACCGGCGCGAGCAACAGCCCGTCCCCGCAGCGCCGGCACGCCACCGGCTCGTGCACGACCGCGCGGGCCGGATCGTCGACCAGGCGCAGCGTCGAGCCCTCATGCCCGTCCTGCCCACCGGGCTTCCGCCCCGTCCTCTTGCGAAGCGACCTCGGCTTCGACGAGTTCCGCGAGTTCTTCCCGAGCCGCGCCTCCAGCTCGGTGATCCGGGCGTTCGCCTTCTCCAGCGCGGCCCTCAACTCGGCGATCTGCGCCGCCTGCGCCACGGCCAGCACCGCCAGCTCGTCATACGACGGCGCGGGCGACTCGACGGGCGACACACCGCCAGCCTACGGATCAGTCACCCACCGCTAGCACCCCACGCCCACAGCGAGAGTCACCCAAACGACCTGACCTGCGACAACGACGATCGATCAAGAGAGCTGACTAGTTACCCGGGACTGAGCGTTTCGCCGTGGTCGATGTGCGTGGGGTTGGGTCCCACCCTGCATCTTTGATCTGCCGGTGGCCTGAGCGCTGGAGCACGCGGGCGTAGGCTTGAAGGAATGCGGATCGGCGAGCTGTCCAAGCGTACGGGCGTGAGTCCACGCTCGTTGCGGTACTACGAGGAGCAGGGCCTGCTGACCAGTGCACGCTCCGATGCTGGGCAGCGTCACTATTCCGATGCCGAGGTCCAGCGGGTGTTGCTGATCCAGCAACTGTTCGCCGCGGGTATGTCCAGCCGGGTGATCGCATCTGTGCTGCCGTGTGTGGACACCCCGAGTGACCCTGCCGGCATCCAGTCGGCGTTTGTGGCGATGACGCGCGAGCGCGATCGGATCAACGCGGATATCGCCCACCTGGTCGAAACCCGTGACGCACTCGACGTGCTGATCAAGATCAACCGCGAGCATTGGGTGGAGCCGCCGACGGCCTCGGTCCCGGTCCCGGTGACGGCGTCGGCCTGATGCTGTGACCCGCACCTCAGCCGGTTGCCCTTCACATCAGTGTGAGCGGTGAGGATGGCTGCGGCGCCCGGAACGACCGGGCCGGTCGCACCGGAGGTGGCAGAAGATGGGACAAGCGTGGGGTTTCGGCAGGTATGGCGGGCCTGAGGTGCAGGAGCTTTTCGATCGTCCCGATCCTGTCCCGGGTCGCGGTGAGGTGCTGATCCGGGTCGACGTGGCCGGCGTGAACCCCCTCGACTACGTCGTGCGCTCGGGTCTGTATCCCGGGGCCGCCGGCGGACGTCCGTTTCCTCTTGTCCTGGGGATGGAGGCAGCGGGAACCGTTCTGGCCCTGGGCGAGGGCGTCGACGGGCTCGAGGTGGGTGACGCGGTCTTCGGCATGGCACTCACCGGTGGTGGCACCTACGCCGAGACGACGGTGCTGTCGGCCCCGCACACCGCTCGCATCCCGGTGGGCCTGTCCGCAACCGTGGCGGCGACGCTGCCCGTGGCCGGAACGTCCGCGGTAGATGCGCTCGACCAGATCGGCCTCGCGGCCGGCGCTACGGTCTTGGTCAACGGGGTCGGGGGCGGTGTCGGACTCCTCGTTGCCCGGCTGGCCGTCGAGCGCGAGCTGCGGGTGATCGGCACGGGGAGCACCCCCAAGCGCGAGCCCGCCGAGGCCATCGGGGTGCAGTTCATCGACTACACCGCCGGGGACATTGTCGCTGCGGCACGCGAGCTGGTGCCGGACGGCTTCGATGGGATCGTCGACCTGGTCGGAGGCGCCTCACTGCGGACGGTCGCTCCTCTGGTCAAGGATTCACGCAACATCGTCGCCGTGAGTGATATGTCGGTGACTGAAATCGGTGGGCGTTTCGTCCAGCGTCATTTCGACCGGGAGAATCTGGAGCGGGCCGCCCGGCTCGCCCGCGATGGAGGTCTCACACCCGTGATCACTGCGGTCCATCCGCTTTCCGACGCTCCGGCCGCCCTCTCTGCTGTCGAGAACGGCCACAGTGCGGGCAAGGTTGTTATCAAGATCGGATGAGCCATGCCCGGCCGGCTGACGCTGGAAGCCGGCCGGGCACATCTCAGACTGCCGCGAGTCCATGCACAGCAACCACCCGCGGCCAGGGCGCGAGCAGACGCCGGGACCAACTCCCGACCGAACGGGACCGTTGCAAGAGCTGACAGTTTCTGAGTCGGAACTGCTCTGGCATGGCGTTTATCCGTCGGTTTTGACACCACGGTTGGTGGACGCTTGATCGGGTGGATTCTATGTCCGCGAGTTTCGACACCACGAATGGTGGTGGGAGCACCGGCTGACCCGAGACGGAGGCCGGCCGATGCCGCGGATGTCGAAGATCGAGAAGTTCGCGGCGATCCGCCGTGATCTCGCCGCGGGAATATCGGGCCGGGCAATCGAGGAGAAGTACCGGGTCGGCCGGCGCACGGTCAGCGCGGCCATGGCCTCGGCGTTGCCTCCGCCGCGCAAGGACATGCCGCCGCGGGGCTCGAAGCTCGATCCGTTCAAACCCGCGATCGATGAGATCCTGCGGGCCGATCTCGACGCGCCCCGCAAGCAGCGGCACACCGTGAGGCGGATCTTCCACCGGCTCCTTGACGAGCACGGCATGGACAACGTCTCTTACCAGGTCCTGCGCACCTACGTCGCGGACCGCAAACCGAAGATTCGAGCGGAGGTCGGCCGCGCCCCGGTCAAAGTGTTCTTCCCGCAGACCCACCACCCGGGCGCCGAGGCAGAGGTCGATTTCGGGGAAGTCGCGATCGACCTGCGCGGCGAGCAGGTGACCTGCATCTTGCCAGCCGCCATCGAGGACTGACCGAACAAGCCGCCGACGCCGCGGTCGACTCCGCCTGCCGGATGCTGCGCCTGCCCTCGATCCGCGCCCAGTTCACCGACCTGGCCGAGGCCGCCGCCCGCGATCAGATGACCTACCGCGGCTTCCTCGCCGAGCTGCTCATGGCCGAATGCGATGACCGCAACCGGCGCCGCTCCGAACGACGCATCAAAGCCGCCGCGTTCCCCCGCGACAAAACTCTGCGGACCTTCGACTTCCTCGCCAACAACAACGTCGACCCCGCCGTCGTTCACACCCTCGCCAAATGCGACTGGGTCAAGAAAGGCCTGCCACTCTGCCTGATCGGCGACTCCGGCACCGGCAAATCCCACCTGCTCATCGCACTGGGCACCGAGGCCGCGATGGTCGGCCACCGCGTCCGCTATGTCCTGGCCACCAAACTCGTCGAGGCCGCCGACGAGAAGATGCTCG
Organism: Frankia canadensis; assembly: GCF_900197875.1. GTDB lineage: Bacteria > Actinomycetota > Actinomycetes > Frankiales > Frankiaceae > Frankia > Frankia canadensis. The sequence continues at coordinate 5,650 of NZ_FZMO01000141.1, read as the reverse complement.
CCAAAACCATCGCCCGCTACGGCCGAGTCGACCTGCTCTGCATCGACGAGCTGGGAATATATGGAACTCGACCGGCGCGGCGCCGAGCTGCTCTTCCAGGTGTTGACCGAGCGCGAGGAAAAGGCCTCCGTTGCGATCGCGTCCAACGAGGCTTTTTCGGGTTGGACGAAGACCTTCACCGACCCGCGACTCTGCGCCGCGATCGTCGACCGGCTCACCTTCGGCGGCAACATCATCGAGACCGGCACCGACTCCTACCGTCTCGCCCAAACTCGCGCCCGCACCGACAAGACCACCCGGACCCCGGCCTAACCACCCGCCGCCTGCGCTGCTGCGGAGAACCCGACGGATCCGGGCGAACTCGACGACGATCTGCTACCGACGATCCTCGGCATCTGCGAAGACTTCTTCGCCCACGCCGACCCAGCCGTTCACCGCGAACTCGACACCGTCCTCCGCGCCCGCCACATCAGCGGCGTCCCGGGCTGGCTGATCGACATGCTCGCGCTCACCCGGCTCCGCCTGCAAACCGCCAAAAACGACCCTGAACAGCCCACGGCAGAGGACCAGAGTGCGGTCAAAACTCGCGGAGATTGATCTCCGGCCGAGCCGGTCAGGGGAGTCAAAACTCACGAACCTCTGGTGTCGTTTCTCGCGGGTCTAATCAATCTCACCATTGCCGCCGACGAACCACGTGGCGGTCTGCTCGGCACGCAGCCAGGAGACGGCTTGTGCCAGGACGTCGTGCCGTTTCAGGTAGACGAAGCCCGTCCGACCGAACACGCGGTTCAGGAGCCCGAGATCGTCATCCGCAAGGTCTCGATGAATCGTCCGCATTTTGTCCACGACTTCGCCCACCGTTCCCCACATCAGCTTGGCGCCGAACACGCCGTTCGGTGTACTTCCGGCCGCCCGTGCGGCTCGCACGTAGTCCGCGTAGCGGAAACCGCTTTCATCGGTACGGGCAAGCTGCCACCGGTCAGCCCACAGCGACTCGTCCGGCGAGCGAAAGTACGCCTGCGGATGACCGCAGATCCCCGTGGAGTCCAACAGTCCGAGCAGCAAGGAGCTGCCAGTACGCGGTGTGGCGCAGACGAAGTACGAGTCAATCGGCCGAGCGGTCTCTGTCAACATGACCGGGACGTAATCGCTCTTCTGGCTGTGCCGCAAGCGGTTTCGGGGACAGCCGCGGCCGTAGGGTCCCATGCCGGAAGTTTCTCGACCCGGCGCGGGCGGCTGGCTACCGCATCTCGCTTATCCGCCAGATCAAGCGAGACTCCGCCAGGTCAGCTGAGACCTGACACCGACGGCGGCGACGAGGGCGGCGACGAAGGCGACGTCGGCGGCGAGGGTGAGGGTTGCGGCGAGGGTGAGGGTGGCGAGGACGACGGAGAGGTCGGCGGCGAGGACGAGGCGGGGCCGGCTCACGCGGTGCCCGCCTGCGGTCCTCCTTCCACGGCGGCACGAAGACGAGGCTCTACCGGACATGTGCGTCCGGACTATCCCGGCGTGGCGTCGGCGCTTGCGCCAGGTCCTGCCACGCCGCGGAGGGCAGGATTGCTGCTGGTTCCACGGGGGCGACTGGCACGTCGTCTCCGGCTTGGCGGTGCGGCTGCTGCGCGAGGTGTCCAGTGACGGCACCGAGGACGACATCGAGATCTCCAGCCGGATGATGACCGCCGCGCGAGCCGAGGGATTGACCGGATGGGACTGGGAGGCCTTCGAGTCCCTCGTGTACTTCCCGATCAATGTGGACGCCGACGGATACGTCAACGGCCGACATCGCGCCTCGGTGATGATGGCCGCCGGCGTTCGGAAAACGGTGGTGCAGGTTATGGTCCTGGACGGGTAGATATCCGCGAGCCTCGGCCGTGGGTTTCATCGATCCGGGTGCGCGGCAAGCATGCGATCCCATTTCTTGATCGAAAGCGCAAGGTGCGTCACCTGCGTCGTGACGAGCAGGAAGTCCCCTTCGGTCGGCCACGGCGGCCCTGACTCGAGCGAGAGATACACCCGGATGACCACGGCGTCATCGGCCCGATCAGCGAAGCTGAACGCGAGGTTGGGCTCGGTGAAGGAAAGCAGACGTCCTGCCCCACCGCCGTCGAGCGGAGCAGGTGCTACCGAGCCGTCGGCCACGCCTCGAAGCCAGTCGCCCAGGTCCCTCGCATCCCACGTCGTCAGACACGGATCGTGGAATGACCAGCCGCGGCCGTCATCAGCGACAGCGTCGCCCGCGACGACCAGCCAGTTCGCGTCCCAGTCTTTCCCGGTGCCGTCACCGGCAATCTCGGGATACTGATAGTCGACGACGCGAAGATCGATACGCGCGCCGCCATCGGTTCCGAGCCTCATCGCCTCGCCGGTCATTGGCCTCATTTCTGGTATTAGAGCGTCTGGTCTTCGCAAATACCCGGCAGGCTGCCTGCACCAAAGGGTGTCCTGCGCCACACCGGCCCTCGGCGATCCCCGGCTCTCCGGGACTGGCCGCCGACTCAGAAATTCTCGGGAGACACCTCCAGGCGTGCGCAACGCACGGACATCGGTAGTCCGTTCGTCCGCGTCGGGGCCACGCCCAGGGTGTCGATATGAAGGGGGCTGTTAAGTACCGAGAGGATCAGCACGTCATCGTAAGAGACCTCCAGGCAGCGGCCTACCAGAATGAAGCCATCCTCCCCCGGGCCGCTCGGACGTATGCCCTCCGTCGCTCCCTCCTGCTCGACTCGGATATCCTCCCCCCATCGACAGTCATCCAGAACATCGAGCTCGACGTGCACGGGTCCCGACGAGGGAGTTTCGTCGCCACGCCACCGGCCGACTATCGATCCGCCCCCATACCTGAAGGTGACCAGGCGGGTGGGCGAATAGAAACCCACCACATCGATCTGCATCATTTCCCTCTCGGTAAGACCTGTGTGGTTACGGCGGTTCCATATGGCCCCGTCCGGGCGGCTTGAAGTGGCCCCGGGTGGGGGTGGTCCGGCGGCGGTGTGACGGCTTGACCTGGCCCCACCCCGGAGTGGCGGTGCGATGATCGCGGCTTCCGTGGTGGAGGAGGGTCGTGGGGTCATCGAGGGTGGAGGTGTTCGAGGCGATCCGGGTGGATGCGCGGCGGGGGATGTCGATCCGGGCACTGGCGGAGCGGCATGGGGTGCACCGGCGGACGGTTCGCCAGGCGTTGGAGTCGGCCGCTCCGGTTCCGCGTAAGACGCCGGTGCGGCGTGCGGCCCGGTTGGAGATGTTCAAGGAATCGATCGACGCGATGCTGGTCGCTGACCTCGAGGCGCCACGGAAACAGCGGCATACCGCGACCCGGGTCCGTGACCGGCTGATCAGCGAACATGGGATGAGTGACACCGTCGCGTACTCGACGGTGCGGGATTATGTGGCCCGGCGCCGTCCGGAGATCATGGCCGAGACTGGCCGTGGAATGGAGAACGCGTTCGTGTTGCAGACCCATCCACCGGGGCAGGAAGCCGAGGTTGATTTCGGGGATCTGTGGGTTCGACTGGCCGGCGAACCCACGAAATGCTTTCTGTTCACGTTACGAATGCCGTATTCCGGTAAGGCGGTCCACCGGGTGTTCGCTTCGCAGGGGCAGGAGGCGTTCATCGAGGGGCATCTTCATGCGTTCACGGTGCTGGACGGTGTCCCCACCGGGAAGATCCGTTACGACAATCTCCGGTCGGCGGTGTCTCGGGTGCTGATGGGCCGCAACCGCACCGAGTCCGATCGTTGGGTGCTGTTTCGTTCCCATCATGGTTTTGACGCGTTCTACTGCATGCCCGGGGTGGAGGGCGCGCACGAGAAAGGCGGGGTCGAGGGCGAGGTCGGCCGGTTCCGCCGTAACCATCTGGTGCCGGTGCCCGAGGTCGACACGTTGGCCGAGCTCAACGTCCGGGTCGAGCGGGCCGACATCGCCGACGACGCCCGGCGGATCGAGGGGCGGGTGGTCACGGTCGGGCAGGCGTTCGCGGTGGAGGCGCCGCTGCTACGGCCGTTGCCGGACGAGGCGTTCGAGCCGGGTCTGCTCCTGACTCCGCGGGTCGATCGGTACGGGCGGATCACGGTCCGTCAGTGTCACTACTCGGTGCCGGTCAGGCTGATCGGCCAGCGGGTCCGGGTGTTCCTGCGCGCCTCCGAACTGGTCATCCTCGATGGCCGGACCGAGGTCGCCCGCCATGCCCGCGCGGTCCGCAAAGGCTCCCAGGCGCTCCTGCTCGACCACTACCTGGAGGTCCTGGCCCGCAAACCGGGTGCGCTGCCTGGGGCGACCGCGCTGGTCCAGGCCCGCGCCAGCGGGATGTTCACCTCGGCGCATGAGGCGTTCTGGGCGTCTGCGCGGCACGCGCACGGCGACGCCGGTGGCACCCGCGCCCTCGTGGAGGTCCTCCTGCTCCATCGTCACCTGCCCCACCTCGACGTGGTCGCCGGCCTGACCGCGGCGGTCGCTCTCGGTGCGAACACCGCCGACGTGGTCGCGGTCGAGGCCCGCAAGGCCGGTCAGACCCGCCGGCCCGCCAGCGCGGCACCGCCGGCCAGCCCGGTGGTGAGTCTGACCGAACGGCGCCTCGCCGCCCTGCCCGCCGACACCCGGCCGGCCCCGTCGGTGGCCCACTACGACCAGCTGCTCCGCCGCCGCGCGTCCCCGCCGCCGGCTGGACGGGCCCCGCCCTCAGCGTCCTCCGAAGGAGAAGTGTCATGAGTGCACTACGCCGCAACGTCACCGACCAGGCCGCGGACGCCGCCGTTGACCAGGCCTGCCGGGCCCTGCGTCTCCCGACCGTCCGCGCTCGTTTCGGTGAGATCGCGGACGCCGCCGAACGGGAACACCTCACCTACCGCGGGTTCCTCGCCGAACTGTTCATGACCGAATGTGAAGAACGTGACCGGCGCCGGTCCGACCGGCAGATCAAAGCCGCTGGCTTCCCTCGCTCGAAATGGCTCGCCGACTTCGACTACACCGCGAATCCCATGGTGAATCCCGCGGTCGTCAACACTCTCGCCGGGTGCACCTGGGTCACCCGAGGTGAACCACTCTGCCTCATCGGGGACTCCGGCACCGGCAAGTCCCACCTCCTCATCGCGCTCGGTGCCGCCGCCGCGATCGCCGGCCACCGCGTCCGCTACACCCTCGCCGCGAAACTCGTCAACGAACTCGTCGAGGCCGCCGACGAGAAAGTCCTCGCGAAGACGATCGCCCGCTACGGCCGCGTCGACCTTCTCTGCATCGATGAACTCGGCTACATGGAACTCGACCGGCGCGGCGCCGAACTCCTCTTCCAGGTCCTCACCGAACGCGAGGAGAAGAACAGCGTCGCGATCGCCTCGAACGAGTCCTTCTCCGGTTGGACCAAAACCTTCACCGACCCCCGGCTCTGCGCCGCGATCGTCGACCGCCTCACCTTCGGCGCCAACATCATCGAAACCGGCAGCGACTCCTACCGACTCGCCCACGCCCGCGCCGCCCGCCAAACCACCACCTGACCCGCCCCAAGTGGGGCCAGATCAAACCGCCATACCCCCACCCGGCCACCCGCCGGGTGGGGCCACTTCAAGCCGCCCACATGGGGCCGAACCAAACCGCCAGAGCCAACCGCCCATTCCCAGACCGCGGCGAAGGTCTGCTGACCAGCCAGAACACCGGCGA
>NZ_FZMO01000012.1 GCF_900197875.1 Frankia canadensis | reverse complement strand
GGGTGCCCGCCCCGGCGCCGGGGCGGGCACCCCCGCGCGCACGGCGGACGCGCTCGCCGCCGCGGACGCTGTCGCCACGAACGGCGCGACGGCCGTGGCGGGCGCTTCCATGGCCGCCGCTCCCGTGGCCGCCGCATCGGCGGGGCGGCGGTCCGCGTCGAGCGTCGCCCGCCGGCTCGGGCGGGGCGTCGTGCCGTACCTGTACCTCGCGCCGGCGCTGGGCATGCTCGTGGTCTGGACCTACCGACCGCTCGCCGAGACCGTGAACTACTCGTTCTACTCGTGGAACCTGTCGCCGACGACACCGGCGGAGCCGGTCGGCTGGCAGAACTACCACCGGGTGTTCACCCTGCCCGACGTGTCCGGCTCGGTGTGGCGCACCCTGCTGATGATCGCCATGCTGCTGCCGTTCACCATCCTCATCCCGATCGTCGTCGGCCTGCTCACCCGGGAGGTGCGCGGCCGGGCGAAGACCGTCTACCAGGCGCTGATCTTCGCGCCCTTCCTCGTCGCGCCGGTCGCGAGCGCCGCCGTGTGGGAGTGGATCCTCACCCCCGACTCCGGCGTGCTGGACCGGGCGACCGGGCTGAAGACGAACTGGCTGCACGAGCGGATCCCGGCGCTGCTGTCCATCACCGGGATCGTCGGCTGGCAGATGCTCGGCTTCGCCGTGCTCGTCGTCGCCGCCGGCCTCGCCTCCATCAACGGCGACTACGCGGAGGCCGCGTCCGTCGACGGCGCCTCGCGCTGGCAGGCCACCCGCTGGCTGACCCTGCCGCTGCTGTCGCCGACGCTGGTGTTCCTGCTGCTCACGACGGTGCTGCTGGCCGGCACGTGGACGTTCCCGCTGATCGACACGCTCACCCAGGGCGGCCCGGTCAGCTCCACCACGAACATCTACTACCTGCTCTGGCAGTACGGGTTCAAGAACTTCGACGCGGGCCTGGCGGCCGCGGCCGGAGTGGTGTTCTTCCTCGCGTTCACCCTGGTCGCGCTGTTCCTCGTCTGGCTGTCCGACCGCCTGGCCTTCCACGACAACTGACACGCCCGCGCCGCTCGGGCGGCATGACGGCACCACTGACAGGAGAGCGGACGTGGCACTCGCCATCGAATCGCCGCTGGCCGACGACCGGCCGACCGCCACGGCGTCCGACGCCGCCGACACCACCCCCGGTGCCGGCGCGTCCCGGAGGGCGGCGGCCGGCGACGACGTTCCCGGCGGCCGCTCGCGGACGATGACCGTCGTCGGCCACGTCACGCTCGCCCTGCTCGGCCTCGTCTGTATCTTCCCGATCTACTGGATGTACGCGACGTCGCTGCGCCGCCCCAACGACGTGTACAAGACGTCGTACCTGCCGTGGCCGCTGTCGGTCGACAGCTACTCGCAGGCCCTCGACCAGCTCGACCTGGGCCGACTACTGCTGAACACGACGCTCGTCGCCCTGTTCACCGCCCTCGGCCAGCTGCTGACCAGCGTGCTGGCCGCCTACGCCTTCGCCGTGTGGACCTTCCCGGCGAAGCGGCTGCTCTACCTGGCCTTCGTCGGCACCTGGCTGGTGCCGTTCCAGGTCACGATGCTGCCGAACTACGTGCTGCTGCACGACCTCGGCCTGCTCAACTCGCTGTCCGGTGTGGTCGTGCCGAACCTCGTGTCGGCGCTCGGCGTGCTGATGCTGCGCCAGCACTTCGACAGCTTCCCCAAGGAGCTGCTGGAGGCGTCCCGCATGGACGGCCGCTCGTCCTGGGCGACGCTGTGGACGGTGGTCGTCCCGAACCTGCGCGCCCCGCTGGCGGCGCTGTCGATCCTGCTGTTCGTGAACGCCTGGAACGAGTACTTCTGGCCGGCGATGGTGCTCCAGCGCGGCAACCTGGTCCTGCAGCTCGGCATCAACAGCTTCATCAACTCGGTCGAGACCGAGGAATGGGGCCCGTTGACCGCCGCCGCCGGCCTCGCCACCCTCCCCATCTTCGCCCTCTACCTGGCCCTGCAACGCCACGTCATCAACGGCTTCGTCCGCTCCGGCCTCCGCTGACCCTCCCCCACCCACCTGCCTACGCGGCTGAGCACGGCCGTGTCGCATAATCTGGGCAAATCGGACAGCCGCCCGCGAATTCGCGACACGGCCCCGCTCTCCCACGCACACCGCCGGACCACGGCACCTCGGCGCGGCGAAGGGACGGGTGGATCTTGGGCGGATCAGTAGGGCGAGGCGTCGTCGCCCCGGCGCGACTCGGCGGCGCGTACGGCGGCGCCCACCATCTTCACCAGCTGGGCCGCGCCGACGGTCACGTCCCACCAGGTGAACCGCAGGATCTCCCAGCGGAGTCGGACCAGCGCGTTCTGCCGGAACCGGTCCCGATACAGGGCCGCAGGCACGCTATGCGGCCCGACGCCGTCCGCCTCGACCGCGAGCCGCAACGAAGGCCAGGCGAAGTCGACCCGAGCGACGAACCGGCCAGTCGTCGGATCGCAGACCGGCCACTGGCACTCGTCAGGCAGCAGCCCGAAATCGCCGAGCAGGAGGCGGACCCGCGTCTCCAGCGGAGACTCCGCCCGCCCATCGATGCGGTCCCACCAGCCGCGGGCTCGGCGGCCATTCGGCCGCGCCGACACCCGGCCGCGTAGATCGAGCACGTCCGCGGCGGCCAACTGGCCGGCGAACAGCATCGCGTCGACGACGCTGACGAACTCCTCGCGATCGCACAGCAAGGCGAGATCCTCCAGCGTCCGCGGAACCGTGCAGACGCGCAGGCCGCCGAGGTCGACGATGTCCGAGTCGCGCAGCTCCAGGCGACGTCGCCGATAGCCCGTTCGATCCCGCCGACGATTGCCGGTGGGCAGCGCGAGGTCGGTCGGCTCGTCCGACCTGAAGGCCGCCAGCCCAGGCAGATGATGCAACCGGGCTGCGGTCCGCCCACAGATGGTGCCGCCGAGGACGGACTGCGCGGCCCGCGCTCGCGCCCGCACCTCGTCGCGTACAGGCGGTATCAGCAAGGCCCCCTGCAAGGGAGAGGACCATCCGTGACGCCGCCGCCGCGACAGGGCGTCGTCGGACATGCCCAGCTGACGGGCCTGCTCACTGGTCACGACATCGTCCTGACGACGAGCCAGCGCGACGACGCGGTCGTGTGGCGTGGACATCATCCCACTCTCGGACATGCCCCCTGAACACGGCAGCCGTATCGGCCCATCTGTGGAGGACCGCGCCATCGCCTCAGCGGTACTACCAGCTGTGGAAAACCAAGCGCCCTGGCGTTACAGCCCTCGCAAGATCGTGATGGCGGCTGAAGCTGGTCAGGGTTGGCGGACCTCGGCGAACAGCTCCTGCGGAGGCCGTTGTCAAGGTAGGTCGCCGACAACATGGACCGCCAGACGTCGTTGCAAAGACATTGCCGCCGCCATCAAATCTGTCTGCATACAGAATATTTGACACCGATACGCGAGAAGGGCTATTGGGGGCAAGGACGTGAACGGCTGGCTGCGATGCCGGAAGGCGTCCATGGGGATCGATTGGGTGTCACCGTGCAGGTTACGGTGCCGAACTGGCCTGTTTGTGCTGAATGGTGCGAGCGGTCCGGAGTGGGCGTCGTATTCCTCCTGGTAAACCGGATGAGCGCGTTCCCATCAGGTCGACGTCATCGCGTCGGCAGCGCGGCGGGGTCGCGCCGTACTGCTTCTGACGGGAGTTCTGATGTCCTCGACAAGCGCCGCGGCGAAACGCCCCGGCCACCGCTGTCGGACAGCGCTGGTGCTGGTGGCCGTCGCGGCGGCGGTGGCTGCCTGTGGCACCTCGGGGGCGGCGCCGCCCGGGGCGGAGATCGTCTCCCGTCCCACGGGCGCGCCGAACCCGAGCCCGGGGGCGACGCAGGGCGCGCAGGTGCACGGCGGTGCGGCGGCCGGCCTGTCCGCGGACGCCCCGCGCCCGCGTGCGTCCAGCGACGCGGCGCCTACCCGCGCCGCCGGGCCGCCCCAGCAGACGATCACGGCGCGGGATGGCACCGTGCTGACCGCCACCGTCGTCGTCCCGCCGGTGCCTGGACGGTATCCGCTGGCCGTGATTCCGGCGGCCTGGGGATTTCCGAACACGGTGTTCGACGTGCAGGCGAAGGAGTTGTCCGCGCGTGGCTACGTGGTTCTGACCTACAACACCCGCGGCTTCTTCAGCTCGGGCGGCACGGTGGACGTGTCCGGACCCCGTGACGTTTCCGATGTGTCCGACGTCATCAGCTGGGCGCTCGCCCACACGCCGGCGGATCCGGCCCGGGTCGGCGTCGCCGGACTGTCCTACGGGGGCGGCATAGCCCTGCTCGCCGCGGCGGCCGACGCACGGGTCCGGACGGTCGCGTCCCTGAGCGGATGGACGGACTTCGGGTACTCCCTCTACGCCGCGGACACCCGTCACAAGGCCGCGCTGGATCTCCTCACCAGCCTGCTGCAGAAGACCGGACGGAGCGGGGCGGACTTCACCACGTTCCTCGACGACTACAACGGCCTGCGAAACATGCCCTCCGTGCTGGCCTGGGCGAAGGCGCGCAGCGCCGGCAGTCTCCTGGACGCCGTCAACAGGCATCACCCCGCGGTCTTCATGGCGGCCGCGTACGGCGACAACTTCTTCGCGCCGAATCCGCAGATCGATTTCTTCACCGGGCTGACCGGGCCGAAGTCGCTTCAGCTCGCTCCCGGCGACCACGGAACCAACGAGATCGGCGGCCTACTCGGGATTCCCAACGGGGAGTGGTCGTCCGCGTGGGACTGGTTCGACCGCGGTCTGCGTCCGGGGTCACCGTCCGCAGCGGCGCACGCGCCCGCGGCCGTGCGGCTCACGACGGACGGCGGCGGCGTCGAGACCTACCCGACCTGGGCCGCGGCGACCCGCTCCACGACGACGCTGCGCCTGGGGCCCGCGCCGCTGGGCACCGGCGATCTGTCGCCGACCGCCGCCACCGGGAGCTGGTCGACGTCGATCCGGTCCGGCACCGACACCACCGCCAACGCCGGCACGGTCCTGATCACCAAGGCCCTGCAGGGGATCAGCCACCTGCCGCCGACGCTGCGCCTCGACTCGGTCGACCGGCGGGACGGCGCGGTCTGGCAGGCGCCGCCGACCCCGCTGCCGCAGCGTATCCGCGGCATCCCGACCCTGCGGCTGTCCCTGACGCCGAACGTCGATACCGGGACCGTGGTCGCCTACCTGTACGCCACCAGCCCCACCGGCGACTCCACCCTGCTCAGCAAGGCCGTGCACACCTACCTCGGGGCGAAGCCCGGCCAGCCGCAGGCAGCGACGCTCGCCTTCGACCCGGTCGCGACGGACGTGCTGACGGGATGCCACCTCTCGCTGGTCATCGACACGAAGGACGATCTCTACCTCGACATGGACCGCGCCGGTGGCACCGTGGCGTTCGGTTCACCGAGTGCCCAGCCGTCCCAGCTGAGCGTGCCGCTCGGCTGAGCTGGGACGACGCGGTCCGGTTCGAGGTGCGCGCTGTTCCGTCGGCCGCGGGGCATGGTTGTCCCCGGCCGGCGGGCCAGCCGTACCTCGCGGGCTTTGACGGTGGACGTCCGACCCGTCGAAGTCAGACCATCATCAATCATTATTGTGGTTACGGAATGCGGGTCGGATATCTCCGGCCTGGCCATCCCTAGCATGTCACCACCAGCCCGGCACGTTCCCGCACACCCTTGGACGAAGACGGATCGGGGTGCATCTGACGTGAGCAGCGACGCTCGTGAGAAGGCTGGCCCGGCGTGGTCCTGGAAGACCAAGGCCACACCGCGCCCCTCGGTGGACCTGCGAACCGATGTGCCGCACAGTGCACGTGACCAAGGTGCCATGGTGTGATCCTCGCCAGTGCGTGCCGCGTGTCGCGGCAGGTGGACTACGGGCATCGGGGCGCTGGGCACCAGAGCTCGTGGTGGCAGTGTGCCCTTGGCCGTCGCCACTTCGGCACTCGTTCGTGCCTCCAGCGTGTACCGCCGGTGGTACACCTCACGCTCACCGACCCGAGCCTGTTTCCATCGCGACCTGATCTCGGGAATGGCCGACTCCGCGGGTGCTTCATAACCCGCACGCCCTCATGCTCACGATCTTCCCGGCGAAGCGGCCTTCCCGCGTGACAACGGTGGCTGTCGTCCACGTGCGCCGCTGATTTCCCGTGAGCGCCGCCGCTGCGCCCACTTCACCGCGCCTGGACTGTCGTGAAAACGCGAAAGGAGCGTCACCGCCGGATCCGGCGGATGCGGGGTCTCCTCTCCGGTGCGGGGCCCCTGCCGTGTGGTCGGCGGCACGCGACAGATGAGGCTGCCACGCCCCAACGATCCGGTGGCCGCTGCAGCAGAGCCCGCCTGTTGAGGCGTCGAGCCAGCGGGTGGCGATGAGGGACGTGTCGTGGGTGCCGGCACGGAAGGACGGATGGTCGAGGGCGTCGCGCAGGAACGGCGCCGTGGTGGCGAGGCCGGGGCCGTCGACGACCGTTTCGGTGAGGGCGCGGCGCATGCGGGCGATGGCGCCGGCGCGGTCGGGGGCCCAGACGACGATCTTGGCGAGCAGCGAGTCGTAGAACGGCGGGATGCGGTAGCCCGTCTCCAGGTGCGTGTCGACGCGGACGAACGGGCCACCGGGCAGGACGAGGCGGGTGACAAGGCCTGGAGTCGGGCGGAAGCGGATGGTCGCGGTCGTCAACCGCAGTGCGCCCGCTGGCCGGACGTGTGGTGACGCGGGTGAATGTCGCAATCACCCGGAACCACCTGCGCTCACATCCATAGAGTAATTATATCGTCACCCTACGTATAGACTAGCCATGTCAACGAAGGTGAGGCCTTCGTCGCCGATCTCCGCGACGAGGGTCTCTGACGAAGGTGTGAGGCACGAACGTGCTCATCAAGCCAGCCGCGGGGCGCGCGGACCGACAAGATTATTCTCATCACGACGAACCCAGCCAACTCCCCAACAGGTGGCGGCGGACGACACGGCGAGCCGGCCGGCAGAACCGGCACAGACGCCGGCCCGGCGGCGATGACCGGCGCCGAAGGCTGGCCCGGCTGGTCTGCCTGGTTCCCATGGTGGTGAGTGTGCTGGCCGGGCTGCAGGCGGTCTCGACCGCGGCGCCGGCACTGACCGCGACGATCGAGGACTCCAGCGTCGGCACCGGCACCAACCAGGTCGCCTACGCCGGCACCTGGACGGTGTGCGGGGGCTGCATCCCCACGACCCCCAACGGGAGCTTCCGCTACTCCTCCGCGGCGAACGCGACCGCGACCATCCGGTTCACCGGGACACAGATCAAGTTCTACGGGATCCGGGAGACACACGGCGGCGTCGCCACCGTCAGCATCGACGGCGGCACCCCCGGCGTCTTCGACACCTACGCGGCGACGTCGAGCAACCCCCTGGTCTACGAGTCGGGAGTGCTCGCCAACACCACGCACACCGCCGTGCTGCGCAACCTCGGCCAGAACAACCCGCCGTCCGACGGGTTCGTCGTCGGGTTCGACCGCGCCGAGGTGTACGTCGACCCGGTCGTCCCACCGCCACCAGCCCCGGGCCAGACGAAGACGATCGAGGACAGCGACATCGGGGTCGGCGCCGTCGTGTACGTCAGCGCGTGGCTGGAGTGCAGGGGATGCGTTCCCAGCACCCCGAACAACAGCTTCCGGTACTCGTCGGCGATCGGCGCCACCGCGACCATCCGGTTCACCGGCACCCGGATCCAGGTCTACGGCGTCAAGGAACGCCACGGCGGCATCGCCACCCTGACCCTCGACAACGGGACCCCCAGCAGGGTCGACACCTACGCCCCGACGTCCAGCAACGCGCTGATCTACGACTCCGGCACGATCAGCGACGGCCCGCATTCGGTCATCCTCCACAACATCGGCGAACACAGCCCCGCCTCGGACGGCTTCGTCGTTGCCTTCGACCGCGCCGTGCTGACCCTGGGAGCCGCGACGACGCCGCCGTTCATCGGCAACCGGTCGGGAGAGCCATGGCTGTCCGGGGCGAACGGCGACCCCGTGATGTCCCCGCAGTACGTCGACTCGTTCTGTCTGTCCCGCGGCAGCCTGTGTGACCTGGCCCATGTCTACGTCCCACGGCAGAGCTGGTCGTCGATCACCAACCTGGACCTGATACGGGACAACTTCGGCGGCTGGCCGGGCCAGATGGAGATCTCCGTGCCGCCGTTCCCGGAGAACAGCGGTGCGAGTCTTCAACAGTGCGCGACCGGGGCCTACGACTCCCACTGGCGGGACTTCGGCAACTCGCTGAACAGGATCGGCCGGCAGACCTCCATCGTCCGGCTCGCCTGGGAGGCGAACGGGAACTGGTACGAGTGGTCCGGGACGGACCCGGTGGCGTACGTCAACTGCTGGCGGAAGATCGCCGATGCGATCAGGTCCGTCACCAACCCGGACCCGCTGATCAGTTGGCCCATCAACGCGCACTACTCGCAGAACCCGCCCAGCCACAACCCGCTGGACCTCTACCCCGGCGACCAGTGGGTCGACATCATCAGCATGGACGACTACGACTTCTACCCGGCGTCCCGGACGCTCGCCGAGTTCAACGCCCAGGCCAACGCGATGGGCGGGGTGACCTGGCTGTACAACTTCGCCAAGGCACACGGGAAGCTGTTCGGCATCGGCGAATGGGGCATCGTGCAGGGCTCGGGCAGCAACGGCGGCGGCGACAACCCCGGCTACATCACGTGGATGCGGGACTGGATGGTCGCCCGGGCCGGCGAGAACTTCTACTACGAGGCCTACTTCAACAACTGCGACCAAGGCAACGTCGGCTCGAACCTCTACCGGCCCGTGACCCCCGGCTGCGTCTACCTGAACCCACTGTCCGGAGCACGGTACCGGGCACTCTGGGCACCGAACCCCTGACCGTGGGCCAGGCCTGACCAGACCCGTCCAGGTCTGGTCAGGCCTGGCCGTCCCCAGTCGCGCCCCTGTCGGCGGGCAGTCCTCGCCCGCCGACAGGGGCGCTCCGCGTTGGTTAGACCAGCCCATGTACCCATAAAGGATGTACTGGGGCCGCGGCAGGGCGGTCATCGCGGCGTCGCCGGTGTGACGGTATCCCTGATGGCACGACGTGTCGCCGGCGCCGCCCGGCCGGGCAGGTCCAGGTCCCCGAATCCCCCCGTCGAGGGAGGACCGGAGGACCGGTTCGCGGACGGCGGCGCACGGTCAGGTGATGGAGGTGCCCACCGTCGCCGGAGCGGGGGTGACGGGCGCCGCGGCGGCTGTCGGCGGCGCCGTGGTCGGGGCCGGGCTCGTCGGCAGGGTGGCGATGAGGGAGGTGTCGTGGGTGCCGGCACGGAAGGACGGATGGTCGAGGGCGTCGCGCAGGAACGGCGCCGTGGTGGCGAGGCCGGGGCCGTCGACGACCGTTTCGGTGAGGGCGCGGCGCATGCGGGCGATGGCGCCGGCGCGGTCGGGGGCCCAGACGACGATCTTGGCGAGCAGCGAGTCGTAGAACGGCGGGATGCGGTAGCCCGTCTCCAGGTGCGTGTCGACGCGGACGAACGGGCCACCGGGCAGGACGAGGCGGGTGACGAGGCCGGGCGTCGGGCGGAAGTCGCGTGCCGGGTCCTCGGCGTTGAGGCGGCATTCGATCGCCGCACCCCGGGTGACGACGTCCGCCTGGCCGTAGCCGAGCGGCTCGCCGGCGGCGACGCGCAGCTGCTCGGCGACGAGGTCGATGCCGGTGACCATCTCCGTCACCGGGTGCTCGACCTGCAGGCGGCAGTTGACCTCCATGAAGTAGTAGCCGCGCCGCGCCGGGTCGTAGAGGAACTCGGCGGTGCCGGCGCCGACGTAGCCGGCGTCGAGCAGGGCACCCACGGTGTGCGTGCCGAGTTCGGCGAGCGCGGCCTGGTCGACCTCGGGCGCCGGCGACTCCTCGACGAGCTTCTGGTGGCGACGCTGCAGCGAGCAGTCGCGGGCGCCGAGGTGGACGCCGCCCCCGTGCGCGTCGAGGAGCACCTGGATCTCGACGTGGCGGGCCGAGTCCAGGTACCGCTCGCCGTAGAGGCGGCCGTCGCCGAACACGGCGAGCGCCGCGGCGCGGGTCTCGGCGTAGGCGTCCTCGACGTCGTCCCGGTCGCGCACGACGCGCATGCCACGACCGCCGCCGCCGGCGACCGCCTTGAGGATCATCGGGAAGCCGATCTCGTCGGCGAGCGCCAGCGCGGCGCCCGGACCGTCGAGGGCGTCGCGGCTGCCGGGCAGCAGCGGCAGGCCGGCCTCGCGCATGATGCCGCGGGCGATCGCCTTGTCGCCGAGCTGGGCCATCACCGACGCCGGCGGGCCGATGAAGACGATCCCCTCGTCCTCGCAGACCTCGGCGAACTCGGGGTTCTCCGACAGGAAGCCGTAGCCCGGGTGGATCGCCTCGGCGCCGCGGGTGCGGGCGGCCTCGACCACAGCGGGGATGTTCAGATAGCTCGCCTTCGACGGCCCGGGCCCGACCTGGACGGACTCGTCGGCGGCACGCACGGCCGCCGAGTCCCGGTCGGCGGCCGAGTGCGCGACGATCGTGCGGATGCCGAGTTCCTGGCAGGTGCGCACGACCCGCAGCGCGATCTCGCCGCGGTTGGCGACCAGGACGCTGGTGAACATCAGCCCTCGCCGCCAGCCGCGGCGAGCACGAACAGCGGCTGGCCGTGCTCGATCGGGCTCGCGTCGTCGACCAGGACGCGCACGACCCGCCCGGCCCGCTCCGCCTCGATCGGGATCATCAACTTCATCGCCTCGACGATGCCGACCTGCTGCCCGGCCCGCACCGTGTCGCCCTCACTGACGAACGGCGGCTTGCCGGGTTCAGGCGCCCGGTAGAACATTCCGACCGACGGCGAGTCGAGCGTGAACTCCCCCGCGCCTGCCTCGGCCGCGCCCGCGCCGCCAGCCGCCGGCGCTGTCACCGCGGTGGCACCGCTCGTCGCGGCACCGCTCGTCGCGGGACCGTGCGCGCCGGCACCATTCGGGCCCGCGCCGTTGACGGTGGCGCCGTTGGTCGCGGCACCCGCGATGGCACCGTTCACGGCGGCGCCGTTCGTCGAGCCGGCCCCCAGCGCCTGGGCGCCGTCGCCGCCGGTGAGCGGACGGACGGCCGTCGGCGCGGTGGAGACCGCCGACCAGCGGGTACGCGCCGCGGCGGAGTCGCCGAGCGCGGGCGCGACGGTCGCCCAGCCCATCTCGACGGTAACGTCGCCCGCGGACACGCGCACCAGGCTCGGCGCGATCGGCGCGCGGACGGACAGCTCCAGCAGGTGGGCGCCGAGCACACCGATGACGGCGTCGACGGCCGGCAGCGCACCGTCGACGGCCGACGGCCCGAGAGCGGACGGGGACCCGGTGGCGGCCGGCGAGCCGGTGGCGGCCTGCGAGCCGGCGGTTGCCTGCGAGCCGGCGGTTGCCTGCGAACCCGTCGCGGGGACGCCCTCGGCGCCGCCGGCGCCCGTGCTGGCGCCGTCCGTCGCTCCCGCTGCCCTCGCCGCCTGGTCGATCGTCATCGGGTCGCCCCCTCTTCCTCGCTGTGGCTTGCCTCGTCGGTCTCGTCGGTCTCGTCGGTGCGGTGGTGCGCGGCGTCCGTCTCGGGGACGCCGAACTGGCGGAAGCGGGCGCGGCGGCGGGTCACCAGGGTCATCTGGTCGAGGGGCGTGAGGTCGGCGAGGGCGGCGCGCAGCGCGACCCGCAGGGTGGCGGCGGCGCGCTGCGGGTCGGCGTCGGCGCCGCCGTCGGGCTCGACGACGACGCCGTCGACGATGTGCAGGCGCAGCAGTTCGCGGGAGTCGACGCGCAGCGCCGCGGCGGCCCGGGGCGCGGCCGCCGGGTCCTTCCACAGGATCGACGCGCAGCCCTCCGCGCTGATCACCGAGTAGACGGCGTTGGCGAGCATGAGGACGCGGTCGGCGAAGGCGAGGGCGAGCGCGCCGCCGCTGCCGCCCTCGCCGGTGACCACGGCGACGACCGGCACCGCGAGCCCGGCCATGAGCCGCAGGTTCTCGGCGATCGCGACCGCCTGGGCCTGCTCCTCCGCCTCGACGCCCGGGTACGCCCCGGCGGTGTCGATCAGCGTGACGACCGGGAGGCCGAGCTTGGCCGCCAGCCGCATCACCCGGGCGGACTTGCGGTAGCCGGCCGGGGTCGGCAGGCCGAAGTTGCGGTGCCGCAGCTCGTCGGCGGTGTGGCCCTTCTGGGTGCCGATGACGACCACCGGGACACCATCGAGGCGGCCGAGGCCGGCGACGATCGCCGGGCAGTCGGCGGACATCCGGTCGCCGCGCAGCTCGGTGAAGTCCTCGACGATCATGCCGATGTAGTCGAGGGTCGTCGGCCGGCCGAGGCGGCGCGCCGCGCGCACCGACTCCCACGGGTCGCGCGCGGCGAGCTGTTCGTGGTCGGTGACGACCGCCCCGCCGGCGCGCGCGGGCTGGCGCGGGATGCCGTCCTCTCGTCGGCTCGACACCGACAGCAGCCGGCTGAGGGTGGCGCGCAGTTCGGCGCGCGGGCTGATGATGTCGACGACGCCGTGGGTGAGCAGGAACTCGGCGGTCTGGAAGTCGTCGGGGAGCACCTGGCGGATCGTCTGTTCGATGACGCGACGGCCGGCGAACCCGAGCCGGGCGCCGGGCTCGGCGATGATGACGTCCGCGAGTGTCGCGAACGACGCCGCCACCCCGCCGAACGTCGGGTCGGTGATGAGCGAGACGGTGAGGATGCCGGCCTCGTCGAGCTGGCCGAGGGCCTGGCTGGTCTTGGCCATCTGCATCAGGGCGATGGCGCCCTCCTGCATCCGCGCGCCACCGGACGCGGTGACGGTGATCAGCGGCGTCCGCTCGCGCAGCGCGACCTCGGCGCCGCGGGTGAACACCTCGCCGACCGCGGCACCGAGGCTGCCGCCGAGGAACCGGAAGTCCATGACGACGACGACGGCCGGGTTGCCGTCGATCGTCCCGCGCACGGCGACCGCCGCGTCATGCAGCCCCGTGGCGGCGCGGGCGGCGCGAAGCCGGTCCGGGTAGGGCTTGGAGTCGACGAACTCCAGCGGGTCGCCGTCGATCGCCGTCACCTCGATGTCGCGGCGCGAACCGGCGTCGAGCAGCAGGTCGAGCCGCTGGTCGATGGTCATCGGGGCGTGCCAGCCGCAGTCGGCGCAGACCCGCCCGGCCCGGTCGAACCGGCGCCCGTAGATCATCGTGCGGCAGCCGCCGCACAGCAGCCACGACGATCCCGCCTCCGCGCGGCCGCGCCCGACACCCGCCGACCGCGCTCCGGGCGCATGGCCACCGCCGTCCGCGTCCCCGCCCCGGTCGCGGACGGTGCTTCCCTCCGTTCGAACGGCCTCGATCGTCATCGCTGGCTGCCTTTCGTCACTGGGACGGAACAACGGGGATGTACGTGGTGGCGGAGGACGGCAGCCGCACGCCGGCGGCCCGCAGCGCCGCGACCCGCTCGTGGAAGGCGGCGCCGACCATCAGGTGACCGGCCACCTCGGCGACGTGCCGGTTGCCGACCTCGGCGAGGTAGGTGCCGGCGACCCAGGCGTTGAACGCCCCCATCGCCGGGCCGCACCACACCTGGTAGTCGGCGGCCCGGTCGGGATCGCCGGCGATGCTCCAGCCGGACGAGCGGCCCAGGTACCAGCGGAACACCAGCGCCATGCGCCGGCGGGGGTCGTCCGCGGCCCGGGTGATCTGGTCGGGGTCGCGGCGGGTGAAGAACTCGACGCAGTCCGCCCAGACGTCGTCGAGTGTGCGGCGGAAGACCCGCTTCTCCAGCGTGTCGCGCACGTCGGCGGGCAGCGCGTCCAGCCCGTCGTAGGCCCGGTACAGCTCGTAGAGCTGGCGCGCGCGGCCAGGGAACAGGGTGCCGCGGCGCAGCACCTGCACCTCCACGCCGAGCTCGAACATGTCCGCCGACGGCGTCATCGCCGTGTCGGCGACACCGGTCGCCGCGAGCATCCGCTTGGTGGTGTCCGACTGGTCCGCCTCGACGGTGGACTGGTTCACCGAGCCGGTGACGACGTAGGCGGCGCCGAGGGCGAACGCCGCCGCCGCGGCCGCGGGCGTCCCGATCCCGCCGGCCGCGCCGACCCGCACCGCGCTCGGCCGGCCCTGCTCGCGGCGGATCCGCTCGGCGAGGGCCAGCAGTTCGGGCAGCAGGACGACGAGGGGACGCCGGTCGGTGTGACCGCCGGAGTCGGCTTCGGCGGTGATGTCGTCGGCAAGGGGCACGGTGGCGGCGAGCTCGGCCTGCTCGGGCGTCACGTCGCCGGCGGCGAGCAGGCCGCGGACGAGGTCCGCCGGCGCCGGGCGCAGGAACCGCTCGGCGACCTCGGCCCGCGACACCTTGCCGATCACGCGGTGGCCGATCTCGACCCGCCCGTCGCGGCCGCGGTGCAGGCCGGCGAGCCGGTAGCGGACGAGCTGCGCCGTCGGCTCGACGAACGCCGACGCCTCCAGCGTGGTGACGCCGTGGCGCAGGCAGGCGTCGACGGTCGCCGCCTCCATCGCCGACTCGCTCGGGCTGTGGATGAGGTTGCAGGCGAACGGCGCGCCGGCGGCGTCGCGGACGATCGCGGCGAGCGCCTCGTCGACCCGCGCGGGCAGCACTCCCGCGGCGCCGAACGAGGCGAGGAAGCCGGCGCGGGCGAGCGCGGCCACCATCGGCGCCGACGCGATCCCGTTCGCCATCGCCCCGGCCATGTAGGCGTACCGCACGCCGTGCGCCGCCCGGAACGCGGGATCACCGAGGGCGGTCGCCGGCCGGGGCCCCGTGGCGGCGAGCACCTGCCCGCCGGCCGCCACCACCTGGGCCACCTCGCTCTGGTCACCGCTGGTCCGCACCCGCCCGCCGCTGTCGCGCAGCACGTAGCAGGGCCGGTCCAGCGCGAGCAGGTCCCGGTAGGCCGCACCGGCCGCACCGGTGGGCGCGGCGGCCACCGCGGTCGCCGGGGGTGTGGTCGTCACCATGACGGGGCTCCGTCCTCGCGCAGTTCGACGGCGATGCCGAGGCACTCGTAGATCCGCAGGCCCGGCTTCCAGACGCTGGCGTCGCCGGTCACCCGGACCCGGCCCTGGCCACGGCGCACCTCCTTGATGTGCACCTCCAGACGCGTCTCGCCGTCCGTCGGCAGGAACTGGCCGCGGTACTTCCAGGTGAACGCCGTGCCGACGGGCAGGATGAACGCCGGGTCGACGAGACCGTCCGCGTGCGCCGAGTCGAGCAGCCACTCCTGCATCGCCTGGATGACCGTCTCGACGCCGAGCGAACCGGGGATGACCGGGTCGAGGTGGAAATGGCGGGCGAAGAACCAGTCGTCCGGGTCGATGGCGCGCACCGCGTGCAGGTAGCCCTCGCCGTAGCGGCCACCGCCGTCGACGACGTCGACCGTGTCGAGCAGCGCCAGGTGGTCGCGGGCGATGAGACGGGCGTGCGGGTCGGCGCGGCGGGCGGCGACGTCGATCGTGCGCGTCGCCGGGCGCGGGTCGACGGAGTCCAGCCAGGTCGGCGCGAACTTCCCGGCGTCCAGGCCGGTCTGGTTGGCCAGCGCGCCGTCGCTGAAGTAGCCGAACAGCGTCTCGCCCTCGTAGAACGGCTCGCCGTCGACCGACAGGGTGTAGCTGAAGTTCTGCAGCGACGAGCCGGGCATGTCGGTGGTGGACAGCAGCCTGGAGTGCTGGCGGATGGTGGCGTCGCGCAGGTCGATCTCGCGCAGCACCGTCGCCGACCCGCCGAGGTTGCGCAGGCTGACGACCGCCGCCGGGTCGCCGAGGGTGGCGCCCATGTAGTAGCCGACCATCAGCGCGGCCTGCAGCGACGTCTCCATGTAGACGCAGTTCGGCATGGACGCGTTGGCGGTGTCGGCGAAGTACCAGGAGTCCGCCGGGGCGTCGTACTCGGTGACGTGCGAGGCGCCGCCGGCGAGTGTCGCCGCCTCGCCGCGGGTGCCGTGCAGCTCCAGGACGCGGTCGACGAGCAGCAGCCCGCCGGACGGCAGCCGGGTCGCCTTGCGCCCGGTGTAGCCGGCGAACTCCGGTCCCAGCGCGATCGCCTGATCGCCGCGGCAGAAGTGGGCCATGTGGAACTCGCTGAGCATCGCCCGGTCACCGAACCGGTTGCGCCGACCCAGCCACGCGGCCGGCCGGCCACCGATCTCGGGCCCGACGGCCCGTCCGTCCGGCTCCCGCAGTCCGACGACGAGGTCGACGACCCGGGCCAGCACCTCGCCGTCCGACTCACCCGCGCCCCCCGCGACGCCCGGTGCGGCGCCTGGACGGCCGTTTGCCGTACCGCCAACGCCGTTTGCCGTAGCGCCACCGGCGCCCGGGCCGACGCGGCGCAGCTCCGCGTCCGCGCGCAGCCACGGCCGCGGCACCAGATCGACGTCGGCGATCTCGACGACGAGCACGAACTCGCCACCCTCGGCGCCGGCCAGGGCGACACGCGGCCCGGCGCCGTCGGCGGCCTCGCCCGACGCGGCGGCGCCCTCGACGAACCGGGCGTCCGGCAGGCACAGATGCAGCCCCAGGTACACGGCGAACAGCCGCGCCGCCTGGGCCGCGGCCGCCACCACGTCGGCCTCACCGAGCGCGGCACCCGGCGGCGCGACGAGCCGGGCGCGCAGCAGCCCCCGCCCGGCGCGCCCGCCGCGCAGCTCGATGGCCTCCACCGCGGCCAGCAGCGACGGACCGGCGCCGGTGAAGCGGACCGCCCCGTCGAGGCCCTCCTGCTCGTAGGCCGCGCCGAACACCGCGGCGATCTCGGCACGGGCGATCCGGTCCAGCTCGGCCGGGCCGAGCGCGCGCACCGTCGTGCGGGCCAGCGGCTTGAACGACGCCTCCGTCGTCACCCGGCCGCGCGCCGGCGCCGGGGGCAGTGCCACCGGCAGCGCCGGCGTGCCGGCGAGGGCGAGTCCCGCGGCGTGCGCCGGCGGACCCGCGTCGACGCCGGCCGACAGGCCAAGCCGGGCCAGTGCTCGCCGCTGCAGACCCGTCTGGGCCCGCAGCGCGCTGGCGTGCGCCGCGACGGTCGTCGCCCGCAGCAGTCGGATCATCTCCGTGACCGACGCCGCGGCCGGGTCGCCCACCCGGACGGCGCCGACCGCGCCGCGCGCGACCAGTTCCCGGGAGCCCACCGGCGCCACCACGACCGCATCCGGGTCGAAGACCGGCGCACCCACCTCCGCGGCGGGCGACGCGGTGACACCGGCGGGCACGGCGGGCACGGCGGGCGCGGCGGGCACGGTCGGCGCGGCGAGAGCCAGCGGGTCGAAGGCCTCGCCGGCGAAGCCGAGCTCCTCCGCCTCGTCCACACTGAACTCCTGGCCGGGAACGCCCCGACCGGCGACGGTTTCCTGAGCTACGACGGTCATACCGAAACGTCCTCGTTCTCGGTCGGGGTCTGCCGCCAGGCCCGGACGGCCTCGGCGAACTTCGCGGCCATGCCGGGCGTGGCGGCGACGGTGACGTCGGTGAAGCGGGCCAGGACGGTGCCGTCGGGGGCGGCGGCCGTCGCGGTGACGGTCGCGGTGCCGCCACCGGCGTCGACGCGGGCGCCGTCGAGCACGAGCACGAACGGCGACCCGTCGGGCAGCGGCCGCAGGTACTCGGCGCGGCCGATGGCCAGCGGCAGGCAGGCCTGGCCCAGCAGCGCCAGGCCGAGCACCGGCGGGCCCTGCAGCAGCACGTCGGCGAGCACCGGGCTGTGCAACGCCCCGCCGAACGCGGCACGCAGGTCCGCGTCGTCGGCGAGGACGCATTCGAGGACGAGGCGGTCGGCGCCGCGTTCCAGCACGCGGCGCATGCCCTGCAGCCGCGGCCCGTGGAACTGGGTGCCCTCGAGGTAGATGTCGAGCCCGTTCTCCGGGCCCTCCCCCAACCGGTAGCTCGGCCACCCGGGGACGGCCGACGCATCGCCCGCCGACCCGGCCGCGCGCGCCTCGTCGGCCGGGGCGGCGAGGACGAGGGTCGCCGCGTAGTGCGGGACGGGCAGGCGCCCGGCACCGTCGCCGCGCACCGAGACGCGCATCAGCAGGCGAGTGCCGGCGTCGCCGTCCCCCTCGGACCCGGCGGGTTCGAGGACGACCTGCGCGGTCTCGGGCGCGGACCCGTCGAAGACGATGCCCTTGTGCACCACGAACCCGCGGACCTCGACGACTCGCCGGCCGGGCAGCGCCCGCTCGGCCACGTTGATCATCCAGCCGAGGCCGAACGTCGCCGGCAGTACCCGGTGCGCGCCGACCTGGTGGGCGGCGATGACCGGGTGTTCCTCGATCCCGGCCAGACGTCGCCGGGCGCGCAGCGTCGCGCCGCCCGCGGCGGCCGACTCGGCGAGCGCGTGGTCGGGGCCGACCAGGACGCACGTCTCGCCGGCGCGGTCGGCGCGGAACGTGTCGACGAACGCGCCGGCGCCGGCGTCCGGGGCGAGCAGCTCCACCCCGCGCGCGGCGAACAGCTCCCGCAGCGCCGGGGTGACCATGCCGCCGTCCCACGCGCCCCAGTCGATGGCGACGACGTGCCGGCCGGGCCGGTCGTGGCGCAGCGCGGCGGCGACGCGGCACAGCGCCTCGTTCGCGGCGGCGTAGTCGGCCTGACCCGGGTTGCCGAACAGCCCCGCGACCGAGGTGAACAGCACCACGTGCCGCAACGCCGCGCCGCCCGACCCGCCCGCGGCGCCGGAGGCGTCGTGGGCGTCGGAGGCGTCGTGGGCGTCGGAGGCGTCGTGGGCGTCGGTCGGCTCGTCGAGGGCGTCGAGCAGGGCCCGCAGTCCACCGAGCTTGGGGGCGAAGACGCGGGCGACGTCGGCCTCGGTCTTGTCCACGAGCCGGGCGTCGGCGAGCACGCCGGCGCCGTGCACGATGCCGGTGACCCGCGCGCGCAGCTCGCCGAGGGCCGCCCGGACGGCGGCCGGGTCGGTGACGTCGACCGGCACGTAGTCCGCCCGCGCACCGGCCGCCCGCACGGCGGCGAGCGTCACGCGGATCTCCCGGGCCGCCAGCAGCCCCTGGTAGAGGCGTTCCACCTCGCGGGGAGTCGGCCGGGTGCCGCCGGAGCGCAGGTGCGCGATCACGGCCGGCTTGAGCGCGCCGTCGGCGACGCCGACGGCCCAGTCGGGCTCGTCGTCCAGGGGTGAGCGGCCGAGCAGGACGAACCGGGCCGGAACCCGTTCGGCCAGGGCGCGCACGCACAGCGCCGTCACCCCCCGGGCTCCACCGGAGACGACGAACACGTCGTCCGCCCCCACGGTGAGCTCGGCGCCGCCCGCAGGGTCCGGGACCGCCGTCGTCCCGACAGCGGTGCGGGCTCCGTCGACGGCGGTGTCGGCGGGATGGGCGGTATAGGCGGGGTTGGCGTCGTGCAGCTCGGCGTCGAGCAGCGCGGCGACCGTGTCCGCGGGCAGGCCGGGCGCGGCGTCGAGGGCCCGGCAGAACAGCGCCGGCGCCTCGGCGTCCAGGGTCTTCACGACCCCGCCGACGCCGCCGAGCAGCGACGCGACCAGACCGGCCGAGCCGTGATGCCCGAGGCCGCCGTCGAGGCGGGTCAGGGTGACGAACGCGGCCCGGGTGCCGTCGGCGGCGGTCGCCGTCAGCGGACCGTGGGCCTGCCTGGCCAGCTGGATCGTCTCGGCGAGCCGCGCGGCTGTCGGCTCCCAGCCGTCGCCCGGGGTCAGCAGGGTCAGGACCAGGTCGACCCGGCCATCGAACACCCCCTGCGACCTGGTGGTGTCGAGGTCGACGGGATGGGCGGTCCAGCCGCGCTCGCGCAGTCCGCCGGTCAGCGGCTCCGCGTCGGGGCTGGAGCGGTGCAGCACGACGGCCACCGGGGACTCGGCGAACGGCTTGTCCAGGCGGTCGACGGGGGGCAGGGTCACCAGCCGGACGACGCGGCGGGGGGCCGGCGCCGACGCCGGCTCACCGGCTTTTGGGTCGACACCACCTGCCTCCGCGCCGGTCACGGCGTCGGCCGGGCCGGCCGGTCCGGGTGGTGCGGCGGCGGTGACGAACTCGGTGATCTGGTCGAGGGTCCGCAGCTCGGCGAGCTGCTCCGGGCCGACCGTCGGCGCCTGCGGGAACCGCTCCC
>NZ_FZMO01000175.1 GCF_900197875.1 Frankia canadensis | reverse complement strand
CCGCAAGAAGTCCACAACGAATTCCTGAACCGCAATGATGCGGCCTAAAACCGACTGATAGAATGTGTCCGGAAAACGCGGGGCCGATCACCCACCCATCGCGCTCCCGACCGACCGAGACGACCCGCAACCGACGTGCCTTGACAGGGGTCGGACTCGGCACGGGTGGCAGCGGCCTGGCAGGACCGCGACGAGAACGAGGGAGCCCGGATTCAGCCGAGCCCGAGTCCCTTGGCCACGCTCAGCTGGATCTCGTTCGTCCGCCCGATGTTCTCCAACGCCGTGCGGTTCGCCGCGACCCTGGGTTTCTGGAGGGCGGCCTCAACGGCGAACCAGACGCCGACCAGGTTGGTCTGCTTCTTGCAGGCGATGTCGGTGGTCGCGACGGTGATCTCGGTTCTCGACACCGGGCCGTCGCGGAACCGCGGGTCCGCGGCCGCGTCGAGCGGGGTCGCGTAGTCGTAGCCGTGTCCGTGCATGCAGTCCGACCAGGCGTGGGTGGCAGCCTGGACACGCCGGTCACGGCCGGACTGGCCGTAGCTTTCCTGCGAGAGCCGCTGGGCGAGGAACGGGTCGCTGACCGCGGGCGCGCCGACGGTCATCCGGCGCCTTGCCTCACCGGAGCAGCCGCCGTTCGGGACGGGGTGGCCGTCGACCGTGCCGCGCCGACCGGTGAGCACATCGAGGAGGCGGGGATCCGCCGAACCCGTCGGTGTCGGCCTCGCGGGCGGCGTCGGCGTCGCGGCTGACGGCGTGGCGGCCACGCGGTATCCGGCCGATGCGGCGAGCGCCGGGTCGGTGATGCCGTAGCGGCGCTCGTTGGAGGTCGCCGGCCCGCCGGTGGAGACGGGCCGCTCCGGCGTGGTGAGCCCGAAACGCCGCAGGCAGTCGGTGAGAGGGCGGCGATACGCCTGCGACACCCACTCCGATTCACGAGGCGTCAGCAGATAGGGATCGAGTGGCAGCCGCAGACGCGATGCGTCCAGCACCACCGGCGGGCTCGGGGGAGGCGCGGCGTCGGCGTGCGTCGTCGGGCCGTTCCCACAGCCGCCGGCCATCGTCGCCATGATCGCCACGGACACCCCCGCCCGCACACGCCGGGCGGCGGTCGGAGAGTGGGAACGTCCAGGACCCCCTCGAGATGCGGCGCGAAACAGATACCACACCCGCGACATTGATTGTCCTCTCGCTTGGATGGCGCGTGCACGCCGGCGCGGCGAAGGAAAGCCGGCCGAGGCCGGAACCGGTCGGGAGAGACCGGCTCCGGCCTCAGCCAATGCGCGGTGCTAGATCCACTTGAACGACTCGACGTTGTTGTTGAACCCTCCGAGGTTCGAGTTTCCGGAGCCCGCGGGGATGTTCAGGGAGGCGCCGGTGTAGTTGGTTCCGGTCCAGAGCTGGGCAGTGAAGACGTTGTCGAAGTTCACCGCGGACATGGTGTTGTTGCCCACGCGCTGGCCCTGGCCGGCGCCCTGAGCGATGAAGACGTTGTCGTTGAGGTTGCTGTCCGCGAAGAAGAAGTCGGAGAAGCTCCCGCCGAAGTTCGAGAAGTACCACAGACAGAGATCGCCGGTACCGCTCGAAAGCCGGTTGCAGGCGCCGTCGAGGTGCTTGGCGCTGGCGCCGGCGCTGTTGCGCGCGGTCGTGTCGGACGTGCTCGCCGGCGGGGGAGTGGTGGGCGAAGTCTTGGCCTGAGCGCCTTGCGCGGGCAGGCCGACGGCGACCAATCCGGCCGCGGCAACACTGCCGGCGGCGACGGCCAGGCGGCGGCGGATACTCGTTCCGGTCATATCTAGCTCCTTGCTCTGCTGTGTGGGGGCGCGCTCGCCCCGGCCTGCGAAGTACGCAGGCGTAGTCCCATGGCGGAGATGAGTTTTCGCCCCGTGACATCGCAGCACCTGCCTGCGGCCATCAGGCCGCTGGGGCTGTGCGGGATACTGGCCGGCCGGCCATGGAATGTCCGAGGCTTACCAACAAGGCAACCAGGAGGCAGCGGGTTGCGCGCTTGTTGAGAATATGGCGCGCGGTGCTCTGCGTCCAGCATGTCGCCGCGGTCCGGGGGAGTGGCGCGCCGGATGATTTGTGGGCTCCGGTCGCGCGGCCACGCCGAAACCGGGAACGTCGGTGTGCTTTCTATGACGAATGAGACCCTCTTCGTACCCTCGGCGGGCGGATTCCTGGGCGGTCAGGTGTCATAGAGCCGACAGACGTGGCGGAAGCACCGCCATAAAGCTGCTCAAACTCGCCGGGCGAAAAATGGTCCCCAGGTTCGTTTGCGTAGTTCGGGGCGATCTCCGGCGCCGGCGCCGAGCGACGGCTTGGGCTATGTCGACGTCGGTGCTGGTGCTGGTGCTGGTGCTGGTGCCGCGTGGAGGCGGACGGTGAGGAGGGTGAGGTCGTCCTTGTCGACGGCGCCGGCGGCGCGCTGGGCGGCGAGATGGTTGCGCAGGTCGTCGCGGCGGCTGCGAATGACCGTGCAGCAGGGATCCGGCGACCATCGCTGTATCCATCTGGCCGGGGAGCGCCGAGCGGTAGGCGATCAAAGCCTTGGCGCGGGCCGCCCAGGCCTCAGCGAGGTCGACGGGCAGGTGCGGCAGGTCGCGAGGCACGCCCTCCAAAGCCAGCCGAAGGGTCGCACCGACAACGCTATGATCGATCGTCTGCGGCTTGGTCACGACGTGTGCGGTCAGGTAGTCGGCGGCCGAGTGCATGCCGCCAAGGAACGCCTCGGCGATGTCGAGCATCGACAATGCCATGACGGTGTCGGGATGCAGCACGGCCGGCGGCTGGCGCAGTGCGATGACTGCGGCGGCGGTGTCGGCGCAGAACACAGCCTCGGCAGCCTCGAGAGCCGCACCGGAACCGTAGCGGCCGGCTTCTGGGTAATAGGTGTCGAACGCAACCTGCCCGGCGGTGCCGGACGTGGCCAGCATGGCGGCCCACTCACCGAGAGCGGTCGCGCGGGCCGCGTGGCTCGGTTCGCGGGCCGCGACGCGGATGCGCAGATGATCCGTCTGTTCAGGGTTGCGGTAGCGCACCATCCACAGCGGCGCTGCGTCGAGCCGAACCTGCAGGTCCAGGAGCTGGTTAGCGATGACGTCGTCCATGGCGGTGGGGTGTGTATGGACGCGAGCGGAGATCCAGCGGGCGTTTGGATCTCCAGGTCGATGGCCGTCGGCGTTGACTCTGCTGATCAGCACAGCGGCCATCTTGTTCGGCGCGGGCGGACCCGCGCGGACCACTGGCGCGACGACCTCGTGCGCACGGCCGATCCAACCAGGGTCCTCGCTGGGCACCGCGCGGTTCAGCATTGCCGTGACCGTCTTGGCCAGATGTCCGCGCAGGATCGTGGCGTGGGCCGGGACCGCGAGGTCGAGCCGCAAGGTCATGTCACCGTCGGCCAGCTCCACGAGGTCCGGGCACCGATGCCGCTGCCGCCACTGGGCGAGTTGACCACGCCAGTCGGGTGCCGGTGCGTCGAGGCTGGGCAGGTCCGCGGAGTTGAGGCGCCATCGTTCGGGAGCCAGGATGATCCGGCCGTAGCGAACCTCGGGTAGATGCGGCAGGGCACCGGCCGCGGGGCCGAAGTCGAAGGCGTCATGGGGGCGGCGAACGCTCGTGGCAGGTGCGTGAGGAATCGCGCCAGCGACGGCATCTGACGGTCGGGTGCAAGCGCGTGGAACACCTGCGGGTCGCGTCGGGCCACGATGATGCGGTCCTCATTCTGATCTCACTCGTATCTTGCGTGGCCCTCATTCGCGTCAGGCGGCCCCTCCGCAGCGCGCTCGGCAAGGACCTGGGCCTCTGCCGGCGAGGTCGCTCCCGGTTCCTGCTTCGGGTGGCTGGGTGGTTACTGTGTGGTTGTGGTGCGATCCCGGTCGAATGCAATGGCGCAGATGGGGCGGTTCTGCGCGCGGCGGGGATGGTGGGTACTCGGCGCCTGGGTGGTCTTTCTGGCCGCCGCGACGCTTGGTCACCGTCTCGCGGGCGGGCACTACTCCGACGACCTGCAGTTGCCGGGTTCGTCGGCGCAGCAGGGCGCGGACCTGCTGCAAGCCCACGAGCCGGGGGCGGGCGGGTATGCCGGGCAGATCGTGTTCACCGTAGGGTCGGCCTCGCTGCGGGCGTACTCGTCCGAGCTGTCGGCAGCGGCGGCCGCGGTCGGCCGGCTGCCGCACGTCCTCGCGATCAGTGACCCGCTGGCCGCGGGGAGGACGTCACAGGATGGCCGGACCGCCTATGCGGCGGTCCGTTTCGATGTCGACCCGAAGGCCCTGGGACCGTCCTCCGTCGCGGCCGTCGACCGGGCGGTCGCTGGGGTGCGGGCGGCCGGGGTCCGGGTCGACTACGGCGGTGTCCTGGGGCAGGCCGCGCGGCCGAAGCCCGGGGAGGCGCGTTCAGAGGTCATCGGCGTCGTCGTCGCGATCGTGGTGCTGCTCGTGGGGTTCGGCAGCGTCTATGCCGCCGGGCTACCCATCCTCACCGCGCTGGTCGGCGTCGGGACCGGCGTTGGAATACTCGGCGTGGCCGCGGCGGCCAGCCCCTTCGCCTCGGTGGCCCCCACCCTCGGCATCATGATCGGCCTGGGCGTCGGGATCGACTACGCCCTGTTCCTGTGCGCGCGGCACCGCCAGCTGCTCATGACCGGGGTCAGGCCGGCCGAGGCCGCGGCGGGAGCGCTTGCGACCAGCGGCCGTTCGGTGCTCGTGGCAGCGGCCACGGTGGTCATCGCGATGCTCGGACTGTTCGCCTCCGGTATCGGGTTCGTCGGCAAGCTCGGTCTGGCCGCGTCCATCACCGTGGCGGTGTCCGCGCTGGCCGCCATCACGCTGATACCAGCACTCCTGGGGCTGGCCGGGCACCGCATCGACCGGTGGTGGGTGCGCCGCCCAGTGGCCGAAGGCGCCGCCAGCGGCCATGACGGCGCGACCGGCTGGCACCGGCACGCGGCGCGGGTGGGCCGTCATCCATGGCGTTATCTCGGCGCCGGCATCGCCGCGCTCGCCGTGCTGGCCGTTCCCGCGCTGTCGATGACGCTTGGCCACATCGACGCGGGCGCAAACCCGACATCCTTCACTGACCGTCGGGCCTACGACGCCATCAGCCGGGCGTTCGGGCCGGGCGCGAACCGTCCGTTCGTCGTCGTCGTGCGCCTCGCGGACGGTGTGTCAGATCCGGCGCTCGCTCCTCGCCTCACGCGCACCCTCGCCAGCACCCCGGGAATCGCCAGCGTCAGCCCAGCGCGGACCACCGCCGACGGGGCTCTGCTCGTCGCCACCGTCGTGCCGGCCACCAGTCCGCGGGACGCGGCCACCGACCGGCTGCTCACACGCCTGGACGACGAGACGCTGCCACGCGCGCTCGCCGGCACCGGCAGCCGCGGCTACGTCACGGGATTCCTGGCCGCCAGCCTCGAGTTCGACGACCAGGTCGCCGCCCGGCTTCCGGTCATCATCGCCGTCGTGCTCGCCGCGGCGTTCCTGCTACTGGTCGTCAGCTTCCGCGCCCCCGTGCTCGCGCTCAAGGCCGCGGTGCTCAACCTGCTCTCGATCGGCGCTGCCTACGGCGTCATCGTCGCCGTCTTCCAGTGGGGCTGGGGCAACTCTCTGCTCGGCGTCGACAAGCTGGTGCCGGTCGAGGCCTACGTGCCGATGATGATGTTCGCGATCGTGTTCGGACTGTCCATGGACTACGAGGTCTTCCTG
This sequence comes from Frankia canadensis, assembly GCF_900197875.1. Taxonomy (GTDB): domain Bacteria; phylum Actinomycetota; class Actinomycetes; order Frankiales; family Frankiaceae; genus Frankia; species Frankia canadensis. Next base: position 2,445 of record NZ_FZMO01000175.1, on the reverse strand, counting down.
CTCTCCCGGGTCCGTGAACGCTGGATCGTCACCGGCGACAACGCCCGCGCCGTCGCCGACGGGCTCGCCGCGACCGCCCGCGTCATCACCTGCGCGGCCCTGATCATGGCCAGCGTCTTCCTTGCGTTTCTGCTCTCCGGCAACATCATCATCAAGATGCTCGCCCTCGGACTGGGCATCAGCGTCCTCATCGACGCGTCCCTCATCCGGCTGATCGTCGTCCCGGCGACCATGTTCCTGCTCAGCCAGGCCAACTGGTGGCTACCACGCTGGCTTGACCGCCTACTGCCCCGACCCGAACCCGCGCCTGCGCCTGGGTCTGGGTCTGGGTCTGGCCTCGACACCGAACGGAAGGCCCACCCCGAACCCGCCACGACATGACTCGGCACGGCTCCAGCGCGGAGGAGGGGACCTGCTCCGCACCTTGTGGCGGTGCGGAACTCAGCGCGGCATCCGGTAGGCGACCAGATGGACGCTGGCGGTGTCCTTCGTCGGGAGGGTGACGAGGACTTCTCGCTGCACCTGCGGATCCTGCGGGCTGCTGGAGCGGCAACTGAACGGACGCTGTATGGAGTCGCCGGTCACGCCGTAGTAGGCACGGGTGTCCGGCCTGAGCCCGTCCAGCCACGGCAGGGGATACCGCCGCACGCCGCGAGCACAGCCAGCAGGGATGCTCCCGCGCAGGCCAGTCTCGCCCCACGGAGGGATCGTGATCTCACCTATGTTTCCCTCTGGCGGTCTCGGCCACGAGGGCGAGGGCGAGGAGGGCAATCGCCGAAACCATCAGGCATGCCACCATCATTCTGCGGATCGCGACCTGGATCGGTCGGGTCGCGCACAGGGCGGATCGTAGTGGACGCGGGGCAGCATCTGGTGTCATTCGGTGGCGGTGAGCTCGTGGCGGTGATGGTGCACGCGCTGGGGAGCAGTACTCCCGGCGTCGCGCGCCGCAGGCACCGCAGTCACCTCGCCGGCCGGCTCCCGGGCGGCGCATCCCACGACGAGCACGGTCACCTCGCTCTCCGCGGCCATCCGCACGGCGGCGGTTGGGATTTTCCCAACCGTGGGGTACCGTGGCCGCATGTACGGCATCGGCGACCGGGTGCTGGAGCGCATCCAGCTGGCCTGTCCCAACGCTCTACACCGCGACATAGCGGGGGTCGTCGGGATGACCCCCGATGCTTTTTCGCGCGCGCTGAACGGGAAACGAGCCTTCTCGTCGATCGAACTTGCGCGCCTGGCCGACCACCTGGACGCGGACGTCCACTGGTTGATCACGGGACGCCCCGACCCCCACAGGCTGGTCGTCGCGGCGCGTCACACCTTCGACCACGAGACGGGGCAGCGGGATGTCCCCGGGCGTGAGGCCGACGACCGGGTGCTCAGGGACATAGGCCTGGCGTACCGCCAGGCCTACCCGGAGCCGCAGGAGTTGCCTGCCCTGCCGGAAAGCCCGGCCCAGGTCAGGCGCGCGCTCGGTGCTCGCTTTGTGCGACCGTTCGCTCCCCGACTGGAGAGCGAGCTCGGTGTCGATGTGGTGCGTGTCGCCGGCCTCTCGACCGCATACTCCTTCACCACTGGCGGGCATCCAGTGATCGCGCTCCCGGCGACCGGGAGCTGGTTCCACGAGAACTGGTCTATGGCCCATGAGCTAGGGCATCTCGCCAGACGTCACCATGATGATTCTCTCTCCGAGAGTGAACGGCATAACCATGAGATGGTGGCAAATGCCTTCGCGGCCGAGGTTCTGCTCCCACGAGAGTCGCTCGAATCGATCGACTGGGACGGCCTGGACGCCGCTGGCCTGGCCGACCTGGTGTGGGAATGGGGCGTGTCGACCGACGCACTCGCGCGACGCCTGAAGGCCTGCCGAGGCTCTGTGCCCGCAGTCGTGCAGACCTGGGCCGGGCATGCCACACAACGCTTGCTGCGGCGACATTGGCGGGGTGACCCGTCGGGCCGCGACGAGATCACGGTTCGTATGGACGCTGCTGCCCAGCGCCGTTTCCCCGTCTCGCTGCAGGAGGCACATCTGCAGGGGATCGCTTCTGGCGCGCTCGGCACAGGAACGCTCGCGTGGATGCTCGGCATCGATCCGGATGCGCTTGAAGTCGACAGTCCACTGGCGCCTGAGATGGACATAGACGATCTTGCTGAGGCGCTGGGCCTCTGATCGTGGCCGTCTATCTACTCTTCCCCGACAACACGGTCCTGATCAACTTTGCGATCATCGACCGCATGGATCTCCTGGAGCGCCTGGCCAACGGCAACGGCCGCTGGTGTCTGTCGGTCGCGCGTGAGTGTGATCGATCAGCGGAGTTGCCAGGCCTCGGCGCACTGAGCCAGGCCAGGGCTGTCTTCGGCGTACCCATACACCCCGACCCGGCGGAGTGTCCATTCACGGGTGGTGGGTTGAGTAGCTCCGTGTTGATGGTGGTTCAGGCG
>NZ_FZMO01000122.1 GCF_900197875.1 Frankia canadensis | reverse complement strand
GGGCAGGGCGGTGGGGGCGGGGGACTGCCAGACGAGCCGGCGTCCGCTGGCACGGTCGAACAGGTGGACGCGGTCGGCGTCGGCGGTGAGCGTCACCCGGTCACCGGCGGCGAGCCCGACCGGGCGCGGGCCGCGCAGGGCGACCGCCTGCCCGTGCACGTCGCACCAGGCGACCTCCTCGCTGCCGAGGTTCTCGATCGCGGTGACCGTGCCGTGCAGGCGCGCCGCGCCGTCACCGTCGCCGGTCGCGGTGGTGACGGTGCCGCCGGTCGTGTCAGTGGCCGCGCCGCCGGCGGCGGGCAGGTGGCGCAGGTGTTCCGGGCGGACGCCGACGATCACGTCGCGGTCCTCGTCGGTGCCCCGCAGCAGGGGGACGCGCAGCCCGGGCGCGGTCGCGGTGAGCAGGCCGTCGTCGGTGCCGAGGCGCGCGGGCAGCAGGTTCATCGGCGGCGCGCCGAGGAAGCCGGCGACGAACACCGACGCGGGCGTGTCGTAGACCTCGGTCGGCGTGCCGACCTGCTCGACGCGGCCCTTGTTGAGCAGGGCGACCCGGGTGGCCATCGACATGGCCTCGACCTGGTCGTGGGTGACGTAGATGAAGGTGCGGCCCAGCCGCCGGTGCAGGGCGGTGAGTTCGGTGCGGGTGGCGGTGCGCAGTTTCGCGTCCAGGTTGGACAGCGGCTCGTCCATCAGGAAGGCCCGCGGGTCGCGGACGAGGGCGCGGCCGAGGGCGACCCGCTGGCGCTGCCCGCCGGACAGCTCCCGGGGGCGGCGGGCCAGCAGGGTGTCGAGTTCGAGCTGGGCGGCGGTCTCCCGCACCCGGCGGCGGATCTCGGCCCGCGGCACCCGCGCGGCCCGCAGTGGGAAGCCGATGTTGCGTTCGACGGTCAGATGCGGGTAGAGCGCGTAGCTCTGGAACACCATCGCGAGGTCACGCCGCCGGGCCGGCAGGTGGGTGATGTCCCGCTCGCCGAGCAGGACGCGCCCCGAGGTCGGCTCCAGCAGGCCCGCGATCATCCGCAGCAGGGTCGTCTTGCCGCAGCCGCTGGGGCCGAGCAGGACGAGGAAGTCGCCGTCCGCCACGTCCAGCGAGATGTCGTCGACGGCCTTGGTGCCGCCGAACGACCTGGTGAGGCCCTCGATCCGGATCTCTGCCACAGGCACTCCAGGTACGTACGTTCCGTGAGCATGCGCGCTCCCGGTTCTCCGTTACCTGTGCAGCGTCGGGTACCGAGGTGAACGGGCGCCGACCGGTGGACGACGGTTCGCCGTCACATTCGGCAACGATTTTTCGGCCACTTTCTGTCCTGGTTTCGTATACGCCCAGGTAGTGGCATCGTGTCATGGGGGAGGCGGTTGCGGAGGGTTATCTAACTCGGTCGGCTTGCGGCTATTCGTCCGGTTCGGTGTCGTCGCCGCCGGGGCTCGGCCGGTCCGGTGCGGCGGTGGGTTCGGCTCGCAGGGCGTACCCGAGCAGGTCCGTGACCGCCGTCGACTCGGGCCGGGGGTCGCTGCCGCGGCGCAGGCCGACCGCGAGCTGCAGCGTGTTGAGCAGCAGCAGCGAGGCCAGCCGGCTGGCGATCAGGTCGGTGCCGACCGGCCAGTCGGGGGTGCCGACGACCAGCAGGATGTCCGCGATCTCGCCCAGCGGCCCGGACGTGTAGCTGGTGATCCCGATGACGGGTGCTCCGGCGGTGCGGGCCGCCTCCGCCGCCCGCAGCGTCGGCTCGTTGGCGCCGCTGCTGGTGATGACCAGGCAGACGTCGGTGGGCGCGAGCAGCCGGGCGCTGATCGACTGCAACAGCGAGTCGCTCGGCGCCTCCGCCGGCCGACCGATGAGGAGGAAACGCAGCGCCGCGTCCTGCGCGATCGGCCCGGATCCGCCGTTGCCGACGACGAGCAGCCGCCCGGCCCGGTCCAGCAGGTCGACCGCCGGCGCCAGCAGGGAACGGTCCAGTGGGCCCAGGGCGTCGGCGAGAACCTTCGTCGCCGCGGCGAACACCGTGTCGAGCAGTCGCTCCACCGGGTCGCCGGAGCCCGTCGAGCCGACCTCGCCGCGCAGCGCCGCCGCCCCCGCCTCCCGGGCGAGGTCGAGGCGCAGGTGCTGGAACCCGCGGAAGCCCAGCGACTGGCAGGCCCGCACCACCGTGGCGGTGGACGTCCCCGCCGCGTCCGCCAGCTGCGCGGCCGACCACTCCACGATCTCCTCCGGCCGGGCCAGGCACACCTCGGCCACCCGCCGCTCGCTGGGCACCAGGCTCGGCAGCGTCGCCCGGATCGCGGCGAACAGCCCGCCCGGACGTGCTCCACCGGCGGAGGCGGCGGTGGATGGCTGTGTGGTTGGGGTCGCCATGCAGCCGTCATACACCGTGAAGGTGACGGGCGTGGGTGGCCTCAGACGCGCAGGAGGAGGGTGATGAGGCCGCCTCGGGCCGGGCTGGTGCCTGCGGGGAGCCCGCGCGGGCGAAGCGGGTCGTCTCGTAGTGGCGCTGGGCGGCGGCGAGGTCGCGGGGGTGGTCGGTCAGGGCCTGGGCGAGGTCGGCGGCGTCGAGCATCGCCTGATTCGCGCCGGCGTCGGCGAACGGGGCGCCGGGATGGGCCGCGTCGCCGATCAGGGTGATGCCCGGCCGGTGCGGCCAGCGGGGGCCGCGGGGCAGCGCGTACACCGCCCGTGCCACGGGACCGGCGTCGCTGTGCCGGATGAGCGCGCCGAGCCGGTCGTCCCAGCCGGTGAAATGCCGGGCGAGCCGGTCGCGCACGACGGACGCGGTCAGTCGACTGACCGGCGCGAGCTCCGTCCACCCGGCGGGCAGGCGCAGCGTGACCTGCACGGCGACGCCGTCCCCGACGCGGCGGGCGACAAGGCCGCGATCCTCGGTGAGGGCGCTGACGCCGCCGCCGACGAACGCGTCGAGCGCCGGGTGGCGCCGCTCGACGTCGGACAGGTGCGCGTCGAAGACGAACATGCCGGTGTAGCGGGGCCGCGCGTCGTCGAGCGCCCGACGTATCCGCGACCAGGTGCCGTCCGCGCCGACGACCAGATCGGCCGGCACGCTCGCCCCGCCGTCGAGCTCCAGCTCCAGCTCACGTCCGGGCCGAAGGCCGAGCCCGGGTTCGGCGTGGTGACCGCGGCCGCCCTCCCTCCGCCGCACCGCCATGACCGGCGTGTCCCAGACGACCCGGCCGGAGGGCAGCCCGTCGAGCAGGCGCCGCCGCAGCTCCGCCGCGTCGATCCCGTCGGCAGGAAGGGTGATGCGGGCGGCCCGCAGCGCCCGCAGGCCGGCGTCGGGACGCAGGTCCAGTGGATGGACCGGCACGCGGTCGGGCGGCGGGAGGGCACCGGGGCGGGCGTCGAGTTCGTAGACAGTGGCGGCGATGCCCGTCTCGTGCAGGATGCGGGCGAGGGTCAGCCCGGCGAGCCCGCCGCCGACGATCACGATGCGTGGCGGCGGGCCGGCCTGCTCGCCGCCACGCTCAGGCGTGAGGGCCATCGGCGGTCAGACCCGCCGCTTGAAGGCCGCCACCGCCAGCGGCGCGAACACCGCGGCGATCCCCGCCGCCCACAGCAGCGCATGCCACACGGGCGTCGCCACCGGGCCGGACACCAGCAGGCCGCGGGTGGCGTCGGCGAGCGCCGTCACCGGGTTGACCTTGACGAACGCCTGCAGCCAGCCGGGCATCGTCGACGTCTGGACGAAGGCGTTGCTGACGAACGTGAGCGGGAAGATCAGCGTGAATCCGAAGATCATCACCTTCTCCGGCTCGGAGACGAGCATGCCGACCAGCACCGAGATCCACGACACGCACAGCGCGAACAGCATCACCAGCCCGACAGCGGCCACCGCCTGCAGCGGCCCGGTCTCCACCCGGAAGCCGAGGATGTAGCCGAGGCCGAGCAGCATGCAGATGGCCCAGAGCTGCTTGGCGAGGTCGGCGACGATCCGCCCGGCCAGCGGCGCGGAGCGGGCGATCGGCAGCGAGCGCAGCCGGTCGAACACGCCCTTGGTCAGGTCGGTGTTCAGCCCGGTGCCGGTGTTCAGCGTGGTGAACAGGGTGTTCTGGACGATGATGCCGGGCAGTGCGAACGTCAGGTAGTCGCTGGTCGAACCGGAGATCGCGCCGCCGAACACATAGGTGAACAGCAGCAGGAACATCAGCGGCTGGACGCTGAAGTCGAGCAGCTCCATCGGGTTGTGCTTGATCTGGACGAGGGTGCGCCACGCCAGCGTGCGAGTGTGCCGCAGGGCGTCGAGCGGGGTGACCCGCGGGGGGCCGGCCGGCTCGGGACGGGGTGCGGCGGCCCGGGGCGCCTGCTCGGGCAGGGTGGTGGTCAGGGTCGTCATGGCGGTCAGCTCCTCGTCGCCGCAGGGATCCGGGCGGTCGGGTCGTCGGTGGCCGGCTCGCCGGCGCGGCCGGTCGGAGCGCCGCCGGTGTCGGCTGGGTCGGCTGGGTCGGTGCCGGGGGAGGCCGCGTCCTCGGCGGGGCGGCCGGTCAGGGAGAGGAAGACCTCGTCGAGGCTGGAGCTGCGCAGGGTGATCTCCCCGACCGTCACCCCGGCGTCGTCGAGACGGCGCACGATCGCCGGCAGCACGGCCGGGTCGGTGACCTGGGCGCTGACGAGGGTGCCGGCGAGCTCCGGGGCCGCCCCGGTGATCTCGGCGACCGTGGTCACGACCAGCTCGGTGTCGGCGCGGTCGACCGGGCGTACCGCCAGCGTCTGCGCGCCGGTCTGCTTCTTGAGCTCGTCCGGTGAGCCCTGGGCGATGATCCGCCCGTGGTCGACGACGGCGATGTCGTCGGCGAGCTGGTCGGCCTCCTCCAGGTACTGGGTGGTCAGCAGCACGGTGACGCCGTGGACGCCGACGAGGTCGCGCACCACGTCCCACATCTCGTTGCGGCTGCGCGGGTCGAGGCCGGTCGTCGGCTCGTCGAGGAACAGCAGGCGGGGGCGGCCGACCAGGCTCGCGGCCAGGTCGAGCCGCCGGCGCATGCCGCCGGAGAACGTCTTCGCCGGCCGGGATGCCGCGTCGCTGAGCCGGAACTCGGCGAGCAGCTCGGCGGCCCGTGCCTTCGCCTGCGGCCGGGACAGACCGAGCAGCCGGCCGATCATCACCAGGTTCTCGGTACCGGTGAGCATCTCGTCGACGGAGGCGTACTGGCCGGTGAGGCCGACGAGCTGGCGGACGCGGTGCGCGTCACGGTGCACGTCGTAGCCGCCGACCACGGCGGTGCCGGAGTCCGGGCGGATCAGGGTCGCGAGGACGCGGACCGTGGTGGTCTTGCCGGCGCCGTTCGGGCCGAGCAGGCCGAAGACCGTGCCGGCGGGCACCCGCAGGTCGACGCCGTCGAGCGCGGTCGTCTCGCCGTAGCGCTTGACGAGGCCCTCGGCGACGATCGCGGGGGTTGAGTCTGGGTCTCTGACCGTCATGTCGAGCAGCATGCCGGCCGGCACTGACAGTTCGGCGAGACGCGGCCGAGAGGCCGCTGCCACGCCGCTGTCACACTGACAGCCCGCTGACACGGGCCGGCGATCCACCGGTCTCGTGTCAGCGAGTCGTGTCAGCGGGGCACGTCAGCGATGGGCTGTGTCAGCTGATGGGGCTGTGTCAGCTGATGGGGCTGTGTCAGCTGATGGGGAGGGTCAGGCGATACGGCGGCGAGAGACCGCGCGCAGGGAGGGGCTGCCGCTGTAGTGCTCGATGCCGGCGATGTCGGTGCCCGGGGGCACGACCTTGTCGATCGCGTCGAGGGCCGTCGTGTCGAGGGTGACATCGGCGCCGGCGAGGGCGTCCTCGAGCTGCTTCATCGTCCGCGGCCCGATGATCGTCGAGGTGACGGCCGGGTGGCTGTCGACGAAGGCCAGCGCCAGGTGGGTCAGGGACACTCCCGCCTGCTCGGCGATGGTCACGAGCCCCTCGACCGCGTCGTAGCGGGCCGGCGTGCTCGGGTCGTCATCCAGGTCGCCGCCGCCGCGCAGGCGGGCGATCGCGCCGTCACTGGCATAGCGCGAGCCTGACGGGACGTCCGCCCCGCGGCGGTACTTGCCCGTCAGCCAGCCGCCGGCCAGCGGGCTCCATGGGATGACACCCATGTCGTGGCGCAGCGTGGCGGGCAGCACGGACTCCTCGATCGACCGGGCGAAGATCGAGTACTGCGGCTGCTCACAGACGAACCGCTCGCTGCCGCGGCGGCGTGCCGCCCACTGCGCCTCGACGATCCAGTCCGCCGGGAACGACGACGAGCCGAGGTAACGCACCTTGCCCTGGCGGACCAGGTCGGTCAGGGCGCCGAGGGTCTCCTCCAGGTCGACGTCCCAGTCGTGCCGGTGCACCTGGTAAAGGTCGATGTAGTCGGTGCCGAGGCGGCGCAGGCTGTCCTCGGCCGCCTTGATGATCCAGCGCCGGGAGCCGCCGCGGTGGTTGCGCTCGGAGCCCATCGGACTGAAGCACTTGGTCGCCAGCACCACGTCCTCGCGCCGCGCACTGATCGCCTTGCCGACGATCTGCTCGCTCTCCCCCTGGGAGTACACGTCCGCGGTATCGATGAAGTTGATGCCCGCGTCGAGCGCCGCATTGATGATCCGCGCGCACTCGTCGTGGTCGGTGTTCCCCATTTTCCCGAACATCATGGCGCCGAGGCACTGCGTGCTGACCTCGACACCGGTCCGGGCGAGCTTGCGATACCGCATGGCGTACTGCCTCCTGCACCGTGGCATCGACCATCCCCAGCCGGGACCGTCGTCCTCCCAACGACCCTAGCCATTCGAGCGCGCTCGATGTCCGGCCATGCCGCGTCTCGAACTGGCAACTTCGTGCGCGGTAAGACCGCTACTCCACACTGCGCGCACGGCCGAGGGCGCGCAGGTCGTCGCGGTGGGCGGCGAGGAAGTCGTCGAAGGTGCGGGGGGCTCGGCCGGTGAGGTCCGCTACCGCCGAGGCTGTCGCCGCCAGCGAGCCGGCCGCGACCTCGGCGTGAAGCGCGGCGACGTCGTCGGCGAACGCCGCGGGCAGTCCCTGGGCGCGCAGGGTGGCGGCGAACTCCGGCGGCGGCAGGTCCCGGTAGCGGATGGTGCGGCCGATCGCGGCGGACAGTCTCTCGGCGATCTGGCTGTGGGTGAGGGCCTGTGGGCCGGTGAGGATGAAGGTCTCGTTCCCCGGCTCGTCCTGGCCGCGGGGGCGGGTCAGGATGCGCGCGGCACAGGCGGCGATGTCCTCGCAGTCGATGTAGGAGACGCGGGCGTCGCCGTACGCGCCGATCAGCTCCCTGTCGGCGGTGAAGGAGCCGGCACCGGTGAGGAAGTTCTGCATGAAGCCGTTCGGCTGCAGCACGGTCCACCGCAGGCCGGACACCTTCAGATGCTGCTCGATTTCCCAGTGGGCGCCCTCGGCGAGCCGTCCGCCCTCGTGGGCGTGCCACACCGAGATCTTCACCACCCGCTCGACCCCGGCGGCGCGGGCGGCGTCGATGGCGTCGGTCTGCTGACGGACCATGGGCTGCTCCCCGTCCACCGGCCCCGCGCCGGCGCCGTTGAGGAACAGCTGGTCGACGCCGCGCAGGGCCGCGGCGATCGAGGCCGGATCGTCGAGATCGCCGACGACGACGTCGCAGCCCAGCGCACGGCCCCGGGCCTCATCGCGGACCAGCGCGCGGAATGCGACCCCGCTCGCGCGCAGCCGGCGCACCAGCGGCCGGCCGATCGAGCCGGTGGCGCCCGTCACCAAGATCATTTCTCTCTCCCGGTCCACGTCGTTCGGCGGATAACCTGAGGATGCCTCGAGAATATTACCTGAGGATGCCTCGACTTATCCGGGAGGGACGCGATGAGCAGCGATCGACGTCGTCCGCGTGCCGACGCGCGACGCAACCGGGAACGGCTGCTGACCGAGGCCGAGGCCGCCTTCCGGGAGCAGGGGACAGGCACGTCGCTGGAGGCCGTCGCCCGCCGCGCCGGCGTCGCGATCGGAACCCTCTACGCCCACTTCCCCTCCCGCGACGCCCTGGTCGCCGCGGTGCTGCGGGAACGCAACGGAGCCCTGTTCGAGCACGGGGAGGCGCTGTTCGCCCAGCCCGAACCCGCCCCGGCGCTCGCCGCCTGGGTCGCCGCCGTCGTCGAGCACGCCGCCGCCTACCAGGGGCTCGCCGGCATGCTGGCCGCGGGCGCCGGTGACGAGCGCTCCGAACTGCACGCCTCGTGCGCGCGCATGAACGACATCGGCGACCGGCTGATCGGCAGGGCCCGCGCGGCCGGAGCGCTGCGCCAGGACGCGACCAGCGCGGACATCTTCGCGCTCATGAACGCCGCCGCCTGGATCGCCGAACAGACGTCGCGTGAGCAGGCCGACCGCCTGGTGCGGCTGACCCTGCGCGGCCTGTTCCGCACACCGAAGGACGAGGCCGACGAGGCGCTTCGGCCTGCTTAGGCCCTGACCGGCCGGGCGTGGTCCTCGTCACGTCTCCTGGTGCCCGCGATCTGGCCGGTCAGCCCAATGCGCCGGCCGGCCCGGCCCACCGGCGCGGGCTCGACGCATGCGGGCCGAGATCGTCCCGTGGCTGCCGCCTGATGATGCAGGTCACGGGCATGGGCACGAACCAGCCCGGTTCAACCGTGCTGAGCGTGTGATGGCCTCAGCTGGCGGCCCGTCATCCAGGGGCGCTCGGCCACCGCGTCCGGGTCCTTGGATCGGCTGCGACCACCTGCCGCGAGCCGGGAGGCTTCCGTAGGTGCCGGCGATCCGCGCGGCGCGTGGATACCCGCGGTGGGTCACCGCCGTGCCCCGGGCGGATCGAAAAGCGCAAAAGCGGGTTCATCTGCTGCTAGAGTCCGCATCTGCGTGGTCGAGAGCCGGGTTTTTCCGGTGAATGCGCGGTCGGGGCAAGGGGGCTCCGAACGCGCCGCGTGCCGAGCGGCCCCATGGGCCGGAACCGCGCGCTGTTCACGCCGTGGATGTGCCGCAGCGAAGCCGTCATCCACAACCCGATCTCTTCCCATTCCTGGTAGACGAAGGATTTCCGCATGATCGACAAGCGTGTGGGCTCCGGCAGGCGGCGCGCGGTACGCGCACGCCCTGCCGCGGCCGGCTCGGTGGTGTTGCTCGGCGCGGCACTCCGGCCACCGGCACGACGCCCAATCCCACCACGTGGAGCGGCATTGTCGCCGCCGGTGGCAGCCCGCCCGGCGCCACCGCCGCCCACGCCTTCGCGGTCTGTGCCGACAGGCACGGCGGCAACGACTGACAGACGCCCAGCCCGCTGACAGCACCCATCCCGCGACCCAGCACTCCCCTCACTCCGTCCACTCCGACCACTCCGACCACTCCGACCACTCCGTTTCGTCCACTCCGACCACTCCGACCACTCCGTTTCGTCCGCTCCGACCACTCCGCCCGCGCGACCGTCACCTCATCGACTCCGAAGGAGAGCGCACATGGCGCGCCTGTCCCTTCCCGCCCGCGGACTTCCCGCCCGCGGACTTCCCGCCCGTGAGGTCACCGCCCGAAGGCTGGGGCGCACGGCCGGTCCGGCACTGGTGCTGGCGGCGGCGCTGACCGTGGCGGTGCCGGGCACCGCGCACGCCAACTCGGTGGGCCTCACCGTGCGCACGCCGGGGGCCACCAGCGGGCCCTCGACGACGTTCGCCGAGATCTCCACCCACGCGGACTGCGCCAGCGGCCTCGTCGCCGGCGGTGGGATCAACCAGGCCATCGGCACCGGCGCGGTCTCGAACGGCAACCACGTGATGGGCACCGGGCCCAGCTCGGACGGCAGCTCCGAATACACCGGCACCACCGGAGTCGTCGGCACCGATGTCACCCACTGGCTCGGCATCGGCGGCACCGGCGGCGCGACCGACGCCGCCTTCTCCACCACGCCGTACGCGACCTGCCTGACCAGCACGCTGATCAACCACACCCAGGTCGTCATGAACAAGGTCGCCGGCCCGGCGTCGGCTTCCACGGTCGGCCTGGTCACCGCCGTCTGCCCGGCGAACACCGTGCTGCTCGGCGGCGGCGCTCGCAGCACCCCGGCGAGCATCGGCAGCCTCAAGCCGATCGCCAGCTTCCCCACGTTCAACGACGCGGCGCACGACTACGGCCTGAAGGCCGCGGCGGACGGGGCGACCAACCCGAACGCGTGGAGCGCCGTCGGCTGGAACGGCGGCGGCGGCAACAGCGGCAACACCACCTATGCCTACGCGATCTGCAGCGCAAGCGGCATCAACGTCAGCGGCGTCACGGTGAAGGTCCGCTTCACCGAGGTGAGTGGGCCGACCTCGGCCACCACCGGGCAGACGGCCACCGTCGGCTGCGGCGGCTCCGACGGCAAGCTGATCAGCGGCGGCGCTGCCGTCAGCGGCGGCGGCGTGACGACCACGGACTTCACCGGCCCGGGTTCCGGCGGCACGCACCTCAACGGCAGCTTCCCCAGCGGCTCCACCGGCACGCCGGTCAGTGACGGCACGACAAGCGCCGCGTACTGGACGGCCTTCAGCCACTCCGGCGGCGCGAGCTCGCCGAGCACCTACACCGACGCCTGGGCGCTGTGCGCCGACGACGGTGTCTGATCAAGACCGAAAGAGACGGTACATCTCCGTGGACCCCCGTCCCGTCCTACCCAGGGCGTATCCCTCCAGGCCAACCCGGCTGCGCTACCGGATGATCGTGTTCGGTGGTGCGTTCGGCATCCTCACCGCGATGGCGGGCGCGCCACCGGCGGCCCTCGCCGCGGATCCACCCGCCGGCGCGTCGTCGCCGTGCGGGGCGACCGGCTCGCTCACCACCTCCGCGACCGCCCCACCCGCCTGCGTCTACGACCGGCCGGGCACCGACGTCTTCACCGTCCCGGACGGCGTGGCCAGCGTGACCATCGATCTGTTCGGGGCCGAGGGCGGCAGCGCGGCCGGCTTCGTCGCGCCGAACCCGCCGAACGCCGGTGCCCCCGGCGGGCTGGGTGGACAGAGCCGGGCGACGGTGGCCGTCCAGCCCGGCCAGGTCCTGCAGATCACGACGGGGGGCGCGGGGGTGCCCGGCACCTCCCGGCACGGCGAGTTCGCCCGCCCGGGCGGCACCGGTCACGGGGCCGGCGGCGGTGGCGCGCACGGCGGTGGCGGCTCCGGCGGTGGCGGTTCGGACGTGCGCGTCGGCGCGTTCGGCCCGGCCGAACGGATCCTGGTCGCGGGCGGGGGCGGGGGAGCCGGCAACGGCGGCCCGCTGCTGCGCGGCGGTGCCGGCGGCGGCCTCGCGGGCGAGGCCGGCGGCCAGGGCGGCGGTCCGGCGGGCTCCGGTGCCGCCGGCGGTGGCGCCACCCAGAGCGCCGACGGCACCGGCAGCCCCAACTCCACTCGCGGCGGCCCCGGCATCGCCGGCGGTGACATCGACCCGAACACCGGCCAGCCCAACCCGGGCAGCGGAGGTCCCGGCGGCAACGGTGGGGGCGGCGGGAACGGTGGCGGCGGC
>NZ_FZMO01000001.1 GCF_900197875.1 Frankia canadensis | reverse complement strand
ACTTTCGCGTTCAATCACCCCAACAGACAGCCACAAAAAGCGGTGCATCCAGGCTGAGCCGGGGGGCGCCCGGGTGATTGACGCGGCTGGCAGCGCCTTGCTGCCTGGCTTCGTCGACGCACATGTGCATTCGTTGGACATCCTGCTGCGCGGCGGAGTCGCCGATGACCGGCCGCTCTACGACTGGCTGGTCAACGTCAACCTGCCGGCGGCGCGGGCCTACCGGCTCGAGGACCACGCGACGGCGGTGCGGCTGTTCTCACTGGAGGCGCTGCGCTCGGGGATCACCACGGTGGTGGACCAGATCGAGGTGCCGTTCGCCGAGTGGGACGAGATCTCCGACGTCGTTGTCGACACCTACGTCCAGACCGGCCTGCGCGCCGTAGTCGGCCAGATGTTCTACGACACCGTCCCGCCCGAGATGGACGCGCTGATGGCGGCGTACACCCGCAAGGAGCCGCAGCTCACCCCGGACCTCGGCGCGCAGCCGGGCGGGCTCGAGGACGTGCTGGCGAAGCTCGAAACGCTGATCAGGCGACACCATGGGAAGGCCGACGGACGGATCTCGTACTGGCCGGCGCCGGGAGTGGCGATCCTCTGTACGGCGGACGCGCTGCTCGGCGCGCAGCGGCTGGCCCGTCGCCACGGGGTGATGACGACAGTCCACGTCGCCGAATCGCCGCTCGACCGGATGCAGCAGGGCATGAGCAGCGTCCAGTACCTCGCGGCGATCGGCTACCTCGCGCCGGACGTGCTGGCGGGGCACTGCGTGCAGGTCGACACGAACGACATCCGCGCGCTGGCGGTGGCCGGCGCGAAGGTGTCCTCCCAGCCGGTCAGCAACCTGTTCCTCGGCAACGGCATCGCGCCGGTGGCCGACATGCAGACCGCCGGCGTCGTCGTCGCGCTCGGCACCGACGACGGGAACTGCAACAATTCGGTAAACTTCCTCGCGGACATGAAGTTCGCCGCGCTGCTGCAGAAGGGCCGGGCCGGAAACCCGGCGGTCCTTGGCGCGGAGAAAGTCCTGGAGATGGCGACGATCGACGGCGCGACGGCGGTCGGCCTGGCGGATGTGATCGGCTCGGTCGAGGTCGGCAAGCAGGCCGACCTGATCCTCGTCGACCTGTCCGGCGCGCACCTGCATCCTCGGCAGAGCACCGCGTCCGTGCTGGTCTACCAGGCCAACGGGACCGAGGTGCACACCGTCGTCATCGCCGGCGAGGTGGTCCTGGAGAACCGGCAGCCGACCTGGCTGGACCCGGACGCGGAGCGGCGCCTCGTCGAGGACGTGGACGAGGCCTCGGCCCGCATCCTCACGGACGCCCGCGTGCGCCCCCGGACCGATCAGACCTGGGTGTCGCGCCGCGCGGTGTAACCCGGCGGCTCGGTGCCGGCGCCGAGCTGGCGTCAGACGAGGTCGGCGACGAGCTCGAGCAGCAGACCCCAGCGGGTACGCAGGTAGATCCAGCGCCGCCCGGCAAGCGGGTGGCCCGGCCCGAGGGCCTGGATGTCGCCGAGCGGCTCGACCCTGCCGTCAGCCCGGATCGCGGCGACGGCGGCGTCCAGGTCGGGCACCCGAAGCGCGAGATGGCTGCCGCCGATGTCGCTCACCCGCGGCGCCTCGCCCCGCTGGTCGGGGGCCGCATACTCGAACAGCTCCAGGTGGCGGCCGGCGAGGTCGACCTTGGCGAGCCGGAACGAGCTGTCGGGGTGGATGCCGAACTGGCGGGCCATCACGTCACTGCCCGGCGGCGGCGCGTAGGCGCGGCGGTAGAGCTCGCGCGCGCCGAACATGTCGGCCAGCAGGGCCACAGCCTCGTCGAGGTCGGGCACGACGATGCCCGTGTGGTCGAGCGCCAGCACGTCGAGCGCCACCCGATCTCCTCCTGGGGCGAACCGATACAGCAGTGAAATAATTATATGATGCGATATATAACATGCTCAGCAACCCGGACCTGACCGGCGCCGCGACCGCCGGCGGCCGCATCAGCTGGCGAGAGCTCGACGGCGTACGGACGCGGATCCTCGACGCCGGCCCGCGCGACGGCCAGGCAGTCGTGCTCCTGCACGGCGTCGGTGGTCATCTCGAGGCCTTCGGCCGACTCGTCTCGGCGCTCGCCGCCACCTTCCGCGTCGTCGCCGTCGATCTGCCCGGCCATGGCTGGTCGGACGCGCCCGACCGCGACTACGAGGTCGACGGCTACCTGCCCCATGTCCACGCGCTCATCGACGAGCTGGGCCTCGGCCGGCCGGACCTGGTCGGCCTGTCGCTGGGCGGCTGGATCGCCGGCCGCCTGGCGATCACAGCGCCCGAGCGGGTACGCCGTCTCGTCCTGGTCGCCCCTGGCGGCGTCCGAGCCGACCCGGCGGTCATGCACGCGCTGCGGACGCTGTCGACGGCCGCCGCGGCGGCGCCGTCGACGGAGTCGGTCCGGGCCCGGCTCGAGTGGCTGATGGCCGACCCGTCGACCGTCACAGACGACCTCGTCGCCACCCGGCTCGCGATCTACCAGCGCCCCGGCCACGCCGAGGCGATGCGTCAGGTGCTCTGCCTGCAGGACCCGGTCATCCGTGAACGCAACCTGATCCCCCCTGCCGAGTGGGCGCGGATCACGGCGCCGACGCTCGTTCTCTGGGGCACCCAGGACGCGACCGGACCCGCGCAGACCGGCGCCAGCCTGGCCGGCTGGATTCCCGGCGCCCGGTTCCGCCAGATCACGGGCGCCGGCCACTGGCCGCAGTTCGAACGGCCCGAGGAGGTCAACTCGGCGATCAGCCGCTTCCTCGGCGCCGCCGACCCGATCGACACACCCAGGGCCAGCTCCGAGGAAGGACGACGATGACGGTCGCACCGCTTCGCCTGACAGGGCCGCCGGCCGGCTACCCCTCCATCGCGGACCTGGTCGAGCAGGTCTCCGCGTCGACAGGTGACCTGGGCAACGCGCTCTCGCTGCCTCCCGGCGTCTACGCTTCGCCGCACTTCTACGAGTTCGAGCGCTCCGCGGTCTTCGCGAACAGCTGGCTGTACCTGTGCCACGTCTGCGCACTCCCGAATCCGGGCGACTACCTGAGCATCACCGTCTCCGGCGAGCCGCTCGTCGTCACCCGTGACCAGGCCGGCGACCTGCACGTCCTGTCCTCGTTGTGCCGGCACCGCTCCTTTCCGGTGGTCGAGGCCGAGGAACGGGGAAACGCCGGGCAACTACGTTGCCCGTACCACTTCTGGAGCTACGCGCTCGACGGGTCGCTGCAGACCGCGCCGAACATGGAGCCGGCGCACAGCCTCGGCGACCTGCGGGCGACGATCTGCCTGCCCCGGTTCCCCGTCACCGTGTGGAACGGCTTCGTCTTCACGCACCTCGGGGAGAACCCCGAGCCGCTGGAGCCGACGCTGGCCCGCCTCGACGGCGAGTTCGCCGCGCACAACACCGCCGAGATGAAGATCGGCGACTCGGTGGTACTACGCGGCCAGCCGTGGAACTGGAAGAACATGCTGGAGAACGCCCTCGAGGCGTACCACACCAGCTTCATCCACAGGGGTTACCACGACAACGCCCCGGCCCGGCTCGTGCAGTTCCTCGGATTCGACGCCGACACCGAGAACGGGATCATGCGGTACGCGCGGTTCCTCAACCCGGACGGCGGTTTCCTCACCGAGGACGGCAAAGCCGCCTTCCCTGTCATCGAGGGGCTGACGGCCGAGCAGCGCGGCCGGACCGTGTACGCCAGCGTGCCGCCGGCGATGTTCGTCTCGATGAAGCCCGACTCGATGATGGTCTTCCGGATCACCCCGGAAGCCCATGACCGGATCACGCTCGCGGTCGACTGGCTGTACCCGGAGGCCACGCTCGCCCAGGAGAACTTCGCCGCGCTGATCGCGCGCCAGCGGGAGTTCTTCGACATCGTCAACGGCCAGGACAGCATGGCCAACGAGCGGATGTTCGCGGCGCTGGGCTCCCGGTTCGCCGCCCGCGGCCCCTACTCGCCGCAGGAGGCGACCCTGCCGCAGTTCAACGCGTGGCTGCTGAAGAAGTACCGCGCCGGCCTGGCCGGGAGTGGCGCATGACGGCGACGGTCCTGGCCGGGTTCCGGCCGCGCCGGCTGGCCCACGTGAACCTGTTCGTCTCCGACCTGGGCCGGTCGTTGGAGTTCTACACGACGGTCTGCGGCCTCACCCCGGTGTTCGAGGAGCCGGGGATCGCGACGGTCTTCCTGTCGAACGGCAACAGCCACCACGACCTGGCGCTGATGGAGATCTCCGAGCAGGCGCGGGTCGGCCGAGACGGCAATGTGCAGGTCTCCCGGGGCCGTGGCCGGGCCGCCGGGCTGAACCATCTCGGCTGGGAGCTGGCCTCCGAGGCGGAGCTCGTCGACGCGATCCGGCGGGTGCGGGCCACCGGCGCCCGGCTGCACCGCACGGTCGACCACCAGATCTCCCACAGCGCCTATCTGTTCGACCCGGACGGCACCTACCTCGAGATGTACGCCGATGCGTCGGACGACTGGCATGCCGTCTACGCGGAGAACAGCGGGCGGCTGATCACGGGGAACTGGGACCCGGAAGGCGCGCCTGCCGACCCGCGTGAGCGGTTCACCGCCGACCCGGACTACACCGTCGTGGATGGCGCCGCGCTGCACCCCCTGTGCACCGCCCGGGCCTGCCTCGCGGTCGCGGACCTGGACAGCGCACTCGACTTCTACCACCGACTCGGCGGACTCACCGTGCTGCGGTCGGGCCCGGAAGGCGCCGTGCTCGGCGGGACCCTCGGCCTGCCGGACCTCACCTTGCTGCGCGCGGGTGACGGGCTCGAGCCGGGCCTGTCGCACTTCGGCCTGCGCCTGCGGGAAGAGGCGGACCTTGCCGCTGGAGCGGCGCGGGCCGCCGCGGCCGGCGTCGAGCCGGTGGCGACTGTCGACGCGGCGCACAAGAAGTCGGTGGTGCTGCGCGACCCGGACGGGGTGCTCGTCGAGTTCCTCGTCCCCAGCGACCCGACAGCCACGCTGCCTGTTCCACGGCCCGCGGCCCGGTTCGCGGCCTGAGGGGCCGACGGTGACGGTCTGGTACCGGCCGGCGGGTCTGCACGAGGCGCTGGAGCTGCTGGCCGCGGGCGGCACCGCCGTCGGCGGTGGCGTCGCGTTGCTCTCCCCGGCGCTGCCGCCCGTCCTGGGCGAGCTGGCGGTGGACGTGTCGGGCGTGCTGCCGTCGGGGCTGCGCGACGGCCAGATCGGGGCGGGCACGACGTTGGCCGAGCTGGCCGCGGACGCGGCGGTGCTCCGCGCCTGGCCGGGCATCGCCGCCGCCGCGGCGGCGATGGCGACCCCGCAGGTCCGCCGGGCGGCGACGGTGGGTGGCACGCTTGGTGCCCGGCTGCCGGGCTCCGACCTTCCGGCCTCGTTACTGGCCTACGACACCGTCGTCGTGACGGCCGCCGCCGGGGCCACCGAGGAGCTGCCCGTCGCGGACTACCTCGCCGCGCCGGTGCCGGCGGCACAGCTGGTCGTCGGGCTGCGGCCGCGGCTGGCCGGCCCCGGCGCCCACCGCAGGTTCGCCCTCCGGGAGGGCCCGAGCCCCGCGATCGCCGTCGCCGCCGGTGCCCGGATCGACGGGGTCGTACGGCTCGCCGCCGGCGCCGTCGGGCACAGCGCGGCCCCGCTGCTGTTCGACGGGGACGAGCCCCCGGACCTGTCCCTGCTGCGCGCCGACGCGCGCGGCTCGGCCGCCTACCGGCGCGCGCTGCTCGCCGTGCTCGCCGCCGAGGTGAGGAGCGCGCTGTGACGGCTGAGGCTGTAGGTGACCGGCCAGTGGCCCGGGAGACGGCGCAGCGGACGATCGACGTCGACGGCCGGGCGATCACCCTCGGAGCCGACCGGCTGGCCCAGCCGCTCGCCGAGACGCTGCGCGCCGCCGGGGTGACGTCGGTGAAGCTGCCGTGCGGGGAGGGGACCTGCGGTGGCTGCACGGTGCTGCTCGACGGGGCCCCGGTCGCCGCCTGCGTGACCCCGTCGGCCCGCGCCGCCGGCCTGCGGGTGCGGACCGCGGCCTCGGTGACCGCTGCCGGACCGGGCGCGACGCTGGCCGCCGAGCTTGCCCGCCGGGGCGCGCTGCAGTGCGGCTTCTGCATCCCCGGGATCGTCTGCTCGTCGGCCGCGCTGCTCGAGCAGCGCGGCGACCTGGACGCCGCCACCGTCCGAGCGGCCCTGGCCGGGCACCTGTGCCGGTGCACTGGCTACGAGGGGATCGTCGACGCGGTGCTGCGGGCGGCCGCCGGCACGCCAGGCGCCGCGGCGACCCGCCAGGACGGGCGGGGGAAGGCCGACGGCTCGCTCCGTTACAGCGCGGACCAGGTGCCCGACGCTCTCGTCGGCCTGCTGCTCACGAGCCGCGGCCCGCACGCGCACGTCACCGTCGAGCCGGGTGATGCCCTCGACGTGCCAGGCGCGGTCGCCGTCTTCGGGCCGGGCGACGCGCCGGCGCGACGGTTCTGCACGAACCCCCATGTCGACGACCCGGTGCTCGCTCCGGCGGAGAACGCGGTGTTCGCCGCCGAGGCCCGCTACGTCGGCGACATCGTCGGCCTGGTGGTCGCCGAGACCGCGCACGCCGCCCGCGAGATGGCCGCCCGGGTGCGCCAGGTCGAGGAACCGCTGCCCGCCGCCCGCACCGTGGCCGAGGCGCTCGCGGACGGCGCCGCCCGGGTCCAGCGAGCCCGGACCGACCTGCCCGGCAACGTCGCGGTCGAGCTCGCGTTCGGCGCCGACGAGGCCGCGGTCAGCGCCGCGCTGGCCGCGGCGCCGGTGACCCACACCAGCACCGTCGAGATCCTCCCCGGGCCGATCGCCGCGCTGGAACGGCCCGCGGCCCTCGCCACCTGGGACGACGGCCGCTGCACCGTCTGGTCGACCTCGCAGACCCCGCAGGTCGTGCGCCGCCGCCTCGCCGGCCTGCTCGGCCTGGACGCGGCCACGGTGGACCTGCGGCCGGTTCCGCTCGGCGGCGGGTTCGGGCTGAAGGAGGAGATGTTCCTCGAACCCGCCGCTGCCCTCGCCTCCCGCGGCTGCGGCGGCCGGCCGGTGCGGGTCGAGCCGACCCGGGCCCAGCTCGGCCGGCTGCGCCGACGCCACGCCGGCACGATCACCATCACGTCGGGCTGCGCCGAGGACGGCGCCGTGTTGGCCCGCGACGTGCGGGTGGTGCTCGACGCCGGCGGTGAGGTCGGCCATTCGGGCCTGGTACTGGAGAACCTGCTGCTGCTCGCGACCAGCCTCTACCCGGTGGCGGTGGGACGGGCCGCGGGCCGCGCGGTGCTGACGAACACGACGAGCTCGGCGGCGTTCCGCGGCTACGGCGCCAGCGAGATCACGTTCGCGCTGGAGACCCATCTCGACGACCTGGCCCGCCGCTTCGGCTCCGATCCGGTCGAGTTCCGGCGCCGTCACGTCCTGCGGGCCGGGCAGGTGGACCCGGTCAACAGCTGGGTCGTCGCCTCGCTGGCCGTCGACGAGTGCCTCGACGCGCTCGCCGCGGCCGGTGACGCCACGGCGGCGCTGCCCCCGGGACAGACGGCGGCCGGCGAGGAGCCGGGGCGGTGGCGTCGAGGTTCGGGCATGTCGATGTTCGCGATCGTCACCGCCGCCTCCAGCGCGGTCCACAAGGACAGCGCGCGGGCCCGCTGCCGGGTCGGCGCGGCCGGGATCGTCGTCGAGACGGTCGTCCCGGACATGGGCCAGGGGATCCACTCGACGCTGGCCGCGGTCGCCGCCGAGCAGCTTGGCCTGCCGGCGGAGCGGGTGGTGCTGTGCCAGGCCGCCGCCGCGGCCGCGCCCGCGGACGAGGGCACGTTCGCGAGCCGCGGCGTCTACCTGACGGGGAACGCGGTCGCCGAGGCGGCGCACCGGCTGACCGCCGCCGCCGAGCACCGGCTCGGCTGGCCGGGCGGCACGCTGCGCTGGACGAACGACGGCGCGATCCGGGCGGACGCCGTCGACGCCCCGGCCGTGCCGTGGTCGGAGCTCGTCGGGCTGGTGGCCGAGGCAGGGGTGATCGCCGAGGACAACGGGCTGGTCGTCGGGGCGCAGCGCGTCGACGTCGCCGTCGACGCGTGGACCGGTCGGCTACGGGTGGAGCGGGTCGTCTCCGTTCACGACGTCGGCAGGGTCCTGGAGCCGGCGCTCGCTCGCGGCCAGGTCGTCGGCGGCGTCCTGCAGGGAATCGGGGTGGCGACCACGGAGCAGGCCCGCCACGACGGCGGCGTGCCGCTGGACGTCCACCTGTTCGACCAGGCCATCCCGACCATGGCTCTCGCGCCGGAGATCCAGGCCGTGTTCGTCGGCGACGGGGCCGCGCGTGGCCGCCTCGGTGCCAAGGGGCTGGGGGAAGCGCCGATGGTCGGGGTTCCCGCCGCGATCGCGAACGCGGTCCGGGACGCCACCGGGGTCCGGCTGACGACGTGGCCGATGACGCCCGAACGCGTGCTCGCCGCGCTTGAGGACCCGGCCCGAAGCCCCAGCCGGGCCGCGAACGCGCCAGCCCCGCCCTGATGGACGGGGTCGTCGCGTGCCTGGGGCTGTTGTGGTCAGCCGGAGATCTGCCGTGGTCAGCCGAACCGGCGGGCCGTGACCCACTCCAGCGCGGCGCAGCCGCCGTAGAGGAGGAGGGCGATGACCACCGTTACGACGACGGCGGCCCACATCATCGGCATCCGGTAGTTGCGCATCGCGACGAGCATGATCGGGCCGATGCCGTTGGAGGAGCCGAGCCACTCGCCGATGACCCCGCCGAGTACCGCGAGCGGGATCGCCGTCTTCATGCCGGTCGTGAGCACCGGCAGAGCCGCCGGAATCCGGGCGCGCAGCAGCGTGTCCCGCCGGGCCGCTCCCAGCGCCGCGCACAGGTCGGCCACCGCGGGGGAGACTGCGGCCAGCCCTGAGACGAGGGCCAGGTAGAGCGGGAAGAACGCCGTGGTGGCGGCCATCGCGGTCGGCACCGTGTCCCGGGAGAACAGGGCCAGCAGGATCGGGGCGATGGCGACGAACGGGATCGCGCTCTCGATCGTCCCGAGCTGGTCGAGGCCGCTGCGCAGGAACGGCAGCAGCGTCGCGAGGACGCCGACGACGACCGCGGCGAGCAGCGCCCAGCCGAACCCCTCGACCGCCTCGAGCATCGTCGCCCCCGCTCCGTCGAGCAGCACCCGGCGCGACGACGCGTCGGCGAAGACCCGGACGACGACGGTCGGCGCGCAGACCGTCGTGCCGAACCACCGCAGCGCCGCGACGGCCTGCCAGGCCGCGAGCAGCAGCACCACGCCGAGGACGGCGAGCGCCGGCCCGGTCACCGGTGACCTCGCGGCGCGTTCACTCATCGGAGTCCACCCCGCCGGTGAGCGCGTCGAGCTCGGCGGTCAGTTCGTCGACCATCGCGTGGAACCTGGCCGAGCGGGTCACGTCCAGGGCGCGAGGCCGGTCGAACGGCACCGTTACGATCTTGCTGATCCGCCCCGGGCGCGGCGAGAGCACCACCACCCGATCAGCCAGCAGCAGGGCCTCCTCGACGTCGTGGGTGACCAGGACAGTCGTGACCGGGTCGGCCATCCAGATCCGCTGCAGCTCGGCGTTCAGCCGTCGGCGCGTCACCGCGTCGAGCGCGCCGAACGGCTCATCGAGCAGCAGCAGGTCCGGCTCCAGCATGATCGACCGGGCGATCGACACCCGCTGGCGCATGCCGCCGGACAGCTGCCTGGGCCGGGCGTCCTCGAAGCCCTTCAGCCCGACGAGCTCGATGAGCTCCGCGATCCGTGCCCTGTCGACCGGACGGTGCGCGACCCGGAAGGGCAGGGCGAGGTTGTGGTAGACCGACGACCAGGGCAGCAGCGCGTTGTCCTGGAACGCCACCCCGAGACGGTGGCGCGCGGCCAGTTCCCGCGGGGGCGCCCCGTCGACCGTGACGGTGCCGGACGTCGGCTCCTCCAACGAGGCCATCATCCGCAGCAACGTGGACTTGCCGCAGCCCGACGGCCCGAGCAGGGCGAGGAACTCGCCGGGGGCGATGTCGAGGCCGACGTCGCGCACGGCCTCGACCGAGCGGCCGCGCCGCATCGGGTAGACCTTGCCGACGCCGGCCAGCGAGATCGGGGCGCCGCGACTCGCCGCCACGGCCGCCACCTGCGCCACCTGGCTCATCACGAACCGGTGTGAAGTTCGGTGAGCAGGGACATGTCGACCGCCTTGGCCGCGTCGATCGTCTTCATCCCGGAGGCCACCATGCCCTTGTAGATCGGCCCGGACAGGTAGTCCGTGTCGATCCACATGTAGCCGTGGGTCTTCGTCGCGTCGCTGGAGGCCAGCGGGAGATAGGCGGCGTTGTGCTCGATCTCGCTCGCCTGGTCCAGCCCGGCGGCCTTGCCGTACGTGGAGACCGCGAGCTTCGGGCCCGCCGTCGGGTCGGCCACGTCGTCGGCGAAGCCCCTGAGGGTCGCGCCGAGGAAGCCCTTGATCGCCGCGCGTTCGCTCGCCAGCTTCGACGTCGTCGTGAAGATCGGCAGGGTGTAGGCGGGGAGCCCGGCGTCGGTGAACGACAGCAGGCCCGGCATATGGCCGGTCTCCTTCTTGTAGGAGAGGACCTCGTCGGTGACGAAGCCGGCGAGCACGTCGACGTCGCCGTTGAGGAGGGAGTCCGGGCCGTAGCCGGTCGGGATGAACTTGTAGTCCGGCTCCAGACCGTTCAGCTTGAAGATCGCATCGAACTTGGTCTGGATGCCCTGCGGGCCGCCCAGGCGCTTGCCCTTCAGCCCCGCGACGGTCGTGATCGGCGCGTCCCACTTCGACATCAGCATGTTGAGGTTCGACTGGTAGAGCGCGCCAACGCAGACCAGCGGGTTGCCGTCGGCGATCGCGGCGACGACCGTCGTGATGTCGGTCGCGATGCCGATGTCCGCCTTGCCTGCCGCGACGATGCCCTCGATCGCGCCGATGTCCGAACCACCGGGGGTCAGCTTGATCGCGACGTTGTTCTGCTTGTAGTAGCCGTTCGTGTCCGCGAGGTAGAGCGGGGCGAATTCGGTGTCCGCGACCCAGCTCAGCTGGATCGAGAGCGTCGTCGCGCCCGCGTTGGTCGTTCCGCTCGCCGACGACGAGCCGCCGCCACAGGCGGCGAGCACCGGGCCCGCCGCGGCCGCGGCGGTGCCGAGGCCGGCGAGCCGCAGCAGGCCGCGCCGCGAGATCGAACCGGTGAGCGGGCTCGGGATGGTGTTCTTCTGAGACATGACGCTCCGGCTGGTAAGGAGAGACGGCGCCGCGTCAGGGCGGCGGCCGCGAGTGTTTGACGATCAGCAAGAAAACGGTGGGATGAGACCGCGGGACAGGCGTCGGCAGGGTCGGTGTCTCTGGGGTCGGCGGGGCTACTCGAAGCGCTCGCTCGCGAGCCGGCAGAGGCCCGACACGATCGAGTAGAGGATCACCGACAGCACGATCGACACGACCGAGCACGCCCATGCTTCGGAGGTGCGGAACGAGGACTGGGCGATGATCAGCCGGTAGCCGAGGCCGCTCGTCCCCATGACCCACTGCGCGAGCATCGCGCCGGCGACGGCGACGACGATCGACACCCGCAGGGAGACCAGCAGGCGGGGCAGGGCGGATGGCACCGCGAGCCGGAAGAAGCGGTCGAGGCGTCGGGCTCCGAGGACTACGAACAGGTCGTCCGCGCCCGCCGGTGTTCGGGCAAGGCCCGAGGCGGTGAACACCATCACGGGAAAGAACGCGATCAGAGCGGTGATGATCACGATGGTCGTCGTGTTGTAGCCGAACACCTTCGCGAGCACTGGCGAGATGGTGGCGACCGGCAGGCACTGGCTGAGCAGTGCCGGCCCGCTGATCACAGCCCGAGCGAGCCGGGAGAACCACGAAACCGTCGCCAGCAGCGCACCGGCGACCGCGCCCACCACGAGGCCACCGAGGACGACCCCGGCGGTGCGCAGCGCGTCGAGCGCGAAGCTGCCCGGGTCGTGGGCGATGAACGTCAGCACCCCTGACGGGTCCGGCGCCACCGCCGGCGGCAGGTGGCCGAGACGCACCCACGCCCACCAGGCCACCAGGATCAGCGCGAGCGGCCACAACGCGTTGACCACCCGGCCCAGCAGGAACAACGCGACACTGGGGCGGCGCCGCGGCGGCGCCAGCCCGGTGGGGACCTCATCCGACGGCTCGGCTGTCGGGAGCCGCGCGGTCGGGGCGACGGTGGCTCTTGCGGACGTTGACGGCGTCACGGCCTCAGCGCCCCCGCTCGGTCACCCAGGCTGGCGGGCGGGAACGGGGCGGTCATCGCGTTCCCGGACCGACCGCGTCGACGAGGTCGGCGACGAGGTCGGCGTAACGGGAGTCGAGCAGGGCCGCGTAGCGCATGTAACGCAGGGTCAGCCAGCGGTTCATCTGCGGGAGGGTGCCCTCCTGCCAGCTGTACCGACCGCGGTTGGCGTAGCGGGAACGCTGGCCCTGCTGCATCCGGGTGTTCGAGTAGATGTCCTGCTCGTTGATCGCCTCGTTGACGTCGTTCTGCATCTGGAACGCCCACTCGAACCCGGGCGCCTTGATGGAGCTCTCCGGGAACAGCCAGCCCATGCGCAAGGTCATCGTGTTCGCGGTCTCGGGCGTGATCAAGAAGTAGAAGACCTGGTCCGGGGTGAAAGCGAAGAACACGGTCGGCAGCACCGAGGCGAACATGACGCGGGTGCGGCGCTGCTCCGAGAGGCCCGGCAGGATCGGCAGCACGGCTCGCCCGGTCGGGTTGAAGCCCGCGTCGATCCAGCGGTAGTTCGTCGGGTGCATGACCTGCCCGTCGGAGTCGTCCCACTCGACGAACTCCGCCATCGAGGCCGGGGCGATGTCGTGGTAGCCCATGTGCACGAACGACGTGTGGTAAGGCTCGAGCGCGTTCTCGTGCATGCCTTTCCAGTTCCAGGGCTGGTTCTTGTACTCCATCGTCTTGACGATCTTCAGGTCGCCGACGTTGTAGGCGGCCATCTCCGGCTCGAGCTTGGCCAGCGTCGGCGCGAGCGGCTCCGCGCCCGGGTCCATGTTCGCGAAGATCATTCCGTGCCAGATCTCGACCTTCAGCCGCGGTAGCCGGGTTTCGGCGCGCAGTTCGGCGATCGGGCAGGTCTGGGTCATCTCGGGGGCCGCGACCAACTGGCCGTCCAGGCCATACGCCCAGTAGTGGTAGGCGCAGCGGAACTGCTTCGCGGTGCCCTTCTCGCCGTCGACGGTGATCGGGTACCCGCGGTGCTGGCAGATCGCGGACATGACCCGCAGCTCGCCGTCCTCGCCGCGGGCGACGATGAGCGGCTCGTCGCCGACCTGGATGGTGAAGAAGTCGCCGGGATTGGCTACCTGGTCGATATGGCCGAGGCACAGCCACTCCCGGGCGAAGATCGCCTCCTTCTCGAAGGCGTAGAACTCCTCGGACGTGTAGACGGCCGCGGGCAGCGTGCGGGCAGTGGTGAAGTCGGTCGACGCCGGGTCGAGCCCGGCGAGGATTGCCTGGACTTCCGGCGTGAGAGCATTCATGGACGGCTCCTCGGGGCGAGGTAACATATATGATCGGTCGTAGTCGCTTCAGCCACGTGTCCGCTGTGGCACGTTTCTGTGACTCGCGACCGCCGCGGACGAGGAGCCGGCCGGGGCGATCAGCTCAGGTTGACGACCGTCGGCTGCTCGCTGTTGCGCGCGACGACGCAGCGGCAGTCGACCTCGTCCGGGTTCTCCTCGCGGTGCACGAGACCGCCGGGGATCACCGCGATCTGCCCCGCTCCCGCGGTGAAGTCCTCCTCGCCCTCGGGCCCGGAAACCAGGAAGCGCATGCTGCCGGAGATGACGCAGACGATCGTGGTCTGGTCCTCGTGATGGTGCGCCACCGAATGGTGGCCCGGCGGCAGGACGCTCACCCCCAGCCACATGCCCCCGGCCGAGACAGCCGTGCCACGCGACAGCGCGCCGGACGCGCCGCCGGCGTCGGCCGCGTTGTCGGCCTCGAGCGCTCCGGTCGCGACGACGCGGCTTCCGCTCGGGTAGACGGTCTGCTCAACCGACGAGCTCATCACCGGCTCCTCTCTGCTGGGTGGTGGCGATGCCCTCGACCTCGATGAGGAACTCCGGGCGGACGAGCCGGGCGACGACCAGCAAGGTGTTGCCGGGCGGCCGGCCGTGCGGGTAAAGATCGGCGAAGATCTCCTCGCGGATCCGGTAGAAGTCCGCGATGTGGTCCGAGTTGACCAGGTAGGTCGTCATCTTCGCGAGCTCGGCCCACGAGCTGCCGGCGGCCTTGAGCGTCTCGCCGAGCAGGCGGAAGACGGTGCGCATCTGCGCCTCGAAGTCCCCGGCGCCGACGGTCTCGCCGTCCGCGTCGACGGAGAGCACGCCACTGATCATCGCGAGGGAGGCCGACGGCGGGCAGATCACGACCGGCGAGTAGTAGCCGACCGTCCTTCCCCCCGTGGAGGCGACAGCGAGGCCGCCGGTCATCGGGCCCCCGCCTGCCCGACGAGAGCGGCACCGGCCGGCACGGCGATGGTGTTGCGCAGCGCGCCGATCTCCTCGATCGTCGTCTCGACCACATCGCCCGCACGGAGGAACTCCGGCGGGCGCCGGGTGAAACCCACTCCGGACGGCGTCCCGGTCGCGAGCACGTCGCCCGGAAGCAGGGTCACATAGCGCGAGATGATCGAGATCTGGTCGGCGATGTCGAACACCATGTCCCGGGTGTTCGCCTCCTGCTTGCGCACCCCGTTGACGGTGAGGGACAGGTCGAGGACCGGTGGGTAGCCAAGCTCGTCGACGGTGACCACCCAGGGGCCGATCGGGGTACAGCCCTCGACGTTCTTGCCCAGGTGCCACTGGGAGTGCCGCTTCTGCGCGTCGCGGGCGGTGATGTCGTTGACGATCGTGTACCCGAAGACGTGGTCACCCGCGGACTCGCGGGGGATGCCTCTGCCGGCCTTGCCGATCACCACGCCGAGCTCGACCTCCCAGTCGAACTCCGTCGAGATCCCCGGGTCCAGCGGCAGCGGGTCGTAGGCGCCGGCCAGGGCCGCCGGCGTCTTGAAGAAGACGATCGGATCCGTGGGCACCGTCTTCTCGAACGCGTCGGCGGATTCGCGCTGGTGCTCGACGTAGTTGATACCCACGCACAGCACGCCTCGACAGGAGGAGGCGACCGGGGGCAGCAGCTGCACCTCGGCGAGCGGGACCGTCAGCCCCAGCGGGTCCGGCGCCGCTGCGGCGAGCAGCTCGTCGAACGACGCGGCGACGGCGTGCACCTGGTCGCCTTGGACGACACCGGTGTACTGGGCGCCCTGGTAGCGGAAGATCGCGACCTTCACGCGGCAACGCCTCCTTGTGGGGACTGCGAACGGTGGACCGGAACTCGGGAAAGGGGGGCAGGGCGCGACGGGTCAGCTGGCTGGCTCCCACAGGCGGTTGACCAGCCAGCCCTCGTCGAACGGGGTGCGGAAGTCCAGGGCCAGGCGCAGGTGCGAGAACTTCCAGATACCGTCGCGGCGCTCGAAGTCGTCGACGTAGGCCCCGGCCTGCCAGAAGGCGCGGTCCCGACCGGCGTTGCAGGCCTGCAGGAGCTTCCAGCGGCCGACGGCCCGGTCGCCGTCGACGGTGATGTTCTCGTTGGTCAGGAAGTGCGCGGTGAACGACATGTTCACGGCGGCGGCCACGAACGACTCGGCGATCGCCCCGCGCCCGACGATCTGGCTGCCGGCCTTCGTAGGCGCATCGCCCTCGAGCGGGCGGTCCGGCAGAGACTCCCAGATCGCGTCCTCCCAGAAGAGGTCCGCGACCGCGCCCCGCAGCCGGTCGTCGAGGCCCTGCATGTAGGCGGCCTTGAGCCCGCGGATCTCGTCGCGGGACTCGATCCGGTCGAGACGGGTCGCCAGGTCGGGCCCCGCCGTCGAGGCTAGCCCGGCTGTCGGTCCATACATCATATAAGAAGTATGAGCACCCTGGATCGGGGACCGTCCAGTACGCACGGGAAGATGTAACTTTTCGTTACATCAGGCAACGTGGGCGGAACGAAGACGTCGGAACATATATGATGCTCGAAGATCGAGTCCGTCTGCGAACGGTGGTGCGTCTTGCCCGACAGCTACAGCCCCGTGCGTCTCACCGATGTGGTCAACCCGCTCACCGGCGAGCGCGCCGATCTGACGATCGAGGTCCCCGGCCCGGCGGGCCCGGCGCCCGCGCCGGCGATCGACGGCAGCGAGCTGTGGGTACTGCCCGGTCTGTACGACGCCGACGCCCACCTGCCGATCCTCACCCGAGGGCTGCGCGAGACCGACCGGTGGCGGGCGCTCGCCGGTGGCGCGACCACGGTGAACACTGCCGTGCCCTGGCACCAGCTCGAGGCGCTCGACCTCGACGTGGTGACCGCCTACTTCGCGTCGACGGCGTTCCCCCAGATCCTGCCGATCCTCTCCGTCGCCTCCGACGTCGACAGTGAGGCGTTCCCGAAGTGGCTGGCGACGTTCGGCGAGCGGATCCGCCAGACCTGGATGCCGACGATCAAGCTGTACTCGGACAACCCGAACTTCTGGCCGAACCTCGAGGCGATCTGGGCCGTGGGCTGCAAGGCGGCGATCTACTTCTACAGCGACGAGGCCTTCGAGGGGGTTCTCGCCTCCCGCGGCGGGCCGGTCCACTTCCGCCACGTCGTCTCCGAGGCGATGAGCGACCGGATCGCCACCCGCCCCAACTCGACGACCCAGACATCACCGCACTTCCTCATCGAACTCCCGGCCGGGCGGCCCGGCGAGCTCCACGTCCTGCCGCCGGTCCCGGACGACGACGCCGCCCGGGCCAGCCTGCTGCGCATCCTCGCCGAGCGGGTCGACCTGATAGCCAGCGACCACAACGCGCCGATCGCCGGCAACACCGGGCCCGGCCTGGAGATCGAGCAGCACCTGCTGCCCGCGCTGCTCACCCTCGTCGAGCAGGGTGCGCTCGACCTCCCGACCGCGATCGCGAAGACGACGACAGCCGCACGGGCGGTGTTCGGCCCCGCGCAGCCCCTCGCCGACGCCCGAATCGTCGTCGATCCTCGGCCGACCGGCCCCGCCGGGCTCTGGCCCGGACAGGAGGCCCGTCGCGCTGCGTTCCGCCACGTGCCGCTCTCCGGCGCAATCGTGGCAGTATTTGACAGCGGCTCCGGTTTCTTCCTGTGACGCGCGCGTACGAAGGTGCCCAGCCTCCCGTCACGGCGGGGCGCTCTAGGACCAGGGGGGTCGAGATCGACGAAAGACCGGCACGCGGGCGCACCAGAAACTCGAAGTCGTCACTGCCCGCGCTCGGCCGCAGCGGCGTCCGCACCGCGCACCGTGACGTCGCCGACCGGCTGCGGCACGCCATCGTCTCCGGCACCATTGCCGCAGGCACCCACCTGGTCCAGGCCGAGCTCGCGAACACCCTCAACGTGAGTGTCACGCCGGTCCGGGAGGCGCTGCGCGACCTGGAGAACGAGGGGCTCGTCGACTTCGACCCGTTCCGCGGCGCCACCGTCCACGCGGTGAGCCTGGACGAGCTCGAGGAGATCTACGAACTGCGCCGGGTGCTCATCCCGCTGGCGATCCGCGAGCGGATCCACACCATCACCGACGAGGAACTCGACGAGGCCGAGCGGCTCACCGACCAGATGACACTCGACGTCGACGACGCCCAGTGGGTCGAGGCAAACCGCGCCCTGCACACCCTGCTCGACGGAGCCTCGAACCTGCCGCACCTGCGCCGGTTTCTGCGCCGTCTGGCGGACATCTCGGCGCTGTACGTCGAACTGTCGGTGACGACGGATCCCGAGCGTCGGCGCCGGGCTCGTAATGACCACAAGGCGCTGATCGCCGCCTACCGGACCCGCAACGCGGAGGCGGTCACCGCGATCACAACCCGCCACCTCAACGACACCGCCGCAGTCGCCGCGGCGGCCCTCAAGGAGAAGAGCACCGAACCCAGGCACGCGGACGACTGACCTGACAGTGACCTGGCAGGGCACTGTTGCGCTGGCGGGGACAGCGGTCGGGCCAGCCGTTCTCGGGCATGATCTCCGCACTCGCTGGGCGGACGAAAGATCTGGTCTAGATAATTGGGTCGGACCACAGCACTTTCGCGTCGGTGATCGATTCGACTTCGGTCCGGGAGTGACCTGGCGCGACGAGTACTACGCGCAGACCGCCCGGGGTGACATCCATGACGGCGTAGTTGGAGATAATCCTGTCGACGACGCCGACACCCGTCAACGGAAGGGTGCAGACCCGGACAATCTTGCTGGAGCTGTCCTTTGCCACGTGATCGGTAAGCACCACGACCCGCCTGGCGCCGACCACGAGGTCCATGGCGCCACCCATACCCTTGATCAACGACCCAGGAACCGCCCAGTTCGCGAGGTCGCCGGTCTGGGATACCTGGAGTGCGCCGAGGACAGCCACGTCGACGTGGCCACCGCGGATCATCGCGAAAGACTCGGCGGAGTCAAAGAAACTCGCCCCACGCACTGCCGTGATGGTCTGCTTGCCGGCATTGATGAGATCGGCGTCCTCCTCGCCTTCGAACGGATATGGGCCCATGCCGAGAAGGCCGTTCTCGCTGTGAAGTGTCACGTGGACTCCGCTGGGGAGGTGGTTCGCCACCAGCGTCGGAATGCCGATTCCAAGATTGACGTAGTCGCCATCGGCGAGCTCAGCGGCGGCCAAGGCCGCCATCTGCTCACGACTCCAGGTCATTGGACGCCTCCGACCTCGTGCGCAGGGTGCGGCCGAACAGTGCGCTGTTCGATATGTTTTTCGGGGCACAGTACTCGCACGACGCGGTCGACATAGATCCCCGGCGTCACGATCACCTCCGGATCGAGTGCCTCCAGGCTGATATTCTCGACCTCGGCAATGGTGACGACCCCCGCGGCGGCGACCAGCGGGTTGAAGTTGCGGGCAGTGCGCCGATAGGTCAGGTTCCCGTATGTGTCGGCCGTGTGGGCATGCACCAGGGACAGGTCGGCCCGGAGTGAACGCTCGAACAGATAGGTCTCACCGTCGAAGACTTCCGTTGGTTTTCCTGTCGCGACGGGCGTGCTCACCCCGGTTCTGGTGTAGAAACCCGCGATACCGGCTCCTCCCGCCCTGAGCCGCTCCGCGAGCGTCCCCTGGGGATTGAACTCGACCTCGATGTCCCCGTTCAGGTACTGGTCCGCGAACATCATGTTCTCGCCGACGTACGACGCGATGACCTTCCGTACCTGCCTGCTCTCCAGAAGGAGGCCGAGCCCGGCGCCGTCCACACCCATGTTGTTGGAGATGACAGTGAGATCCGTTGCGTGGCTGTCATGAAGCGCCCGGATCAGCTCGCTCGGTATCCCGCACAGCCCGAACCCACCGACGGCAATCGTCATGCCGTCGGTCACGACGCTGGTCAGCGTTTCCTGAGCCGTCCGGCACAGTATCGTCTTCACTCGCATTCCGTTCTGTAGCGACCGCCGTGACGACCACGCCGACGGGCCCTGGCCACGAACACCCGGATGGCCGACGCCCGCCGTCGCCGACCATCCGGCCGTTCGTGGGCGCCCGCCGGCCACCGACGCAGGCCGCGTCACCGGGGCCGGTATTTAGGAACCAGCGTCGTGCAAGAGGATCGCGGTCGCCGGACAGATCCCGACGGCTCGTCTCACGAGCGACTCGTCGCCGTCCTCGACGGTCTCGCGCAGGGCGACCACAAGACCGTCGTCGCCCAGGTCGAAGTACTTCTCCGCGACATCGACGCAGTTTCCGGCGCCGATGCAGCGTTCCTGCAGCGCTTCGATCCGTGTCATCGTCATGCTTCTCCCCACGTCACCAGGAGTTCGGGCACGCCATAGATCATCGAGTTTCTGAAGTCGAGATCGGATTCCGCCACCGCGAGCCGCAGGTCGGGGAATCGCTGGAGCAATTTCACAAACACGACCTGAAGCTCGATCCGAGCAAGGTTCTGGCCGAGACACTGATGGATGCCGAATCCGAACGAGACATGGTCACGGGCATCGCGGCGAATGTTGAGGACGTGTGGGTCCTCGAAGACCTCGGGGTCATGGTTCGCGGCAGGGATAGGGGCGATGACACCATCACCGGCGTGAATGCACACACCCCGGATCATGATGTCGTCCGTCGCCACCCGGGAAGCCACGTGGTGCGCGACGGAGAGATACCGGAGCAGCTCCTCCATCGCCGGCGCCGCCAGCTCCGGGTGCGCGCGGAGTTCAGCGGCCTGGTCCGGAAAGCGAAGGAAGGCGATCGTGCCGAGCGCGATCATGTTGGCCGTGGTGTCGAAGCCGCCGACAACGAGCAGCTGCAGCATGCCGACGAGGTCCTGACGGCTGATCGCGCCCTGCTGGAACTGCTGTGCGACGAGGTGGCTGACGATGTCCTCGCCCGGCTTCTCAAGCCGGCGAAGTATGAGGTTGTCAAGGAACGCGGCAAGGTCCCCCGAGGCCTGCGCGGAGACGTCAGGCGGGCTGTTCAGGTTCATCCACGTCGCGACCCGGCCGAGCAGGAACGCCGCGTCGCTGCTCGGTAGGTCGAGGATCTTGCAGATCGCTCGGGCCGGCAGCGGCTCGGCGAGCGCCGCCACGAGGTCAACGGGGCCGCCCGCCGCGGCCATGCCGTCGAGCAACTCGTCGACCAGCTGCTCGACATACGGCCGTAGTAGCTCGACCTGTCGCACGGAGAACGCCTTCGTCAGCATGCGTCGTTGCACGTCATGCTCCGGGGCATCCATGCGAATGAAGCCACCCTGTGTATTGCGAGACGCCGAGTGGTTGGCGCTGCTGTTCGGGTACCCGCCGACACGCGGGTTCGCGGACATGGCCGGATTGCGCAGCAACGCCCGCATGTCGTCGTGCCGGGTGGCCAGCCAGGCCGCGGAGCCGTCGTAGAGGCTGACCCGGCTCACCGGGCACCGGGCCCGCACCTCGTCGAACGCAGGAGGCGGCAGCAGCGGGTCCGCGCGCCGCGGCGGCCAGGTGATACCGCTGTCGACCTCCGGGGCGTCGAGATCGTAAGACGTCATGGTGCCACGACTCCCTCCGTGCTGGGCGCGAGTCTCTCGGTGCCGTCCTGGTGGCCGTCGACCACGTAGTCGATGCCCATCGAGCTCTCCCGCAGCGGGCCCAGGAACGCGACGACCTCGAGGTGACGTGGATGGGTCAGGTACGTGGCGAGGTCGTCGGCGGTGTCGAAGTCGGCGACCATTCCGACGTCCGCCTGACCCTCGGTCACGGACTCGCCGACCGTCATCGACCGCACCTGCGGCAGGCCCCTGAGCGCCCCGATCATCCCGACCAGCTCACCGCGTTGATCGGCGGTGGAGCTCGGGCTCAACTTGATGACGGCGACATGTCTGATCACAGCTTCGCCTCCGCGCCAATGCCGGCCTTCTGAAGAAGGGCGTACTCGAATGCGTTGTCGACGGCCTCGTAGGTCTCCTCGAGCAGGTGGTCGGCGTTCTGGCTGCCCACGACGAGCTCCCAGTTGTCGCGCACCTTCTCGGGCGTAAGCTCGGGGTCCGCGAACCCGAGCGGGGAGGCGAAGAACACCCTTGCGACCCGACCGCCGCTGATACTGAAAGCCTGGCCGGAGACCGGACACTCCTGCGCCGCCAGCAGGCAGGCACCGAGCGCGACGTGCTCCGCCGTCGTGAACCGCTCCATGTATTCAAGGACGTTGGTACCCGGAATCAGCGGCGTGACCATCCGGCTGATCGCCAGAGGCAGGATGGCGTTCGCCTTGATCCCCAACGGGGCTCCGGCTCCCGCGGCCTGACGTGTGGCGGCCAGGACCCCGGCCTTCGCGATTGCGTACGAGCCGTACCAGGTTCCGTCTGGCTGCACGAAGCCGAGCGCCGCGGCGGAGCTCGTGTTGACAAACCTGCCGTAGCCCTGGCGCGCCATGTGCGGCCACGCGGCGCGCATCGTCATGAGCTGACCCTCGAGATGCACGGCCATGTGCGCCGCATACGCGGGTCCCGGCTCCTCCTGGATCGGGTCCGAGGCGTTGATCCCGGCGTTGTTCACGACGATGTCGATACGACCGAACGTGTCGATGGCCTGTTGCACCATCGCGGCGACGTCTTCCTGGCTCGCGACGCTGCCCCGGTTCGCGACGGCCACGCCGTTGGCCGCCGTGATCTCGTCGACGACGGCCTGGGCGCGGTCGCCGCTCTGAACCTCGTTCCGGATGGACACCCCGTAGTCGTTGACCACGACTTTCGCGCCGCGCGCGGCCAGGGTCTTCGCGTGCGCGCGACCGATCCCACCGCCGGCACCGGTGACGAGCGCGACCCGCCCGTCGAATCGGACGTCACTCATAACCAACCCTCCTCACTTGACAACGCCGGTCTCGGACCGGCGAACGGTGACGATCACGGCGAACAGCACGATCACGCCGAAGATCACGGTCTGGTAGTTGGGATCCACCTGGATCAAGGTCATCCCGTTGGTCACGATCCCCAGGGTGAGGACGCCAACGATGGTGCGCGCCGGGCCACCGCTGCCGCCGCTGAGGGCGGTTCCGCCCATCACTACCGCCGCGATGGCGTTAAGCAGGAACGAATCGCCCATACCGGGCGAGGATCCGCCGCCGACGCCGATTAGCATGAGTCCGGCGACGCCGGACAGGAGGCCGGACAGGGCGAACAGCGCAAGTTTGTTGCGCCGCACCTTGAGGCCGGAGAGGGCCGCGACGCGTTCGTTGCCACCGATGGCATAGACGTGGCGGCCGAACGGCGTCCGGTACGCGATGACCGCGACGATGGCGAACACCATCACGGCCCACCAGACGATATTTGCGATGCCAAACGCAGGTGTGCTGTTGACCATCGTGTCGAGCGTGTGGTTGTCGAGCTGAGCCGCGGCGCCGCCTGTGATCCTCAGGGCCAGACCGTTGAGAATGAACAGTGTGCCGAGCGTCGTAAGGAATGACGGCAGCTTGGCGTACGCGACCAGGAAGCCGTTCACCAGGCCGCAGGCCAGACCGATGGGCAGCGCGAGCCAGATCAGGTCGGGGTGGCCGTGTTCGGACAACTGGACCGCGATGGTTCCCGTCAAGGCAGCGACCGCGCCGACGGACAGGTCGATGCTGCCGGCGACGATGACCAGCGTCGACGCGCACGCGACCACCATCAGTGTCGAGGACGACCGAAGGATGTTCAGCAGGTTGTCGGTGGTCGGGAACAGCGCCGTACGCGCAGTGAAGAAAATAATGAGCGCGACGATCAGCGCGTACGGTAACAGCCGACCACCCCAGGCGCCGACCACCTCACCGGTAGACCGTGGTGGCCGGGCTGGTTTCACGGCCACCACGGGCCTCTCCGGAAGCTGCTGCGTGGTCATTTCACACCATCCTTGCGATGACGAGCTCTTCGGTGAGCAGCCTGGTCTCGGCCTGATCCCATTGATGGACCATGCGCCCGTCCTTCATGACCGCGACGCGGTCACCGAGCCCGAGGAGCTCGTTGAGGTCGTCGCTCACGACGAGGATTGCGATGCCCTCGTCCGCGAGATCGCGCAGATGTCCGTAGATCTCCTGGCGGGCGCCGACGTCGACTCCCCGGGTGGGGTTGTCCAGGACCAGTACGTGGGCCCCGGAGGCGACGAGCCGGGCGAGCATGACTTTCTGCTGGTTTCCACCGCTCAGCGAGCCGACCTTGGTCTCCATGTCTGGAGCGGCAATGCGGTACCGGTCGATCGCCGCGGCGACGGCGCGCCGTTCGCGTCCCGGATCGAGAAAGGGGCCGCGGCGCAACGAGCGCAGGCTCGACCAGGTGATATTCCACTTGATGCTCTGCAGCAGGCTCACGCCCTCCGCGTGGCGGTCAAGCGGACCGAACGCGATGAACCCGGTCCGTGCGGCGTTGTCCCCGGACCGCAGGCGGTGTCCATCGACGACGACATCGCCGTGCGCTTTCAGGTCACCCGCGATGGCCCGGGCGACATGCGACTTGCCGCAGCCGGCGATGCCACCCAGCGCGAAGATCTCACCTTGGCGGATCTCCAGTGACACGTCGGTGAAGTACGGCGCCGCCGCCAGTCCGTCGACCTGCAACCGGGCCGGGCCGAAGGTGGCGTGCCGGCGATCCTCGAAGTAGTGGTTCTGTGAGCGCTCACGTCCGACCATGAGCCGGTGCAGCTCGGCCTCGCTGGTCTCGGCGGCCAGCCGCTCGGCGACGACCTGTCCGTCCTTCAGGACGTACACCCGGTCGCACAGCTCGAGGATCTCGTTCAGGCGGTGGCTGACGAACACGAACGAGGCATGCTCGCGGTGGGCCCGGACGAACTGGAACAGCTCGGCCGCCTCGTCCTGGTTCAGCGAGGCTGTGGTCTCGTCGAGGAGGATGACCGGCCGGCCGATCTCGAGCAGGTCGGCGACGGCGAAGGCCCGCGTGATCTCCACGAGCTGCCGGATGTCCAGCGGCAGATCCCGTACGCGTGCGTCCACGTCGACCTGCCCACCCAGCAGCTGGCTGCCGTCGACCTGCTGGGCGGCGGCGCGGCGCATGCGAGCGGTTCGCAGCAGGCCGCCGACGGTGAACCGGACCTCGTGGCCGAGGTACAGGTTCTCCGCGACGGTCAGGTTGCCGATGAGGCCCTGGTCCTGGTGCGCGCGGAACACGCCAGCCGCGTTGGCCTGCTGGTAGCTCGCCAGCTCCGTGGCACGGCCGCCGACACGGACCTCGCCGGAGTCGACGCTCAGAGAGCCGGACAGGATGCTGAGCAGGGTCGACTTTCCGGCGCCGTTCTCGCCGACGAGGCCCACCACCTCGCCGTCACGCACCGTGATGCTGACGTCCGTCAATGCCCGTACTCCTGGGAACGCCTTCGTGACTCCGTCGGCTTCGAGGGCCGGCGGCGGCAGAGTGTCGACCGTCATCGCGGCCTACAGATCCAGCGCCGCGAGCGCCTCGTGCACGAGGCCGAAACCGAGCTGGTCGTGCATGATGCGTTTGAGGTCACGGGTCAGGACCTCACGGGTGTAGCGCAGCGTGAGCAGCGGCTTGGCCGCCAGCCTGTGGGCGATCTCCATGGCCCGGGGAATCAGCTCAGCGGGCGCGAGGACCTCGTCGACGGCGCCGGCAACCAGCGCGGCCTCGGCCGAGAGCTCCTTCTCGGTGAGAAGGAAGTACTTGGCACGCTTCGCGCCCAGGACGTAGATCCACGCCTGCGCGGCTCCGTCGCCGGGAACGATTCCTCCTGGCAGGTGGGGACTGTCCTCGAAAACCGCGGTGGAAGACGCGAGCACGACGTCGGAGAGGATCGGAATCTCGGAGTGCACCCGCGCGGGCCCGTTGACGGCAGCAATCACCGGAACCCGGATCGACAGTAAGTTGTTGATCAGCCTCTGGCCCTCGAAGACGCTGTTGTCCCAATCGGCGGGGCCGGTCAGGACGAAGCTGTCGAAGTCGATGGCCCCGCAGAAGTCGGCGCCGGCGCCGGTGAGCACGACGACCTTGTTCTCCGGATCGCAGGCGACGTCGTTGAAGCAGTACGCCAGCTCGTCATGGGCGACCGTGTCCCACACCAACGACCCGCCCCGGGTGTGAAGAGTGACGACGAGGACACCGTCGTCGGTGCGCTCAAATTTGATTCGTTGGTACTTTCCCCGGTAGTCGTGTAACCGAGGCGCGATCTTCGACATTACCTACTCCTGTGTCCTTGGATCGGTCAGCGGACCATGACGCCGGCGTCGACCGGTACGGCCATACCGGTGATGAACCTCGCGTCGTCGGAGGCGAGCCACGCGACGGCGGCGCTCACCTCCTCGGGTTCGAGGAATCCGTTCGCCGGGATGGGCAGCACCGGGTTGAAGGTGCTGGCGAACAGGACCGCGTCGTGGCCGTCACCGCTCAGCAGCGCCGGCCCGGTCTCGTCGGTGGTCAGGGGGGTCCGGATCGGCCCGGGGTTCACGGTGTTGACCCGGATTCCGAACTCGCCCAGCTCCTGCGCCAGGACCTTCATCAGGCCCTGGAGGCCGTGCTTGGTCGCGGCGTACGCGCCGGTGAAGGGAAGCCCCTTGGTCCCGGAAACCGAGCTGGTGATGATGATCGAACCGCCGTCGCCCGCGAGCATGCGCGGGGCGAACGCCTGCACGGTGTTGAAGGTTCCGGTCAGGTTGACACTCATGACCTCGTCCCACAGGTCCATGGGAGTGTCGAGGATCTTGCCGTAGGCGCCCATGCCCGCGTTGCAGACAAGCACGTCCAGCCGTGGGAAGTCGGTGCTGCTGGCGGCCTCCGCCGCCGCCAGCGCCGCCCGGTCACGGATGTCCGCCTTTATCGCGACCGCGCGCCGTCCCATGGCCTTGACCGCGTCGACCGTCTCGACGAGCTCATCCCACGTGCCGAGCGGGTAGGCGACCTTCAGTGCCTGCTCGCAGAGGTCCAGCGCGACGATGTCGGCTCCTTCGGCCGCGAGCCGCAGGCAGTGCGCCCGGCCCTGGCCATGGGCCGCGCCGGTCACGAGCGCGGTGCGGCCCGCCAGGCGCTGCCGCATCGGGTCCTGGTCATACATATCCGCCACCTCCTGTGGGTCGCCCCGTCGTTCTATGCGATGCCCATGCGCTTGAACGTGCCGAGCGCACCGTCCTTGTAATCCGCCTTCGCCCGGACGGAGCCATAGGGATCGACGAAACGCGCGGACCAGTCGGTGTTGACCTTGTCGATCTGCCCACTGTCGAGTGCCCGCTGATATTCCGTCGGCCACTGGAAGCCCGCCGGGCGGGGGGTCCTGTTGGTGCCTGGCCTGTCGCCCCACAGGAAATTCGTCGGGTCCGAGACCACGCACTTGTGCGGGAACGTCCATTTGTCGCCCTGCAGTTTCCGGCTCATCTTCCGCGCGTCCCACAGCGGCGACTTGTCCTCGCCGGTTAGGTTCAACAGCTCGCCCGCCGCACCAGGCGTGTCCACGATGACGCTGTCGGTGTCGATGAACACCTCGGTGGGATCGAACTTCACACCGTTCAGGAAGTCATAGAGCCGGACGGCGGCCAGCACTCCCGAGAACGCGATCAGGCCGGCGGAGGTGGCGACGATCCTCTCCTCCGACTGCATCTGCTCGAGGAACCCAGGGTCGCCGTCCATACCGCAGACGAGCGCGGTGGTGTTGCGAGCCGCCTTGAGTGCGGCAATCGCGCCCTGGGCGACGCCGTCGTTGAATCCGACGACGAACTTCACGTCCGGATGCGCCGGCAGCAGCGCGGCCAGTGCGTCCCTGGCCTTGGTGGTATCCCAGTCGGTGTACGCGTTGCCGACGACCTTGACGTTCGGATATTCCGCGAGCGCCCTGTTGACCCCGAACCGCCGCGCGGTCTCGGAGATGCCGCCCTTCGGGCCGCCGAGCAGGATCGCCTCGCCCTTCCCGCCGCCACGCTGCAGGAGGATCTTCGTGATGATATAGGCTTCCTCGGCGAACGGCCCCCCAACGTTGCCGATAAAGTACCCGTTGTACCTCGGACCGTTGGGTGCGAACCACGGGAGGCGGTTCGAGAGATTCGTGTACGCGATCTTCTTGTTGGTCAACGACTGCGCGTACTGGCCCACCGACGCGTCGGCGACGAGATAGCTGTGCACACCATTGACTCCCAATGCGGGGAACTGCAGCTCCTGCGACAGCATCTTCTGCATGTCGCCGTCGTAGCTGGTGAACGACGAGCTGCCGCTGAGCGCCTGGGCAGAGAGCTTGAAGGCACGATCGGTCGACTCAAAGGCGGGCACGTTCGCGATCAGGTGATCGATGAACTTCGGTGCGACCGCGCCGCCGGCGCTGCTGGCCGTTCCGACGTCACGGCCCGCGCAGGCCGCCACCGCCAGGCCGAGGCCACCGAGGCCGACGGCCTGTAACAGTCCGCGTCTGGATAACTCTGCCGTTGCCGGTACATCCTTGATATCCATGAACAACTCCCGAAAAAGGTGCGCCAAAGAGCGCCGGTGTCGTTGGGACGGCCCGCGCGCGGGCCGGGTCGGTGCCCCGGGTCAGCTCCGGTCGGCACGCACGGTGTCACTTCGCGACGAAACCGCCGTCGACGGGCAGGGCGACACCGGTGATGAAGCTCGCCCGGTCGCTGGCCAGGAAGAGCGCGGCCTGCGCGATCTCCTCCGGTCGGCCACGCCGACCGAGTGGGATGTCCTTGGCGAGCCAGGCGTTCATGCGATCGTCCAAGCCCTCCGTGGTCTCCCTGGACCAGAACTTCGGCAGCATAGGAGTGTCGATCGGCCCCGGGCAGATCACGTTCACCCGGATCTTCGGGGCAAGCGCCAGCGCCAACGATTTCCCCAGCATCACGACCCCACCTTTGGAGGCAGAGTAGAGCGGGCTCAGGTGGGAGCCTACGAGGCCGGCGGTCGAGCTGGTAAAGATGATCGAACCGACGTTCGCGGATGCCTGCAGCAGCGGGATCGCCTGCTGCGCGGCGAAATAGGCGCCGGTGAGGTTCACTGCGACGGAGATGTCGTACTGCTCACGCGTCACGTTGTTGCCGGTGGCGCCAGGTGTGCCCGCATTCGCGTAGACGATGTCCAGCCGGCCGTACCGCTCGCCGATGACGTCATAGCAGCGCTGGATGGCCGCGTCGTCCGTGACGTCGACCTGGAGGGCGAGCGCGGTCCCGCCGGCGGTCTCGATCTCGGCGGCGACCGCCTTGGCCTGCCCCTCGTCGAGGTCACCGATGACGACCGTGGCCCCCTCCCCCGCCATCGCAAGCGCGCTGGCGCGCCCCATGCCCGACGCGCCGCCGGTGATGAACGCGATGCGGTCCTGCAGCTCTGCCATTCTCAGCTCCATTCTGACTGCGACCGGGACCCTGCCGTTGGCAGATCAACCGGTCGTCTCGAATGCACGCAGCTCGATGTACTCGTCGAGGCTCCAGCGACCCCATTCCCGTCCGACACCGGTCTGCTTGAATCCCCCGTGCGGGCCCGCGGTGACGTTGGCCAGGCAGTTGACCCCGACGTTCCCGGTGCGAATCGCACCGGCCACCCGCCAGGCCTTCTCCAGGTCCTGGCTCCAGACCGCGGCGTTGATGCCGTAAATCGAGTCCTCGGTGATTCTCACGGCGTCGGTCTCGTCATCGAACGGGATGGCGACAAGGACCGGGCCGAATATCTCCTCCTGGGCGATACGCATCCTGTTGTTGACGTCGGTGAACAGCGTGGCCTCGATGAAGAAACCGGTGGGGTCGGCAACGGCACCGCCGGCCGCGAGGGTCGCACCCTCCTCCCTGCCGACGCGGATGTAGTCAAGGACCCGGTCGAACTGCGCCGCGTTGGCCACCGGACTCAGCTCGGTGCCGCTGTCCAGCGGCTCCCCTGGCCGCAACGTCGCCATACGCTCAGCCAGCCGCGCCGTCACCTTCTCGTAGATCGGACGCTCGACGAGCAGGCGGGTGAGCTGGCCGCAGCCCTGGCCGGCATGCTTGAGATTGGCCGGGTCCGTGGCGAAGAACGCATCGAGGTCCGCGTCCGCGAAGACGATGTTGGCGGACTTGCCGCCGAGCTCAAGCACGCACTTCTTGACCGTCCGCGCGGCGAGCTCCATGATTCGCCGCCCGGTGGCCGTCGAACCGGTGAAGCTGACCATGTCGACCCGGGGGTCGCCGACCAGCGCCTCACCGGTCTCGGGGCCGGCGCCGAGCAGGATGTTCAGCACACCCTCGGGCAGTCCGGCCTGCACCGCGAGCCGCGCCATGAGCGCGGCATCCCAGGACGTGGTCGGGTGCGGCTTGAGGATGACCGTGCAGCCGACCGCAAGCGCCGGAAAGACCTTCTGCACGTTGACGCGGAAGGGGTAGTTGAACGGGGTGATCGCGGTGACGACGCCCGCCGGGACGCGCTGCACGACCCGTACCCGCCGTACACCCGTCTGGCCGGACATCGGCGGGCCGCTGATGTCAGTGGACTCGGTCTCGGCGAAGCTAGCGGCGGCGTCGGCATATCCGTGGGCCGCTACGAGCGGCGCGCCGGTCTGCCATCCCTCGGCCAGCGGCAGCAGCGCGCCGGCCTGATCGATCGCGATCCGCACGAGCTCGTCGCGGTG
The DNA here is from genome assembly GCF_900197875.1 of Frankia canadensis. GTDB lineage: Bacteria > Actinomycetota > Actinomycetes > Frankiales > Frankiaceae > Frankia > Frankia canadensis. The sequence goes on along the minus strand of NZ_FZMO01000001.1, from coordinate 170,945 downwards.
CTCAGCGAGCAGGTCGGCGTACCGGTGCAGGACGGCAGCCCGCTCGGCCGGCAACATCCGCGGCCAGGGGCCCTCATCGAACGCCCGGCGCGCGGCCGCGATCGCGCGCTCGGCCTCGTCGGCTCCGGCCACCGGCGTCTCGGCGACCACCTGCCTGGTCCAGGGCGAAACGATCACGAAGCGTCCGGTCCCCGTCTCGAGCCGGCCGTCGATCAGGTGCCGGAGGCCCCGCGCGACGGGGGCGGGCTCAGCGACACCCGCCCCGGCCCGCACGGTCTGTGACTGACCGATCATGATCTGTCCCGCCCTCTCACAGTGCCTGGCCCCACGCGTCGGACCCTACAGCGCCGAATCCTGTTCACGTTGATAATTCGTTTCATAATCATAGATTCCGCTCATCGTAATTACACTGCGCATTCCAGGTCTTCAATCGAGATTCTGGACAAAACCTGCGAACGGTGGCCCATGACGGCTGCACTGGCGTGGATCCCCGCCACACTTAGAAGGCGGCCCGCGCGGGCATAGGCGACTACGAGCTTTGGCCCGTCGCTCTCGAGCGTCAGGGCCGCATCGTGGCCTAAGGACGAGCCAATGCTCTGCAACCTGGCGCCGTACTGATCGGACCAGAAGTAGGGCGCGCTCACGAATCCCGCTGGATCGTGCAGCCCGAGCAGCCGCCGGGCCGCATAGGCACCCTGCTCGACGGCGTTTGTCCAGTGCTCTACTCGCATGAGCCTGCTGTACAGCGGATTCCACCAGGCAGCGACATCGCCGGCCGCGACCACCCCGTCGGCGCCCGCAACCGCGCACGTACGGTCACATCGAACGCCGTCAGTGACGTCTAGTCCGCTGTCGATCAACCAGTCGACTCCCGGTAACGAGCCGATCGCGACGAGGACGACGTCCGCCGCGAGCGGCTCACCGCCGACCAGACGGACACCGGCGACCCGCCCCGACGGACCTGGGACGAGACCGGCCACCGAACCGCCGGTCACGATGCGTACACCATGCGAACGGTGCAACGCGGTCACGTAGGCGCCGAAGGAGGCACCGAGCACGCTGCCGAGCGGTACCTTGTCCTTCTCGACAACGGTGACGTCCTGACCGAGCTCGGCGGCGACGGCGGCCACCTCGAGGCCGATGAAGCCACCGCCCACGATCACCACACGTCGCGCCTCCCGAAGGTCCTTTCTCAGCCCGCGCGCGTCCTCGACGGACCGCAGCGTGTGGACTCCGGGCAGGCGCGGGCCGAACGGAACAGGCCTGGCCCGCGCTCCCGTCGCGATCACCAGACCGTCGAAAGGAACCTGGACGTCGCCACCATCCGCCCGGATAGCCTCGACCTGGCGACGCCCGAGGTCAAGGCGGACGAGGCGATGACCCATCAGCCGCTCGACCTCGAGGTTCCCCGGCCACTCGATGGCGACGCGTCCCTCATCGAGCTTGCCGCTCAGCAGGCCCTTCGAGACCTCCGGCCGCCGATACGGGGACTGCGCATCGGCGTCGAGAAGCACGACCCGCCCGTCGAAGCCGGCCCGACGCAGCTCGCGGGCGGCGCTCAGGCCGGCGTTGGAGCCGCCGGCGATCACGATCTGGCGCATCACGGGTGCCCCACCGGCTCTCCGGCCCGAGCCAGGACCAGGCCGGCGACCCGGTAGTCCGGCCTCGTCACCACCCGACCGTCGAGGAGGACCGCCGCCTCGCCTCGCAGCAACGCCTCCTCGTACCGCCGGCAGATCACGCGGGCATACTCGACCTCGGCCGGCGACGGCGTCATGATCTCGTTCACGATCGGCAGGTGACGGGGCGCCAGCGCGATACACGCGGTGTAGCCGACATCCCGCCAGGTGCGCACGAATCTGCGCACGACGTCGAGATCCTGGTAGTTCGGAACGAGGCTTCCCCCGGTCGCGAACAGCCCGTGTGCGGCCGCCGCGATCGCCACCGTCGAGCGCACCTGGCTGCCGGGCAGGTAGAGATCGTCACCCGCGTCGTCGAACGGCCGCGAGCCGACGTCCGCCGCGAAGTCGACATAGCCGAAATGCAGCCCCTGCACCGTCTCGACGGCCGAGATCGCGTCCAGTTCCTGGACGGCACCCGCGGTCTCGATCATGACGTGCAGGCCGAGCGGGCGCGCGTCCCGATGCTCGCGCAGGATGCCGGCCACGGCCACCACCTCGTCGGCCGAGCGCGCCTTCGGGTAGCTGACGAGGAAGTCGCCGTCAGCGTGGGCCAGAGCCACCAGGTCGCCCCTGGCCCACGGCGTCTCGAGGTTGTTCACCCGTACGACGACCTCGCGGGCGCCGAAATGCGATCGGTCGCCTAATGCCTCGACCACCCGCGCGCGGGCCCGCTCCTTGTCCGCGGGCGCCGCCGAGTCCTCTAGATCGATCATGATCGCGTCGGCCTGAACCGTGGGCACCTTGTCCCAGTACCGCTCGACCAGGATGGGGACCTCGAGCAGGCTGCGGACGTGCGCGTAGCGCTCCCGGCCGGCCGTCATGACACCTCCAGGAACGACCGCAGCACCTCGAGGAACTCCTCCGGCGCCTCCCGCGGGACGTAGTGGCCGGTGTCGAACCACCGCACCGTTGCCGCCGGCATCGCCGCAAGCATGCGGTCGACGACCTCCTCGTCGAGCACGTTGCTGCGCCGGCCGACCAGGAGCAGCGTCGGCATCGTGAGGTCCTTCGAGCGCTGCCACAGGTACTCGACATCCGGCAGGCTCACCGAGCCGGTGATCCACTGGACGTCCGGGTCCGCCTTGGGGACCAGTTTGCCGGCCCAGTTCCTGCGCAGCTGGTGCCGGACGTGCAAGTCGATGAAGTCCTTGCGCCATTCGGGATGCAGGCCCAGGTAGAAGGCCTCCGCCTCCGCTTCGTCGCGGAATCCGCGCAGGTTCGTCGTGGCCCGGATGAAGTCGCGCATCGCGATCGCGCCGGACCGGGAGTTGGCTGGTCCGGCGTCCGAGAGCGCGAGCCGGCGCACCGTCTCCGGCCGCTCGCCGGCCACCGCGATCGCGACCCGGACCCCGGCCGAGTGCCCGACAAGGTCGACGGGTCCAAGACCGAGCTGGTCGATGAGCCCGTGGACGTCACGGGCCATGGAACGCACTCGGTACCCAGCGGGGCACCAGTCGCTGTCCCCGTGCCCACGCAGGTCCATCGCGATCACATGCCGGTCGGGAAGGAGCCCACGGATGATCGGGTCCCAGGTGTGGCACTGGACATTGAGCCCGTGGAGCATCACGATCGGCGGCGCCGTGACCGGACCCCACTCCGTGTAGTGGAGCCGCAGCCCGTCAACCTCGACGAAGCCATCCGCATACTCGTGCAACATCCGCTACCCCTGACCTCTCAAACCGTTCAGGACCGGTGCATGATTATCATGCGCATGAATCGCCGTCAAGGGCGGACGTGAGCGCTCAGCCGTCTGTCTCCGCTGGTCACCCCCCCAGGACAGTCGACTGGGACCCCGCGCGGCCCGGATGCGGCCAGGCTCGCGCGGCCAGCTTCCGTTGACATCCACACCCACCGCTGGCTACTTTCATGCGAACTATCCGTATGAATTTGGCCGCGAAGGACATCGATGCAGAGCTCCCAGGCAGCCCTGGCCGGCCTCAAGGTCGTCGAGTTCGCCCACGTCATCGCCGGACCGCTCGCCGGCACGCTGCTGGCCGATCTCGGCGCGGAGGTCGTGCACGTTGAGGATCCGGGCCGTGGCGACCCACAGCGAGCGGCCGGTCCGCAGCGCAACGGTGCGCACCTGTGGTGGAAGGTCTCCGCCCGCAACAAACGATCGGTGACGCTCGACCTGCGCAGCCCCGAGGGCCGAGAGGTCGCGCGTGACCTGGTCGCCTGGGCGGACGTGGTCATCACGAACTTCCGGGTGTCCACGCTCGAGAGATGGGGGCTCGACTTCGCGTCGATCAACGCGGTGAGCCCGAAGATCATCGTGCTCCAGGTGACCGGCTACGGCGCGCGCTCCTCGCGACGCAACCAGCCCGGCTTCGGCAAGGTCGGCGAGGCGATGAGCGGCGTGGTCAACCTGACCGGGTTCCCCGACGGGCCTCCGGTGCACACCGGCTTCTCCCACGGCGACTCGGTCACCGGTCTCATGGGTGCCTTCGCGATCCAGGCAGCGCTCTACCGTCGGGCCACCGACCCGGACTTCGCCGGCGAATGGATCGACCTGGCGCTGTACGAGACTCTCTTCCGGCTCGTCGAGTGGCAGGTGGTATTCCGCGACCAGTCCGGCCAGGTCCCGCAGCGTGCCGGCAACCGCCTCGCCGCCGCCCCGGCCGCCGTGATCAACACTTTCCGGACCCTCGACGCCCGCTGGATCACCGTCACCTCGGGGACGCCCCGATCAGTGCAGAACGTCGCCCGTCTGGTCGGCGAAGACGTCGCCGACTACGCGACACCGGCGATGCAGGAGGAACGTCGTGCACGACTCGACGGCATACTGCGCGACTGGATCAGCCAGCGCCCGCTCGACGATTGTTTGAAGATCATGCAGGAGCTCGAGGTCGTGGCGTCGACGATCTACACCGTGGACGACATCCTGGCCGATCCGACCTACCGGGAGAACGGCAACATCGTCACCGTCGAGGACCAGGACCTCGGACCGGTACGTATGCAGGGCGTGGTGCCGCGACTCGTGAAGCACCCAGGCACGGTGTGGCGCAGCGCGCCCCCGCTTGGCGCGGACAACGACATTGTCTATGGCGACTATCTCGGCAAGAGTGAGGCCGAGGTGGCTCGGCTGCGCGAGCGCGGCATCATCTGACGCCAGGACTCGCCGGACCCGGCCGGGGCCGGGGCCGGGCAACCACCGGCCAGGTCAGAGGCCGGCCGCAAGACTCGGGCGGTCGTCCGGATGCGCGACGGCGACCAGGGCAGCCGCCCGGTCCGTGGCGGAGCGGCCGCGCAGGTCCGCGACGCCGTACTCGGTCACCACCAGGTCGACCTCGCCGCCAGGGGTGGTCGCGGGAACACCCAGATGCGCCACGATCCGGGGCGCGCCGGCCGACCGGGACGGTAGCGCGAGCACAGAGGCGCCCTCGGCTCCCAGGTGCGCGGCACGGACGAAGTCCGTCTGGCCGCCGCCGCTCGCGATCCGAAGCCCCTTGCGGTACTCCGCGTTGACCGCGCCGGTCAGGTCCACCTCGAAACCCGAGTTGACGGCCCACAGCCGCCACAGGCCGAGCAACCGGACCGGGTCATGGGTACGGCTCAGCGGCTCCAGACACACCTCACCCCAACCGCATGAAGCGTCTCCGAGCACGCCGGTGGCCACCATCGGCCCGACGGTCGAGAGTCGCCGCAGCGCGCCAGGCAGCACGCCCGAGTGGACACGCAGGTCATGGCGCCCGACCAGCGCGGCCACCACGGCCTCCGGCACGGCGCCGAGCCCGACCTGCACCGTGGCCTGGCACGGCACGAGGTCCGCGACCCTCGCGGCCACCCGCAGTTGCGCGTCGGACGGTGACCGGCCCGGCGGCGCGTCGGCGTCGGCCTCCCCCACCGGTGCGGTCACCACGACCTGCGCGCGATCCAGTGGGACAGGATCGGTGCCGGGAAGGTTTGCGTGGGCGGGTTGGAGCTCGAAACCTGCGCGTGCCGACGTTGTCAGCGCGGAGTGGGTATATCCGACGATATCGCCATAGCCGAGCCACCCAGGCCGGCCTGTGGGCCGCATCCTGGCGACCACCACGTCGAAGGGCAACACCCCCGAGGCAATCATGCCGTCGACGTCCCACATCGACGCGGGGACGTGGTCGACGTCGGCCGCCAGGTCGACCGGAACCGCGCCCGCGAGCACGACCACCCGCAGCCGGCCAGCGCGCACCTGCGCGCGGGCCGCGGCGTCGAGAAAGGCGAAACGGCCAGTCAGGTCGGCGACGAGCAGGGTGAGCACCCGATCAGTGCGGCGAGCTTCCCGGATGATCGCGGCGACAAGGCCGGCTGGAAGCTGCGGTCCCATCGCGGCTAGCACGCGGGGAGCAGGCAGGTCGCGCAGCAGCACCGCGGCGGCACGATCGTGCGTGACATGCATCAGGTCGCTCCATCGGTTTGCCTGGGAGAGAATTTACTGTAATCATACGCATGGATCGGCCGACTCGCGGACAAGGAGCCCGATGCGCCAGTCGCTCAGCAATGCTCGCTCGTTGCTTTTCGTACCCGGCGACGATGCCTACAAGGTCGACAAAGCGCTCAACGGCGCCGCCGACGCCGTGGTAATCGATCTTGAAGACGCGGTCCTTCGGGAGCGCAAGGACCAGGCACGCACGCTCGCCGTCGACGCGGTGGGCGCAGCCCGCGGCCTCGGGCCACTGGTCGTTGTCCGCATCAACGCACCCGACAGCCGGTGGGGGGCCGCCGACCTCGCCGACCTCGCGAACACGCAGGTGGACGCGCTGATGCTTCCGAAGGCCACGCCCGAGGCACTCGCGCTGATGCCCGCCGACAGCGCGCCTGTGATCGCACTCGTCGAGACCGCTGCCGGGCTGCGCTCGGCATACGAGATCGCACGCGACCCACGGGTGGCCGCCCTGGCACTGGGCGGCGCAGATCTGGGCGCCGAACTCGGGCTGGAACCGCTCGCCGACGGCGCCGAACTGATGTACGCACGATCGCGTCTGGTCGTGGACGCGGCGGCGGCGGGCTCACGCCGGCCCTTCGACGCCGTGCATCTCGCCGCCACTGATCCGGGCGCCCTGCGCGCGGAGGCCGTCCGCGCCCGCGCGCTGGGCATGGGCGGGAAGCTGTGCATTCACCCGGCCCAGGTTTCGGTCGTCCATGAGGTCTTTACACCGTCGAAGGCCGAGGTGGAACGCGCGCGGCGGGTGCTCGCCGCGCTCGACGAAGCCGCGGCCGGCGGGGCGGCGGTGGCCGTGGCGGATGGCCGCCTCGTGGACGAGCCGGTCGCCCGCCAGGCCCGCATGACGCTGCGACTAGCCGCTGTCCACTGAGGCCACCGCCTACCTCGATTTCGCCAGACCCGGACGTCTAGGAGACATAGCAGTGGAGCTGACGAGCGAACAGCGCGACATGATCGGGCTGGTGCGGAAGTTCGTCGACGCCGAGGTCGCGCCGCAGGCATCCGAACTCGACCACCGCGACCAGTTCCCGACCGAGATGGTCGAGCAACTGAAGCAGATGGGGTTGTTCGGCCTCGTGATCCCGGAGGAGTACGGCGGCCTCGGCCAGGATCTCGTGACGTACGCCCTGGTGATCAAGGAGCTCTCGAGAGGCTGGATCAGCCTCTCCGGAGTCGTCAACACGCACTTCATGGCCGCCTGGATGATCCAGCAGTACGGCACGGAGGAGCAGCGACGGCGACTGCTGCCGCGCATGGCGACCGGTGAGCTTCGCGCCGCCTACTCGATGACCGAGCCGCACGCCGGATCCGACGTTCAGGCGATCACGACCCGGGCGCGCCGAGACGGCGCTGAGTACGTCATCGACGGACGCAAGATGTGGGCGACCAACGGGCTGCGCGCCGACCTGGTGATGCTGCTCGCCGTCACAGACCCGAACGCCAGGCCGCGCCACCGCGGCATGACGGCCTTCGTTGTCGAGAAGCGGGCCGGCGCGCACGAGCAGCCCGGCCTGCTCGTGCCACCGCAGCTGAAGAAACTCGGATACAAGGGTGTCGAGTCGACCGAACTCGTCTTCGACGGCTTCAGGACGCCGGCATCCTCGGTCCTCGGCGGAGAGACCGGGCTCGGCCAGGGATTTGCCTATTTCATGTCCGCTGTAGAGCTCGGCAGGGTCAACGTCGCCGCCCGCGCCGTGGGGCTGGCGACCGCGGCCTTCGAAGCGGGTGTGAAGTACGCCCAGCAGCGCGAGGCATTCGGTCGGCCGATCAGCAACCATCAGCTCATCCAACAGAAGATCGCGCAGATGGGCACCAAGATCCGGGCCGCGGAACTCCTCCTGGAAGACGCCGCGCGAAAGAAAGCCAGCGGAGGGCGAGCCGACCTCGAGGCCGGGATGGCGAAGTACTTCGCAACCGAAACCGCACATTGGTGCACCGTCGAGTCCATGCGTATTCACGGCGGCTACGGATACTCGCAGGAGTTCGTAATCGAGCGGCTATACAGGGACGCACCGCTGCTGATCCTCGGCGAAGGCACCAACGAGATCCAACAGCTGCTCATCGCCCGCCGACTACTGGAGAGGGATGCGATCTGACATGACAATCCACCCCCCCGCGCTCGGCCGTTACTACGAGGATTTCGTGCCAGGCGACGTCTACCAGCATCCGTTAGGCCGGACGATCAGCGAGGCCGACTGCACCTGGTTCACGTTGCTGACCTGCAATACCAACCAGAATCACTTCAACGCCCACCTGGCACGGCAGAACCCCGTGTCAGGCGGCCGCATCCTGGTCAACTCGGGATTCACCATCGCGCTGATCCTCGGCCTCTCTGTCATCGACATGAGCCAGAACGCGGTCGCCAACCTGGGCATGGACGAGGTCCGGCTGACTCACCCGGTCTACGTCGGCGACACCCTCTACGCCGAGAGCCTGTGCACGGGGACCCGGCCGAGCGGATCGAGACCGGGCTACGGAATCGTCTCGATGACGACGCGGGGGCTCAACCAGGACGGCGAGGATGTGCTGTCCTGGCGGCGATCGGTTCTACTTCCCGGACGGGACAGCGGTGCCGAGCAAGGCTACTTCCCGCAGGCAAAGAGCGGACCGTTGGCGTGACCCCGCCACCCAGGTGACCGTCTGACACCACACGGACACCCAGGGGATCGCCTGTGGCACAGAACGGGACGATCATCGTACGCAAGCCCAGGTCCGGGGCATGGTCGACGGTGTCCACACCGACGTACCGTAAGGTGGGATTCATGGTGACGATGCGCATGGACGGCTCGTCGGGGCAAACGTCTGACGCCACTCCGGCGCAGCGCCCCTCGGCCTCGCCGCTCTCGAGATCTGTGAAGACCTCCGAACGTATCGCCGCGGCGCTCGTCGAGGAGGTGATCCGGAAGGGCCTCGGACCGGGGGACCGTCTTCCGAACGAGGCCGCAATGGTGGAGCAGTTCGGGGTAGGACGCGGTTCGCTCCGCGAAGCCCTGCGTATCCTCGAGATCCACGGCCTGATATCACTGAAGTCGGGCCCCGGTGGTGGCCCCACAGTGCTCGCGGTCGACCCGTGCAACGTCGGGCGTACGTTCTCGCTCTATCTGAGCCTTCGTCGCGCCACAATCCAGGAGCTCATCGAAACCAGAATCTTTCTGGAACCGATGGTCGCCCGCATGGCCGCAGAGAACCCCGACCCCCAGGCTAGACTTCAACTCGAGCACGCCCTCCAGATCGAGGCGAGCACCCCGACGGGGGACATGCGCTACATCGACGCCGCGAACGAGTTCCACTACGTCATCAGCAGCATGACGGGCAACAACGTCCTCAATCTTGTCGCGACCGCTCTCAAGGAACTCTACACCACGAAGGTCGTCTCGGGCGGTATCGCGCGCAACACGACGAGCGAAAGCATCCGTGACGAGCACCGGCTGATCGGACAGGCAATTCTCGACGGAAATGCCGACCAGGCCGAACGGCTGATGCGCGAGCACATGCAGAAATATCTCGGCCACATGCACGAGCGTGAGCCCTCGTTCACCTGCTCGCCGATCACCTGGGGCTGACCCGGCACCCAGGCCAGACGCCTCGACGGGGCCCCTCGGTGCCGCGGGTACACGATCCGCGCCCGCCCGAACGCGCTGCTCGACACGATGGAGGAGCTGTCCGGGATCAGGCCGGTGCTCGACTACGTCGACCGGCATTTCGTCGCCGGCGCGGACCGCCTGCGGGCCCAAGCCGCGCTGGGGCGGCTGGAGGCGGCGATGGGCCGGGGCACCGCGCCGTCCGCCGACGGGCGGCAGGTGCTCGACCGGGTCCGGGAGGAGATCGCCCGGCTGCGGCGGCATCGGCTGCTGCTGCAGATCGAGGCCGCCGCGGCCCTGGCCTCGCTGGTCGGCGCGGCGGGCACCGCCGCCGGTGGCCGGCTGGCGGCCGAGGGTACGGCCACCGAGGAACTGCTCACGCTCGCCACCAGCGGCGACCTGGCGTCGATGGTCGGCTGTGCGCCCGCGGCGAGCGGCGCCGAGGCGGCGGGGGCCGCCGAGGCCGCGCTCGGGCGCTGGCGCACCCGTGTCGACGTCCCCGCCGGCTCCGCCGCCCAGACGCGCCTGCTCGGCTTCATCGGCCGCGACCCGTCGTGGCAGCCGTCCCATTAGAGGCGCTCGACTGTCAGGGCTGACCGAAGGAGGGCGGCGCCCGGATGGCCGTCCGATGGCCCGTCCGGGCCTGGGCTGTCCACCGGGTGAAAAACGGAAAGAAGTTCCAGCGCGACAGGCACCCGAGCCGACAGGAACCGACAGGATGGGACCCATGCACACGCGCGGCAAGTCCCTGTTGTCGATCGGCTCCGAGGACTCCGTCCTCTGCCTGTGGTCGAAGGGCTCCGTCCTGTCGATCGGCTCGGTCGGCTCGGCGTTGTCCATCGGTTCGATCGGGTCGACCGCGTCGATCTTCAGCGTCGCCTCCTTCGCCAGCATCGGTTCGATCATGAGCGGCGCCTCCCGCTGGTCGCTGATGTCCTGGCGAACCCGGTGGGCGACGATGTCCGGCTCCTCCGTCCACTGACAGCGCAGCGGGTCCGACGGAACCGGTCGACTGAACGGGTCGGCGCGACGGTGCCTGTTCGGGGGCGACAGGCGGCCTGGGTATTTGACTGGTGGATGTGTCGAACCGACCAGCCGAAGACAGGCCGGAGGCGGGCGCCGGCCTGATCGGCGTCACCGGGGCCACCGGGCGGCTGGGTGGCCGGGTCGCTCGCCGGCTCGCTCAGCTGTCCGCCCCGTGGTCGCCCTTCCGTCAGGGCTGATGCATTGATCACCCCCAAGACTGCCGACTTCCGCCAGAATATAATCGTTGCTTCCCATGGCTACGATAAGGAGTGCTATTGTGAAAACAATTGGCGATGGGGGGCGCGTTCTCTTCTATGGCCCTAGAGGAATTGCCGACTGGGCCCTTCTTCTCTGTGACGCCTCTGTCACGTCCACCCGCATGTCCTTCCCGATTGATCCACTCTTGGCGGTCGAAGGGGGCCTCGTTCGCATTTTCTGCGCTTCGGATTCGGCGCAAGGCCCCGAAGCTCGCGAAGCGACTGTCAAGATTATCGCCCACGAAATCGCCCCGCCCCTCTGGGAAGAAGCGGATGACGCCATCGAAACGTCATGGTCGCCCACCGAGTCGGGGCTCTTCATTTTGGACACAGGTAGTTATGACCACAAGTATATCGATCCTCTCCCGTTTGGCGCAGACGACTATCGACTCCGCGTTGAGGCCAGGCGTAGCCCGTGGCCCGAGATCATCCGCATTTCCCTGTGGCCAGGAAAGCTGGCACCTAATCTCGTCCACAAGATCACCAGCGAGATTGGTAAGGCTCTGGCCGCCGAAGGACCTTATCAGCCAGGGCGGCCAGGATAGGGCATGCACGTGGTAAAGATCGTCGAGGTGAGGTTCGCGCCGGCTGACCGCGTCCGCCCTATCTGTCAAGATTCAGAAGCTCAGCGACGACCAGTTCGCGAATAGTAGTACCCTGCCAGTGAATAATCCAGATAGGGTCCCACTACGCAGGTGTCCGAGAAACGGGGCTCACCTCAGTGCGACCGTCTGGCAGCGGCAAGGCGCGGCCAAGGCGTGCACCCTCATTTCGTGGCCCCTGAGTGCGTGACGGCGCTGTCCGGTGGCGGGATCCCACAACCGCACCTGGTCATCGTTGGCTGCTGCGCTAGCGAGCAGGGTGCGGCCGTCGGACAGCGGCAAGGCAGCCAGGACCAGCACCGCGTCGATGTTGCCGGTGAAAGCGTGGTGGCTGGTGACGTCCCAAGCGGTATGGACCTCGCCGGGAGCGCCGGTGGGGTGGGATTTGGCGGAGGGGATCGTCGGTGCGTGGGCCGGGGAGGTCAGATGGCGTGTGGGGAAGCGTGGTGGTGTGACGGGTTTGGCGCGCCCGGTGACCGCGTGGCTGAGGTGGTCGAGGAGGTGCTGGCCGGCCTTGTCTGCGTCGTGATGGTCAAAGAGGTCGATGGAAACGACCGCGCCGAGGAGTCCGGGCCGCGGGCAGTCCTCCACGCGTACGGGCAGGAGCTTGCGGGCGAAGCCCTGGGGGTCCGCGGCATGCGCGGCCTGCCACTCGGCCTGGCCGTAGACCGAATTGAGGTAGGCGCCGGAGAGCACAGCTATGGTGCGTTGGGTGTCTCGTACGCCTTGCTGCATGCGGACCTGCCAGTTAGATCCCGCGACGAAGTCCCATGCCTGGACGAGCACACGGTAGCCGGCTTCTTCGAGCTGCCAGGAGATCCGACGTAGTTCCCGTGTGGCATGACGGAAACCTCCTGACCGACCTCACGGGTGCGTTGCGTGCGGGTGGCGTCGATGCCGTCGTGACAACCGGGGCCGTGCCACCCCTCCCCCGCGAGCGCGGCGGTGCGCCAGTGACGATGGTCGCCGGTAGTGGTGTGGACGGACGGCTGCTCCGTCTCGCCGGAGTGGTCAACGGTAGCGACGTCGTCGCGCTGCCTTCAGCGGGTGAGCCCCGCCGCGTGCCGAACGGGCGGCGCGCACTGGTCGTCGCCGACCAGGTCGGCACGCCGCGCACGGAGTTGCGCGTCGGCGTTGACATGCTGGACCGCGCCGGCGTCGCATGGGGCCTCGTCCTCGCCGCCGATCCGTTGCTCGCTCGCTTCGCGCTCCTCAAGGCACTGCTCGTCCAGATCGCTCCGACGACCGGGCGGGCCGCGGTCATCTCCGGCTCGTACGCCACACCGTTCGATATCGCCGGGCCGTCGACATCCGGCCATGCCGATGACCGTCCCGGGGCGCTGTTCACCTCGCGGTGCGACGTTCTCCTGCTGAACGGTCACGCCAACGCGTTCGACGCCTCGGTGGGCCCGGGCGCCGTGCTGTGCGCGCGGGCGGGACGCATCCACGATCGCGGCCCGGCGGTCCTGCCGTGCTTCAACGACGGCACCTGCTTCCGGCAACCGAGCTCGGGCGGGCGACGGCTGGTCGCGCTCATGGAGACCGATGCGACCGTCCTGGTGCTGTCGGGCTGCGAGCTGATGCCGCTCGGCCCGAGCTGGTTCCGCGCCGAGTCGAGCCTTGCGCACCAGGCCGCTGCCTCCCGGAGCCTGGCCACGATCGTCTCGTCCGACGTGAGCCAGGGCGTCCTCGAGCTCGACCTGCTCACGATGGCCCTGATCGCCGACGGACGACCGCTCGGTGAGGTCGTCCGGGCCGTCAACGACCGCCGCCGTCGCCACGGCGGGCCCGGGCCCGGAACCGGAACCGGCGCGAGCGGACCGTTCGTGTTGCTGGGCAACCCCGCACTGGTTCTGACGGGGTCGCCGCCGGTGCCGGTGCCCTGCCGATCCGTCCCCCTCGCCGACGGCGGGCGCAGATGGCACATCGACCTGACGGACGTCGGGCCGTTGCCCGCCGAGGGTGCCCTCGTGCGGGCGGAGATGACGCTTGAGGAGTCGGCGCCCTTCCTCCTCCTGCAGAGACGGTCCCCGGACGGTTGGTGTCGCGGCGTCCATCACGCGGGCGCCGGCGGTGGCGCGCTCTACGCATGGGTCGCCGGGGCGGGCGCCCAGGAGCTGGTGGTCGACACGCTCGGCCAGGAGCCGTGGCAGCCCGTGCGCGGTGTCCTTGCCGGGCACCTCGCGAACGGACCGTTCTGGACGCTCTTCCTCGAGGACTGCCGGCAGGCGCTGGCCGGCGCGGACCGCTCGACCGAACCGATCGAGCGGTTGCAGGCCGACACCCCGAGCCTGATCCGGACGCTCGCCAGCGGCGATGTCGCCCTGCGCGCCCCGGCCGGCGTGCTGATCGACGAGGCCGCCGGCGACGCGGTCTGCGCGGCGCTCTGGCGGATGTTGCACGGCTGGCAGCGGCGGCTGCTCGACGCCGTCGTCCACGGGGTGGCGGAGGTCGGCCGGTTGCACTCGTACGGCTCGTCTCCCTATCTGCACCTGGTGCGCTCGCTCGAATCGGCCGGCCCGTGCCCGTGCGGGGAAGGAACGCTGACCCGGCAGGTGTTCGAGACCTCCGGCGGCCAGGTGCGCCGTGTCGAAGCGCTCTGCGCGACCTGTGGCGGCGGCATCGACGACGACGGCAGGCATCGCGTGCTGCTCGAACGGCAACCCGTCGGCACGCTCGCCATCGCCCGGCGGATGGTCCAAGTCGCCGGGGCGCCCGGCGACCGTCACCCCTGGTGATCTCCGCCGGCGACAATTCGCACCACGCCGGCCACGCCGTCGACCTCGACCAGCATCCCATCGGCGATCGCATCGAGCGCGCCGCGCACCCCCACCACCGCTGGGATGCCCAACTCGCGGGCGACGATCGCCCCATGGCTGAGCTCCCCGCCGGCACTCGTCACGAGGCCGCCCGCGCGCGCCATCAGCGCGACCCACGACATGTTCGTGTTCGGGCACACCAGCACGCCGCCGGCCGGCGCGCGCGCCGCGTCCGCGCTCGTGCGCACCACCGTGGCGACACCCACCGCCACGCCGGGCGACGCGGCGACCCCGCGGAGCGGCGACACGGCCGGCAGCACTGCGCCGGCACGCTCCTCCGTTTCGGCGGCCGCTGCCACCGGGCCGACCGCCGGCATCAGGCGGCTCCAGTCGCGCCACTCGTCCCGACGCCGTCGAACCAGCTCGCGGCGGTCCTGCGGCCCGGCCATGACGTCGGCGACCTCGTCGACGTGGAGATACCAGATGTCGTCGGCCCGCTCGAGCACCTCGTCGGCGACGCAGCGCGCGCCCACCCGCAACAGCGCCGCCCGCGTGGTGGCGTGGAGCATGCGGTCGAGCCAGTAGTTGTGGTCCTCGACGAGCGGGAACACGGCGCGGGCGAGCGTGACCGCCTCGTCGAGGCGGGTTCGGTCCGCCTCGACGGCGACCCGCCCGCGCAGCTCGGCGAGGAACGCGTCGCCTGCGGCGAGCGTCGCGGCCCGCCGATCGCCCGGCGGCACGTCGGTGGCGCCCATCCGCCGGGCCTCGGCAAGCACCCGCGACGGCTCGTCGGCCCACGTGGTCGCGGCGAGGTCGTCGCTCTCCGCGCCGAGGTGACCATGGGCGGCGAGGCAGCGATCGAGCGCCCTGGCGAGATCCTCGCCGGCGTCCGGCGCAGCCGCCGCGCGCTGGATCTCGGCGAGCGTCCACAGGTCGACCTCCACCTGGTGCATCGTCTCGACCCGCCCGGCGGTCAACCGCCACGCGTTGGCGGCGGTCTCCTCGCCGAACAGGTCGCGGCAGGTCGCCGCCAGGTGGCGCACCCCGGCGAAGCACGGGTAGAGCACGACGAAGTGCCAGTACCACGCCTCCTCGATGACGTTCCAGACGGCGTGCCACGCGGCGACCCGTTGCCCGCCGGGCGGACCGTCGACGTCGAGGCACTCGATCTCGGCGTAGATCGCCCGCAGCCGTGGCACGACGGTCCGGTGCCAACGCGCGACCACCGTGCGAGCTCGCTCTAGGTTCTCCGCCTCCAGCCGCCGGCGTGCCTCGTCCAACTCGTCCACCGGCGACATGTAGTGCCAGCGCACGTACACCCTTCCGTTGAACACCACGGCATCGGCGCGGCTCGTCCAGCCGAGCTCGTCCTGCATGCGGCGCAGCCCCGCGTACATGCCGAGCCGGGCGTAGTCGCCCCCCATCGGCGTCACGACGGCGGGGAAGTGGATGTCCTCACGCAGCCAACTGGTGGCTTCCTCGTCGAGGCCGTCGAGCGGGAAGCGCGTGGTCCGGGTGATGGGGCGGGCCTGCAACACGAACAGCGAGTCGCCGACCCGGGCACCCTCGACGTCGACGGGCTGGCCGACGAGACGCTCGATGCGGAGCACCAGGTCGGTGACCTCGCGCAGGGCGCCGGAGTCGAGCGGGGGTTCGGCGCGCTCGCGCGCCGGGAGCGGCTCGGTCGCGACGCCGCCACCTGCCGACGCGACCAGGCGAACGGACTGATCGCCACGACGGTGCTCGATCGTCTCCCCCGTGTCGCGCAGCAGGAGGTACGTGTCAGGCCGCGCCGTCCCGTCGGCGATCACCGCGCCGAGTCCCCGCGCCGCGCTCACGACGAGCTCAACGCCGTCCTGCTTCGGCAGCGGGTTGCTGCTGAACGCCACGAACGAGACGTCCGCCGGCACCATCACCTGCACCAGGACGGCGATGCGCACCTCGCCCGGCACGCCGAGGCGGGCGCGGTACGCGAGCGCCACGTCGGCGACCGCCGAGCGCGCGCACTCCCACACGGCGGCGACGACGTCGTCCGCCCCGACGACGTTGAGGAAGGTGTCGTGAATGCCGGCGAACGAGGCCGCCGCGCCGTCCTCGTCGAGCGCCGACGAGCGCACGGCCACGGCGAGGGCGCGCTCTCCGGCCAGCGACTCGTAGGCGCGCCGGATGTCGCGCTCGACCGTCGGGTCCGGCACGCGGCGGGGGTCGAGGGCCGTGACGCAGAACCCGGGCGGGACCGGCGCGGCCGCGACGAGCCGCGCCAACGCCGCCGCCTTGGCGCCAACGAGGTCGTCCCGCTCGGTGCCCGGCGCGCCCAGCGTCAGGACGCTCGCGAAGGTGCGGTGGAGGCTCATGGGAGCACGATGTCGCAGCCGCCGTGCAGGCGGTCGACTGACATCCCGCGCCGCCGGGCCTCGGCGACGAGCCGATCGGCCGCCAGAACAGGCCGCGCATCGGGGCGGAACGCCGTCGCGGTGAGGAAGTGCACCCACGGCTCGTGGCCCATCGCGTAGACGAACGCGCGCTGGCACCCGAGCGCACCGAGTAACGCCAGCGCCTGCACGTCGTCGGAGCCGGCGAGGCGCCGGGCGGCGGCCCGCTCGCGCGACGGTTCACGGCGGAACAGCGGCCCGTACAGCCACGTCAGCGGGGCGCCTTCGCACTCCATGCCGAGGAACACGACGTCGACGCGTCCGACTACCTCGCGCAGCACGTCGTACAGCGACGCGTCGAGGACCGCCGAGTCGGCGGCGAAGAGCAACCGTGTCCCCTCGGTCTCGATCAGCCAGCCGGCCTTGGCCGCGATCGCAAGGTCGCCGTGCTCGCCGAGGAACGGCACGGCGACGATGCGGCCGCGCCCGTCGGCGACGACGAGCTCGTCGAGGTCGCCCAACTCGACGACGTCGTGAAACCCGGCGTGCTCGAGCGCCAGGCGCGGTGAGGGGTCCTGCAGCGCCCCGGTCCCGCCGCGCGGCACGACGACGGTGCCCAGGCGGTGACGCAGCCGCAGCAACGTTTCGAGCACCAGGTGGTCGTGATGCGCGTGCGTCACGAGGGCGAAGTCGATGCGTTCCGGGAGGTCGGCCGCGCTGACGCGCGGCCCGGCACCTTCGAAGGCATCGGGGAGCAGGGGGTCCACGAGGAAGCTTGTCCCGGCCATCTCGACGAGCACGCACGCATGCCCGATGTAGCGCACGCGGAGCGCGGTCCGCGGAGCGCTGTCGCCAGCGACGGGCGGAGTCGCAGTGACCAACCGGCGGAGCTTGGCGGCACCGTCGGCATCGAGCTCGAGGCAGCTCGCGAGGTCGTCGAACGGCATCGGAGCGCGAACGCTGGCGAACAGGGCGTCGACGCCGGGGTGGTGGAAGGGCACGCCGGCCAGCAGCACGTCGGGAGCGTCGAGGCGCGGGGTGCTCAGCGCGAACGGCCGATCGTCCGAGCCTGCGAGGCTCAACGCCAGCGCCTGGTCGCGGCCGCCGGCGTAGTAGCGCTCGTAGAGCAAGGCTTCGAGCAGGCGGAACGAGCAGTGGTCGTCGAGGTCGTACGTCAACTCGACGCATCCACGCAGAGCGGGCGGGAGCGACGCGTACAGCGGGCCCAACGGGACGCCGGCCGGCGCGGCGACGATGTCGGCTAGTTCGTCGAGCGCCGCGCTCAGCGCGACCAGGTCTGCGCGCTCACGGCGACGTCGTTCGCCGAGCGCGGCGACGTCGGCCGAGCGGTCACCGGCGACGTCGACGAACGGGCCACCCGCCAGCGCTGGCGATCGGGCGGCCTGCTGGTGCACGCTCGGCGCGGCGACGTAGGAGTCGATGATCGACTGGTGCCGATGAGTGAGGTGGCGACTCGCCGTCGCCGGTGCGACGAGGTGGGACCACGCGTACCAGCCACCGACGAGTGGCTCGACGCGCACATCGACGCGCAGGCCCACCGGTGCCGCGGTCATCGCGGATACGTGCTGCCTGCGAGACCAACCCGCCCGCAACCGGCGAACTCGCACGAGCGCTCTCGGCACACGATAATCTAGTATACGCACTACGGACGCCCTGGCTGCCGGACCAAGCAAAGGCGACGAGCTGATGACCGTGCCAGCCGCGACCCCGGAATGGGAACGTGTCGTCGCGCAGATCCCGGCGCGCCAATCCGGCCCGATGGCCGCGTTCGATCTCGGCACCGTGGCGGTGGCAGCCGTGGCGGCACTCGTGCATCGTTACCACGACCGCGACGACGTCACGGTCCCCCTGAGCGTGCGCGTCGGCGCCCGATGCGACGACTGCTCGGTGTCCACGGCCATCGACGCGGCGACCACCTTCGCCGAACTCGTCGAGCAGGTCGCGCTCGTCGAGCGGGTCGCGCGGCCGCAGCCCACGCCGCCGGCCGGCCGGCCGCTCGGCAGCGGCGACCTCGACCTCGCGTGCACGCTCGCCGACCGGACCGACCTCGGCCCACCCCCCGGCTGGCGCGGCGACGTCCATCTGCTGCTCGTGCCCGGCGACAGCACCGTCGAGCTGACCGTCGCTCACCGCCGGGCGCAGGTCGCTCCGAGCGAGGCAACCGCGCTGATCGGCCACTACGAACGCCTGCTGGCCGTGGCGCTGTCGGCTCCGACGAGCGCTGTCGCCGACGCCGCCCTGCTGTCGCCCGCCGAGGTGCACATCCAGGAGGCGTGGCTCGAAGGCACGGCCGTCGACCTGCCCGCCGATGCCACGATGCACGGCCTGTTCGAACGCCAAGCGCGCCGCTCGCCGGACCGCCTCGCCGCCGTGTGCCCGGCGGAGCGCGTGACGTACGGCGAGCTCGGTCGGCGTGCCGACCGCACGGCCGCCGCCCTGCGCGCCGCCGGCGTGCGGCGCGGCGACGTGGTCGCGGTCGCGGTCGCGCGCTCCTGCGCGCTGCTCGTCGCCACGCTCGGCGTCCTCAAGGCCGGCGGCGTGTTCATGCTCGTCGACGTCACACAGGCGGCGACCCGGCGCGAACGCCTGCTCGACCTGTCCGGAGCGCGGGCGATCGTGACGGCGCCGGAAACCGCCGGGGCGATCGCGCCCGGCGCGCACCGCACGATCGTGACCGTGGCCTCGTCGAGCAACGGTCACGAGGACATGCCGCCACTCGACATCACGGGCACCGATCCGGCCTATCTCACGTTCACGTCAGGATCGAGCGGAGAGCCCAAGGGCGTACTGATCCGGCATGAGTCGTTCGTGAACCGTCAGCTGTGGCTGATTGAGAATCGCCAGCTCGGGAGCGACGACGTGTCCCTCCAGCGCACCGCCGTTTCGTTCGACCCGGCGATCTGCGAGATGTTCCGGTTGTTGCCGGTCGGCGGCCGCGTGTGCTTCCTTCCTGCCGGCGCGGAGCGCGATCCGGCACTCGTCACCGATGCCATCGAGCGCCACGGCGTCACGATCGTCGACCTGGTCCCTTCCCCCTTGATCGCATTGCTCGAGTACGCCGAGGCCGCCGGGCGGGCTGGGGCGGTCAGCTCGCTGCGGTGGGTGCTGGCCGGCGCCGAGACGCTCGACCCGTGGGTTGCCGAACGCTTCGACGAGCTGCTCGGACGCCGCAGCGGCACCCGGCTCGTCAACGGCTGGGGCGCCACCGAGGTCACGGTGGACGTGACCGCGTTCGTGTGCACCGGCACACCGTCCGGCAGGCGGGTGCCCGTGGGCCGCCCGATCGACAACGTCGGGGTGGCGGTCCTCGATCGGCGTGGCCGGTTCATGCCGATCGGCGCGGCGGGCGAGCTGCACGCCGGCGGCCGGTGTCTCGCGGCCCGGTACCTCGACCCCGAGCTCACCGCCCGGCGCTTCGTCACGCGCCCCGCCGGCGGCACGCGTCGCCTGTACCGCAGCGGCGATCGGGCCCGGTGGCGTCCGGACGACCAGCTCGAGTTCCTCGGTCGGTTCGACGACCGGTTAAAGATCCGCGGCACGCGGTTCGAGCCGGGGGAGATCGAGGCGGCGCTGCGCGCTCATCGCGCCGTCCGCGGCGCCGTCGTGCGGGCCATCCCCGCACGCCCCGACGCCGACGCCGACGAACACGACGGACGAACGCGCGTCGCCGCGTTCGTCACCGTCGCGGTGGGCGCCGACGCGCCCGATGTGACGGCGCTGCGAGCTACGGTGCGAGCAGCTGTCGGTGCCTCGCTCGTCCCCGACGAGATCCACGTCGTCGCCGAGCTCCCGGTCACCGCCCACGACAAGCTCGACGTCGACGCGCTCGCCGTGATCGCTGCCAGCAGGCGAACGCGCGTCCACGCTCGGACGGACGTGGACGCGTCGCCGACCGAGCGAACGGTCACCGAGATCTGGCAGGAGCTACTCGGCCCCATCGACCTCCCGCCCGACGCCGACGTGTTCGACCGCGGCGCGGACTCGTTGTCTGCCGCCCGCTTCGCGGCCCGCCTGCTCGGCCGGCACGGCGTCGATCTGCGCGTCTCGGCGGTGCTGGACAACCCGACAGTGCGGGGTCTGGCCGCGCTGATCGAGAGCCACCAGCGCGGCGACCAACCGGATGCGGGGCCGCAGATCGTGCCCGTCGCCGATGCCGCCTCCTACCCGGCGTCACACAGCCAGCGGCGGCACTGGATCGTCAGCCAGTTCGACGGGGCGTCCGAGGCGTATCACGTCGTGGCCGCGCTGGCCGTCCCGGGCTCGGTCGACACGGCGGGGCTGAGCGCGGCGGTCGCCGACCTGGTCGGGCGGCACGAGATCCTGCGCACGACGTTCCACTTGGAGGACGGCGAACTGCGGCAGCGCGTCGCCGCGACCGGCGCCGTCACGCTCACCGTCCACCCCGACGGCGCGACCCGCGACGTGCTCGAGCAGGCCGGGCGGGCACCGTTCGACCTCGCCAGGGGACCGCTGCTGCGGGTCGGCCTCATCCGGCCCGACCGCCGATCCCGCGGTGGCGCGGACGAGTCGATCGTCTACCTGGCCGCCCACCACATCGTGATGGACGGGTGGTCCTTGTCGATCTTCTTCGGCGAGCTCTTCGAGCGCGCCCGGGCGCACGCGCGCGGCGACGCCGGCCCGCTCCCGCCGCCCCCGCTCCAGTACCGCGACTTCGCGGTGTGGGAACAGCACATGCTGGCCAGCGCGGCCGGCGAGCGCTCGCGACGCTTCTGGCGGCGCGAGCTGGCACCTACGCTCGCACCGCTCAGCCTGCCTCTCGACGCCCCGCGCCGTCCCGACCGGTCGCATCGCGTCGGCACGGTTCGCTTCGAGGTGAGCGCCGCCGCGACACGCCGCCTGCGTGAGCTCGCACGCGCCGAGCAGGCGACGCTGTTCGGGGTGCTGCTGACGGCGGTGTACAGCTGGCTGCACGCTCTCACCAGGCAACGCGACATCGTCGTCGGCACGCCGGTGGCCGGCCGCAGGCGGGTGGAGCTCGAGGATCTGCTCGGCTCCTTGGTCAACAGCCTGCCGCTACGCGCCCGGCTCGATCCCTCCGAGACCGGTCGGCAGCTCCTGCGGACAGTCCGCGACGTCGTCGGCCGCGCGCTCGACCACGACGCGTATCCGCTGGACCTGCTCGTCAGCGAGCTGGCGCCCGAGCGCGCGCCCGCTCGCTCGCCGCTGTTCGACGTGATGCTCGTGCTCCAGAACGTGCCGGGCATGGCGGTGGAGCCGGCCGTTGAGGTCACCGGTGCCCGTGTCCTCGACGTCGACGCGCGCATGGGGAAGCTCGACATGATCGTCACGTTCACCGAGCACGACGGCGGTCTGCGCGGCGAGATCGAGCACGACCGTGATCTTTTCACGCCCGCGCGCGTCGTGATGAAGTGCGAATTACTCCAGGCGACGCTCGAGCGCCTCAGCCGGAACGCGGACGTCTCGGTCGACGCGCTCGACGCGCTCGACGCCACGGTTACCGAAGTCGTCGCCACCACGGCGCCGCAGTCGCCAGGGCTGCTGCACGAGCACGTCGAGGCCGCGGCACGGCGCTCTCCCGACCGTCCCGCCCTCACCTGTGCCGGGCGCACGGCGACCTACCGCGAGCTCGACGCCCGGGCAACGCGCCTCGCCCGCCACCTGCGCCACCGGTACGGCGTCGGCCCCGAGCACATCGTGGCCACGGCCCTGCACCGCTCCGAGTGGATGGTCATCGTCCAGCTCGCCATCCTCAAGGCGGGCGGCGCCTTTCTCGGGATCGATCCGAACGACCCGCCCGAGCGCCGTCGCTTCATCCTCGACGACAGCCGCCCCTCCGTCGTCGTGGTCGAGCGCCGTCACGACGCGGCCGCGGCGGGCGCCGGGGCTCGCGCCGTCCTCGTCCTCGACGACGTGGTCGACATCGTGCTCGCCGACGACGGCGACAGACCCGGACCCATGCCCCGGATCAACCGGCCCAGCGACCTCGCATACGTCATCTACACCTCCGGCACGACGGGTCGGCCGAAGGCCGTCCTCGTCGAGCACGGCAACATCGTCTCGCTGCTGCGGGTGGCCGGCGAGCGGTTGACGCTCGGCGAGGACGACGTGTGGACGCTGTTCCATTCGATCGGTTTCGACTTCTCCGTCTGGGAGACGTACGTCCCGCTGTCACGGGGCGCCCACCTCGTCGTCGTGCCGACCGATGCGACGAGGGACCCGCGGCTGCTCGTGACGCTCCTCGAGCAGCACCGCGTCAGCGTGCTCTGCCAGGTGCCGACCGTGTTCGAGGGAGTGGCGCCCGAGCTGATCCGCCGGCCGGCTGCCGGGGAGTCCCTGCGGTACCTGATCTTCGGCGGCGAGCAGGTCAACCCGCTCCGCATCCGCGAGTTCCTGGCCCGCCATCCTGACTGCCACGTGGTCAACGGCTACGGCGTCACCGAGGCGACGATCTTCTCGTCGTTTCACGTGACAAGCGGGCTCCCGGGTCCCGACGACGAGGCCGGCAACGTCGGACGACCGCTCGGAAACCAGCGGCTCGATGTCGTCGACGAGCTCGGCGCGCCGGTCGGGCCCGGCGTGATCGGCGAGATCGTCGTGTGCGGTGCGTCCGTCGCCCGCGGCTACCTGGGCCGTCCCGAGGCGACGGCTTCCGCGTTCGGCACCGCCGCCGGACCCGGCCGCGAGGTGCGCAGCTACCGAACCGGCGACCTGGCCTGGCGCACGCCGCTCGGCGAGCTTGTGCATGCCGGCCGGGCCGACCGCCAGGTGAAGGTCCGCGGCTTCCGGGTCGAGCTCGACGGGATCCGCGAGGTGATGCTCTCGACGGGTCTGCTCACGCGGGACGTCGCCGTGACGGTCACCGACGGCTCCGGCCCGACGATCGTCGCGTTCCTGCGCCCCGACGACGCCGGCTGTGTGGACGAGCTGCGACGACGCCTCCACGAACTCCTGCCGGACTACATGGTTCCGGGACGGTTTGTGGTGGCGCCCGACTGGCCGCTCGCGCCGAGCGGCAAGGTCGACGTGCGCGCGCTCGCCGCGCTCGATGCCGAGCCGAGTGCACCCGCCAGCGCTCCCACGGGCGACGACGACGTGGCGGGCGTGGTCCAGGAGGTCTGCCGGTCGCTGCTGGGACGCCAGGACCTCGGAGCCGACGACGACTTCTTCGCGGCCGGCGGCCACTCGCTGCTCGCCGTCGTGCTGGTCGCCCGGATCGACGAGGCACTCGGCGTGACGATGACGGTCGAGGACGTGTTCACGCACCCGCGCCTCGGCGACCTCGCCCACGCCGTCAGAGTCCGCTCGGGCCGAGAGGCGGCACCGGCCGCGGCAGCCGGGCACGATCTCGTCGCGATGACGCTCCCGGCGCGCCATCATCCCGTCTCACCGTTGCAGCACGAGATCTGGCTGCTCGAGCAGTACCGCGACCCGGCGAGCCCACGGACCGCCGAGGTGATCGACCTGGGCACACCGTGGGATCCGGCGATCGCCGAGGCGACGTTCGCCGACCTCGTCGCCGGCTTCGAGGTCCTGCGCACCACGTTCCCGCTGGTCGACGGCCAGCCACGGCAACGGGTGCACTCCGACGGGACGGGCATCAGCGTGCTCGCGTTCAGTGACCTCAGCGACCGTGCCGACGCGGGCGCCGAACTGCAGGCTCTCCAGGAACACGACGAGCACCAGCCTCTGTCGGTGACGAGTGGGCCGCTCCTGCGCCTGCGCGTCGTGCGGATGCCGCCGGACCGCACGGTCGGCCTCCTCGTCGCGCACCACATCGTGTGGGACGGGGAGTCGTTCGACGTCTTCGCGAGCGCGTGGCGCCGACGGTTCGCCGCCCGTCGCGAGGGCGCGGGCCCGCTGGCTCCTCCCCGGCGGCAGTTTCGCGACTTCGCCGCCTGGCACGCCGCCTGGTCGGGGACCGAGCGCGGGGCGAGCGACGTCGAGTGGTGGGCGGGCACGCTGCGCGGTCTGCCCCCGGGTGACGCGGCCGGTCCGCACTCGTTCGCCGGTTGGCGCACCGGCGCCCGTGTCGATGCGGCGCTGGCGGCCGGCCTGCGAGGAGTGTGCAGCGACGCGTCGGCCACGCTCTTCATGGGGCTGCACGCAGCCGTCGCGGTGTTCCACTTCGTCACCACCGGCGAGCCCGACGTCGCCGTCTGCTCGCCGGTGTCGCTACGCGGGCTGGCGACGCTCGACGGCCAACTCGGCCCTCACCTCAACATGGTGACGGTGCGCGACCGGATCGACCCGGCAGGCTCCTTCGCCGAGCTGATCGGCTCTGTGCGAGGTCGCGCGATCGATGCCTTCGACCGGCGGCTGACACCACCGGGTGACATCGCCCGCCGTCTCGGTCGGCCGGCCGATCGACCGCTTGCACAGGTCGGCCTCACGTTGCAGTCGCAGGAGCGCGCGGCATGGCTCGCCGGGCTGACCCGGCCGGCGACGGCGGTCGACGACGCCCACACGCCGCTGTGGTTCGACGTCCGGGAGGACTCCGCGGGACTGTCCGTCGAGCTGACCGCCCAGCGGTCGACCTGCGACGAGCAAGAGGTGCGCGACCTCGCCGAGCTCTTCGTGGCGCTGCTCCGCCGGTTCGTCGAACGACCGGCCGCCCCGATCTCCGAGATCGCCGCCGAGCGCTGGTCGGGCGCTCGGCACCTGCCGATCGACCTCGACCTCTGACGAACCGCCACGGCGAGCCCGAGCGTAGTCGTACGATGACCTAACTTGACCGTCGGTCCGCCGGTCGCCGAGGGAGTGTCGATGGCAGCACAGCTAGTGACGCGAACCGCCGAGCGATACCGTCCGGACGATCACCTCGTGTGGTCGCTGTTGCATCGCCAGCAAGCGCCGCTCGTCGCGGCGAGCGCGGTGGACGACTACCTCGACGGCCTCGACCGTCTGGGCCTGCCCGCCGACCACGTGCCCGACCTCGACGCGGTGAACGACGGGATGGCCGTCCACGGTGACTGGCGATTCGTCGGAGCCGGCGGGATGGTCGACGGTGCGACGTTCTTCGGCTTACTCGCCGATCGGCGCTTTCCCGTGACGGTCGCGATGCGGCGGCGGGACGAACTCGCGTTCGCCGAGTTGCCCGACCTGTTCCACGACCTGTTCGGCCACGGGCCTTACCTCGCCAACCCGCGGACGGCCGACCTGTACCACCGGTTCGGCCGTCTGGGTTCCCGGCGCGCCGACGATCCGGTATTCGTCGAACAACTCCAGCGCTTGCTGTGGGCGACGCTGGAGGTCGGGCTCGTCCAGCACGGCGAGCAACGCAAGGCGATCGGTGGCGCGATCCTGTCGTCGGCGAGCGAGCTCGCGCGAGCCCTCGCGCCCGGTGCACTGGCACCCCGCTTCGACCTGGACACCGTGCTGGCCGGCCCCGTCGACAGCTTCCGGCTCCAGCAGCACTACTTCGTGCTCGGCGGCACCGACGAGATCACGACGGCGTTGGATGACCTCGAGATGGCCGGCTGAGGGGTCCGGTGACCGACCCGGACCCGCGGTACCTCGCCGGCGACGTCGTCGTCGAGCCGTTAGTCGATCGCTGGTACGCGTGGATCCAACTGCTGACGCCGGCGACCGCGGCCTTCCACGTCGTCGATCGGCACCTGCGGATGATGGCCTCCTACGTTCGGTCGCCGGCACTCCACGCCGCGGCCGCCGCCGACTCGGCGACGCGGAGCGGACCGTTCCTCGACCTCGGTGGCGGTCATGTGCGGGAGGTCGCCGACCTGCTCGACGCGACCCAGGCTCGGGCCGCCGGGCAGATCGAACTTGTCGACACGTTGCGCGCGCTCGACCGGATGCTCGGCGAGCGCGCCACCGGCGAGCCCCTCGACCCCTGGTATCAGTGCGTCCCCGAGGCGTTGCGAGGGCTGGTCGAGCTGACGTACGACCGCCATCACCGACCGGACGTCCGCGTCCGCGAGGAGTTGATGTACGCCAGTCCGCTGTGGGACACCTCACGGCAGTGCGTCCGGCTGGACCGGGGCCGTACTCGGCCGTTCGTCATGTCCACGCCGCGCCTCGCCGTCGTCGATGACGACGACGACACGGCGGTCGACGTCGCCGTGCCGTTCCACGCGCCCGCGCTCGACGCGCTGTTCCGAGCCCGCACCGAGCCCACCGATGTGGCCGCGCTGTCCGCCCGCCTCGGTCTCGCGCCGAGCTCGCCCGCGACCGACCGGTTCGCCGCGCTGTTCACCGACACCCCACCAACGCCGCTCGGACCGCCCGCCCGGGCCGCCGGTCCGCCCCCACGCGGCGGCGGACGCGTCACCTACTTCGGCCATGCCTGCCTGCTGTTCGAGGACGGCGACTCAAGCGTCCTCGTCGACCCCGTGATCGCCTACGACGAACCCGGTGTCCCACCCCACGCGGGCTACGCCGACCTGCCCCCGCACATCGACTACGTGCTCATCACCCACGCCCACCACGACCACGTGGTGCCCGAGACGCTGCTGCAGATCCGCCATCGCGTGGGAACCGTCGTCGTACCCGCCAACGACGCGGGCAATCTCGTGGACCCGTCGCTGCGCCGGGCAATCGAGCACCTCGGATTCGATCGGGTGATCGAGGTCCGGGCATTCGAGCAGATCCCGCTGAACAGCGGAGTGGTGACGGCCGTCCCGTTCGTCGGGGAGCACCACGACCTCGACATCGCGACGAGGGCGGGGTACCACATCCGCATGGCGGGCCGGTCGTTCCTGGTCGCCGCTGACTCCGCGAACGTCGACCCTCCCGTGTACGCGCGCGCCCACGCGCTCGTCGGCGACGCCGACGTCGTGCTCCAGGGCATGGAGTGCATCGGAGCACCGGCGAGCTGGGTGTACGGGCCCTACTTCTCGCGCCCCCTCGACCGCGACCACGACGCGACCCGGCGCGGCCGGGCGTCGAACAGCGTCGAGGCCATCGACCTCATCGAACGGTTCAACGCCGACGAGGTCTACGTCTATGCGATGGGCGCCGAGCCGTGGCTCGCACATCTGCTCGGTCTCGACGAGGGCGGTGCCTCGGCGGCGACGGTGGAGTCCGATCATTTCGTGGCCGAGTGCCGGCGCCGGGGTCTCGTCGCCGAGCGGCTGTACGGGCACAAGGAGCTGCGCTGGCCGTGACCACACCCCGCGTCCCGTCGCCCGACGACCCGCCGGCGGGCATCGGCGGCGGCCCTCCCACCCGCCTGGAGGCGTTGCACGCGCCGGGCGCCGACGCCGACCGGTCATTCTGGCTCGGCGCGATGGTCGCGCCGAGCGATCTGCTGCGGTGGTCCGAGCACTTCGTGTTCGACGCGGCCGGGGTGCCCGGCTCGCGTCACCGGCTCGGTCTCGACGCCGACTCGCGTCGCATCGTCGGGCGCATCGGGCGAAACCAACCGCTCGGCGAGTTCGTCGTCGTGCTCGCCGCGGTGGTCGCCCTGCTCCACCGGACGACCGGCCGCGACGTGATCTGGATCGAGTCGCCACTCCTGCGGCACGCGCCGAGCCGGTACCGGTCGGCGGCCACCGTACCGCTCGTCTTCAGGGTGCCGCGGCCGGGCACCCTGCGGAACCTGCTCGAGCACGTCCGGGACACGGTCGCTCGCAGTTACGCCGCGCAGGGCTATCCGGTTGGCCAGCTGTGGGCGCAGGGCGCCGTCGAGGCCACGGCCACGATCCTGGTCACCACCGCCGGGTTGCACGCCGAGCCGGCACCGACCGCCGACACCGAGGTCATGATCCGCATTGACCCGGCGGCGGGCAGCCTCGACATCGAGGACCTCAGGGGCATGTTCCCCGCCGAGTTCCTCGACCGCACCGGCGGGCACATCAACGGGATCCTGCACCAGTTCGATGCGCCCAACGGCGACCTGGGCGACCTCGCCGTCCTCACCGACGACGAGCTTGAGCAGCTCATCGCCTTCACCGACACCCGCGAACCGGCGTTACTCGGTGGCTCGCTCACCGCGCGGCTGCGCGCCGCGGGCGCGGCGACGCCCACCGCGCCCGCGGTCGTCGCGGCGGACGGCCAGGTGGTCTCGTACGGCGAGCTCGTCGATCGCGGCGAGCGGCTCGCCCACCACCTGCGAGCCGAGCTCGGGGTCCTCCCCGGAACGCCGGTGGCGACGGTCGTGACGCGCACCGCCGACACCGTCGTGGCGCTCATCGCGACCCTCTTCGCCGGTGGCGTCTACCTGCCGGTCGACCCGGCAACGCCGACGGCGCGGCTGCGAGCACTCGTCGACGCCACCGGCGCCCGCGCGCTGCTCGTACACTCCGCCCAGCTCGGGCGCGCCCTCGAAGTCCCCGAACTGCCCGCGTGCTGCGTCGACCTGCAGGTCCCGACCCTGCCACCGGCACCGTCGTCGTCGGGCCTGGACGACCGCGGCGGCACCGACGTCGCCGCCATCATCTCGACGTCGGGATCGGCAGGACGGCCGAAGCCCGTCGAGCTGGACCACGAAGGGCTCGTCAACGTCTGTCTCGACCACGTCCGTGAGCTGGGCCTGGCGGCGGGCGACCGCTATCTCCAGTTCATGTCGCTGTCGTTCGACGGATCGCTGCTCGACATCGGTATGACCCTGCTGGCCGGCGCCGCGCTCGTGCTGCCGGACGCCGCAACGCTGCTCGACCCGCGACGACTCGAGGACATGATGGTGGCCGAGGGTGTCACCGTCACGACCATGACACCGTCGTACCTGGCGCTGCTCGACGCCGGCCGCCTGACGACGTTGCGGGTGGTCGTGTCCGCGGCCGAGACCGCCCGACGCCGCGATGCGACCCGCTTCGCTCGGTCAGCGACGGTCTTCAACGGCTACGGCCCCACCGAGGCGTGCGTCAACACGACCCTCCATCGCTTCGATCCCGACAGCCCGTCGGCGACCGTGCCGATCGGGCTGCCGCGCGCCAACAAGGAGGTCTACGTCGTCGACGCCGACCTCCGTCTCCTTCCCCGCAACGCGATCGGCGAGATCGCCATCGCCGGCTGCGGGGTGGCGCGCGGCTACCGCGGCACCGCGCCCGTTGCGGACCCGTTCGTCGCCAACCCGTTCTCCCCGCATCCGGTGCTGTATCGCAGCGGAGATCTCGGCGCGTGGAACGATCGCGGTGAGCTCGTCCTCGTCGGGCGGCGCGACCACCAGGTGAAGATCCGTGGCTACCGCGTGGAGCCCGGCGAGATCGAGCACATCCTGCTGGACGACAGCGAGGTGACCGACGCCGTGGCAGTGTTCGACCCGGCGGCTGCGCAGCTCGTCGCCTGCGTCGCCGCGCCGGAGGCCGCGACGGAGGATGCGTCCGGCGCGCTCGCGGCACGGCTGCGCGGCGAGCTCGCCCACCGGCTGCCTCCCTACATGATGCCGGCAGCGATCCACGTCATGGCGACGCTGCCCCGCAACGAACACGGCAAGGTCGACCGTCCCGGGCTCGTCGAGTTCCACCACGCCGCCCGCAACCGCCAGCGGGCCACAACCGCGCCGGCCAACGAGCTCGAGGCGCAGCTCGCGGCGTTCTGGGCCGACGCCCTAGAGGTCGAGCAGGTCAGCGTCGAGGACGACTTCTTCCTCCTCGGGGGCGACTCGATCCGCGTGATCCGTGCGGTCCACCAGGCGCGCCAGGCGGGACTGGACGTGGCCACGCACGACGTCATCGAGCACCGCACCATCCGTGCGCTCGCCGCCGCGCTCGCCGAGCGCGGCGACCGCCCGCCGGACGGGATCGATGCCGAGCTCGCCGTTCTCAGCGCCTCGGAGCTGGCGGAGCTGCCACCAGGCGCCGAGTCCGCCTATCCGCTGTCGGCGATGCAGCAGGTGATGGTCGACCGCTACGAGTCGCTCCGCGACGAAGGCGCGTACCACTGCGTTTCGCGCTGGCTCGTCGAGGACGACGCCCTCGACATCGACACCCTGTGCCGTGCCGTGCAGACACTCGTCCACCGTCACCCGGCATTGCGAACGACGATCCGGCGAACCGGCGCCGGGCGGCTGGCCCAGGTCGTGCGGGCACCCGACGGCGCGATGCCCCGGTACCTCGACCTGCGGGGCCACCCTGAGAGCGACGAGCTCCTGGCGGCCGACGTGCTGAACGGCTTCGAGATCGGAGCCGACACGCCGTTCGCCCGATTCCTGGTCGTCCGGCGCACGGACGCCCGTGCCGACATCTACCTGTCCGCCCACCACGCTGTCCTCGACGGCTGGAGCCAGATCGTGCTCCAGAACGAGCTCTTCGATGCCTACGAGCGACGGGTCGCCGGGCTCCCGGTCGACGACAGGCCCCCCGCGATCGACTCCCGCCGGCAGTTCGTCGCACTCGAGCGCGAGCTCGCCGAAGATCCCGACGCGGGTGGCTTCTGGACCTCCGAGCTGGACGCACTCGCGGCCCTGCCGCGCCCGTGGCCGGGGCCGATGCAACGCGGCGCACCGGCCGAGCGCATCATCGACGTCGATCTCACCGCCCGGGTTCGCCGTGCCAGCCGTTCCCTCGCCGTGTCCCCCAAGGCACTGTGCCTGAGCGCGTTCGTGGCGGCGCTGCACCGCAGCGCCCACCTCGACACGTTCGCGGTCGGTGTGATCAGCAACGGCCGCTCGGAGCGCCTGGCCGACCCGCTCGGTGCCACCGGCCTCTTCTGGAACGTCCTGCCCGTGCGGTGCGCGGCCCGCGACCGCGGGTTGCCCGAGGCGCGCGACGTCCAAGCCGTGCTCGATCGTTACGACGCTCGCGCCGGCTATCCGATCGCCGATCGTCTCCCCGACGAAGCCGTCGCGGCGTGCTTCAACTTCGTGCACTTTCACCACGCCCGCGCGGGAGGCGGCCGCCTCCGGTTCCGTGGCGAGCGGATCGTGCACGATCGACTGCACTTCCCGATCTGCCTCACCGTGTCGATGGAACCGGTGGAGCCGACGCGCCCGCACGACCTCGTCCTCGCGGTGCGCGTCGATCACCGCCTGGGGGACGACGGCGATGTCCTCCTGGGCAACCTGCTCGTCGCGTTCGAGCTCGACCTGGCCGCGCGCGCTCTCGTCGGAGACGCCGGCGAGTCGCCGCCCAGCCGCTGACGATTTGGAGCCCAGCCTTGGCATTGTTCCCGCGGCCGACCGGCGATCCCGCCGATCCCGCCGACGCGGTCGACATGTGCGACACGTACGACATCGCCGTGTGCGGCGGCGGGCTTGCGGGCGCCACGCTCGCCCGCCAGGTCAAGCTGCGCCACCCGGGCGCCACTGTCCTCGTCGTCGACAGCCAGGCGTACCCCGTGCCGGTGGCGGCGTTCAAGGTCGGTGAGTCCACGGTCGACATCGCCGGCTTCTACTTCGCCGAGCTGCTCGGGCTGCGCGACTACATGGCGCAGCGCCACCTGCCCAAGCTCGGCCTGCGCTACTTCTTCGGTGCGCCCGACCGGGCGCTGTGGGAGGCGCCCGAGGTCGGGCTCAGCAGGTTCAGCCGGTGCCCCACCTACCAGATCGACCGCGGGGTGCTGGAGAACGATCTCTACGAGATGAACGTCGCCGCCGGGGTCGAGATCGCGACCGGCGCCAGAGTCCTCGACATCGAGCTCGCCCCCGGGGCGGAACCGCACCGGGTTGCGTTCCGTGACTGCGACGGTAACGAGCGTACCGTTCGGTGTCGATGGGTCGTCGACGCGATGGGCCGGTTGCGGTTCCTGCAACGCAAACTCGGACTCCAGCGGGAGACCGACGGCATGTTCAACGCAGCATGGTTCCGGGTCCGGGGCCGGCTCGACATCGAGGACTTCGTCCCCGACACCCAGGTGGAGTGGCACGCCCGCGTCCCGGGTCGGGTCCGCTACTTCTCGACGAACCACCTGATGGGGCCGGGCTACTGGGTATGGCTGATCCCGCTCGGGTCCGGCAACACGAGCGTCGGCATCGTGTCCTCGGGTGCCCTGCAGGCTATCGGGGAGATGGACACCCTCGAGCGGGCGATCGACTGGCTGGCGCGCCACGAGCCCGCCGTGGCCGCGGGAGTGGCGCGCCACGAGATCATGGACTTCGTCGTCGCGCGTGACTTCAGCTACACGTCGAGCCTGGCGATCTCCGCCGACCGGTGGGCGTGCGTCGGCGAAGCCGCCGCGTTCGCCGATCCCTTCTACTCGCCGGGCTCCAACATGATCGCCTTCGAGAACACGGCGGTGGTCACACTGCTCGGGGAGGACGCAGCCGGCGCGTTCGACGAGACGCGGGCCGCCGAACTGAACTCGTTCGTCCTCGCCCAGAACGACTGGGTCGAGTACAACATCCACAGCTCCTACTCGTACTTCGGCGAGCCGCTGATCATGACGGTCTCGTTCATCTGGGACACGCTGCTGGCCTGGACGACGGCCACGCCGCAGATCTACAACGGGATCTACCTCGATGCCGCCAAGTCCGCGGCGGTGCGTGCGGAGACCACAAACCTTTACCCGCTCGCCCTGCGGGTCAAGCGTCTGTTCAAGCAGTGGGAGGGCCGCGCTCGACGAGGACGCCGCTTCGTGTTCGTCGACTACGCCAGCATCCCGTTCCTCCAGGAGGCCTACGAGCGCAACCTCGTGGCCGGCAAGACGATCGACGAGCTCGTCGCCGACCACCGGATCACGATGGCGGTCGTCGAGGAGGTCGCTCTGGCGATCTTCCTCATCGCTGTCGACGACACCATGCCGGCGCGGCGGCGGACGTTGGACGCGGCGCCATGGCTGAACGCCTGGGCGATCGGGCTCGACCCCGAACTATGGGCCCACGACGGGCTGTTCGCGCCGACGACACCACCGCGGGACGTGTCCGGTGTGCTCGGTCAGCTCGAGCGGCTGTTCGAGCCCGACGCCGTGGACGCCGTCGGCGCGGCGACGATCGACCTCGACCTCTGAGACCCGCCCGCCGGAGTGAACCGTCGGGACTCGAAGTCGAGCTGGGTCCTGAGATAGTCGTCCACAGTTTCAGACCGGCGGATGAGCTCGACGCTGCCGTCGCGCCGGAGCAAGAGCTCCTGAGGTCGCAGCCGGCCGTTGTACTGGAATCCCATCGAATGCCCGTGGGCCCCGGTGTCGTGGATCACGACGTAGTCGTTCTCCCGCACCGGTGGCAGCAGAATGTCTGTCGCGAACTTGTCCCGGTTCTCGCAGAGCGAGCCGACGACATCGACGGCGCCGAGAGGCCCGCGCAACTCCTGGCCGGCGCGATCGACGACCGTGATGTGGTTGTACGTCGACCGGTACATCCCCGGGCGCATCAGGTCGGACATCGAGGCATCGACGCCGACGTAGGAGCGGTACTTCGACATCACGTTCAGAACACGCGTGACCAAGACCCCGTGCGGCCCGGTGATGAGTCGGCCGCACTCCATGTACATCTTCGGCCGGTATCCGTGCTCGCGCTCGAACGCATCCAGGAGCTGGACCGCCAGATCGGCGAACGCCTGCAGTTTGAACGGTCGCTCGCCGGGGCGGTAGGCGATCGCGATGCCGCCGCCCACGTTGACGAACTCGAACCGGATGCCGGTGGCTGCCGTGACCTCGCCGCAGACCTCGAGCAACATCTGGAGGATGGCTGCCATCCGGCGGTGACGACGTTCGTTCGATACGACCATCGCGTGCAGTCCGAAACGCCGCGCACCCCGGGCGCGTGCCTCGGTGTACGCGGCGATCACCTGATCGTGCCGCAGTCCGAACTTCGCCGATCTGGGCGCCCCGATGATCGAATTCCCGAAGTTAGACGTTCCCGGGTTGTAGCGGAAACAGATCAGCTCCGGCATGCGCGGGAGCTTGCGGACGAAGGTCAGATCGTCGAGGTTGAGGATGCACCCACCGTGATCGAGGGACTGCTCGTACTCGTCGGCGGACGTGTTGTTGGAGGTGAACATGATGTCCTCCCCCGATGCACCGAGTTGTCGGGCCATCGCGAGCTCCGCCGTCGAGCTGCAGTCGAAGCCGAACCCGAGTTCGTTTCGGAGGATCTCCAGGATGCGGAGGTTGGGGAGCGCCTTGACGGCGTAGAACTCGCGGAAGCCGTCGAGGCCCGAGAATGCCGCGTTGAACTCGTGGCCGCTCTCGAGGATCCCGAGCTCGTCGTACATGTGGAACGGCGTCCCGAACTCCTGCGCGATCGAATGAACGTGAGGCAGGAGACGCTGGGCGAACGAGGCCGACATAGGCATGGTGTGAACGCCAGTTCTCGGCCGCTACACGCCGAGCAGGGACCGCAACAGTTCGGCGTATTGACGCCCCGTGTCGAACGGCTCATATCGCGATGGGTGATCGTCGTCGACGAACTGGGACGGCTCGATGATCGCGCCGTAGGAGGGTCGGTGCTTGAACTGGAGCGATATTCGGTCCGTCGAGACGTCACGCACCCGGTGATAGGTCGCCCGGTACCCGCCGTTCGTCCATCTCTCGAGGTAGTCACCGAGGAACACGAGCGGCTCATGAGGGCGAACGGGGACGTCGATCCACCGGCCGTCGGACCCCAGGACTTCGAGACCCGGCGCGTTCTGCGTCAAGATCGTGAAGAAGGCGTGATCGACGTGCGACGTCATCGAGTAGTGCACCCGGTTCCCCAAGGCGCTGCCGGCACCGACGGGATAGTGGTTGAGGCCCAAACGATGCACCGGCTTCTCCATGAACGGGTCGAAGACCGTGGCCGGCAGATTCAGAGCCAGCGCGCTCAACAAAAGGATTTCGTTGCCGATCGTCGCCAATCGTTCAAGCAGTCGAGTCGCCGCACCGAAAGGTCGATGGTAGTGACCGGCCCAACCCCCCGCCGGCGGATCGGCGACGTAGCCGATTCGATACTGTTCACACGCCTCGCGCCCTGAATGCGTGAGGCTCCTCTCGGCCCCCACCTCGCGATACCCGAGATACTCGGTGTCGGCGCTACAACTGAATCGTCGCTTGTCGTCGAGTGGTTGCGAATAGAATCGACGCGCCTCCGCGTACACCGCTTCCAGAAGGCTCGGTGGGATGCCGTGGTTTCGCAGAAAGAAGAACCCGCTCTGCTCGCAGGCGGCATGGATCGCTCGGCTCAGTCGCCACTTCTCGTCGTCGGCCGGACCGCCGGCTGTCACCGACCACTCGACGACAGGTATCGTCGTCAGAAGTTGATTGTTCGCCAATCTGAGAGCACCTCCGTGGCCGTGGGCATCCATGATCGAGCGCCCGGGTCGTACTCCGGAACCCCAGCAAGGGTCGGCCGCCGAGCTGTGCGGTCGACCGAGACGATGATGTCATGGAAGTCGGGCGATCGACCGGTAAATCGGATGCCATGCCCTGTAGATGGCCTCCTTGCACAAACCAAGTAGCCATGTGGGTGATCGCGCCCACGATGACGCCGACCAGCGGACAGAACCGCTCGTGACCTCGGACGCCCACCGCGGGACCCTCAGGTGCGCGCCTACCGGCAGAAACTCGTCCGGCTGCGGTCCGAATCGGCGGCGGTGATGCTCAGGCGCCCCGGCACAGGGCGTGGTCCACCAGGTTCCACGCCGCCTGGCGGGTGGCGTCGTTGTCGTTGTCGTTGACGGAGATCACGGCCGAGCGCCCACCGTCACCGGTGACCGCGCCCACCGTGTGGAAGCCGGGCACGTCGCCGTCGTGGGTCCTGTGGGGTGCCGGAAACCGGCCTGGGCCTGTGACCTGGGCTGATACGACGGTACGGGACCGTCGGCATGATGGTCAGCTATGTCCGTGCGACTGCTCTATCTGATCTTCGTTCGAGTGTGCGGCTGGCTTGTCCTCTTCGGTCGTTCGTCGGCGTCGAAGGACATCGAGCTGCTCGTGTTACGGCACGAGGTCGCGGTGCTGCGCCGTACCCAGCCCAAGCCCCGGTGGGACTGGGCGGACCGGGCGGTACTCGCCGCGCTGATCAGGGTTCTCCCCAGGACGCTGCGAGCGCACCGGCTGGTCACCCCCGGCACCGTCCTACGGTGGCACCGCCGTCTGGTCACACGGAAATGGACCCATCCGCGCCGGGCAGGACGGCCACCGATCAACCCGGAGATCCCCACGCTGATCGAGCGGCTCGCGACCGAGAACACGACATGGGGCTACCAGCAAGCACGATCACCTCGGGTGGGAACCGGAACCCGGCGAACTCCGACACCGGAACCAGTGGACGGACACGACGTCGACGCATCAACCGATCATGACCGATCGGACGCCCCGCGATGGCCGACTTCGCCGATGCAACAGACCCTACCGTGCTCATTGTCAGGATTTGCGACCGATTCCTCCACCGATCATCTTCTCGGTGATCCGCAGCGTTTCGGGAAGCGGACCATCCGGCCGCCACAACGGGTTGTAGACGACACCGGGTTCGACGAGTTCCAGGCCATCAAAGTAGGCGGTGATTTCCTCCAGGGTACGGAACCGGCCGGTACCAAGGTCCGCGAGGAGGGCCTTCTGGAGGTCGTCGGTCTGGGCACCGTGATCGACGAAATGGGTGAGAAACAGGTAGCTGCCGGCAGCCACCGCATTTCGGTACCGGGTAACCAGACCGCCCGGGTCCTCCTCGTCGTTCAGGTGATGGATGATCCCGAGCATCAGAAGACCGACTGGCTGGTCGAAGCCAATCAGAGACCGCAGGTCGGGGTGGCTGAGGATCTCCTCCGGCTCTCGCACATCGGCCGTGATGACCGTGGTGTACTGGTTCTCGGCGAGTAGGGCCCGGCCATGAGCCAGCACGATCGGATCGTTGTCAACGTAAACGACCCGGGCCTCGGGGAGGATCTCCTGTGCCACCTGATGCGTGTTGCGGGCGGTCGGCAAGCCGGAACCGAGATCGATGAACTGGCGGATTCCCCGCTCCGCCAGGTAACGGACACCACGGCCGAGCACAGCCCGGTTGTAGATCGCGGCCTCACGCCCGTCGGGGACGAACGCAACGAGCTGCTCGGCGATGGCTCGGTCCACAGGGAAGTTGTCCTTACCGCCGAGGATCGCGTCATAGACGCGGGCAACACTCGGGATGGAGACTTCGATCCCCTTCGGCAGTGGAGTCCACCGACGTGATGTACGGATCGTGATCGTCTGACGACTCGCCGGAGTGGCGGTCCGTGACGTGGGACGCAGGGCTTCTTCATGTGGGGGGTCTGCCTGGTTTGTCAGGGGAAGCTGTGGAGATCGAGGGCGGCGGTCGGGGTGGTGTGATCACGTCGGCCGGGTGGGACGAGGGCGTAGCCGACCTGGCGTAGGGCGTTGATGACGGCGGAGCGCAGGGTCGCGAGGTTCATCGGCGCGTTGCCGGTCCGGACCGTGGAGTGGTCCTCGCGGAAGGACACGTCCCGGGTGTAATGCGCCTTGTTCTCCACATGCCAGTGCGACCGGGCGAGATCGCCCAACAGGACGCCGCCGGCCTGGTGGAAGGTCAGGTCGGTGACCGCGTAGACGGTCTGGCGGCTCGGGGCTGTGCCGCTCTCGCGGCGCCAGCGGTGGATCCGGATGACCTGCGCCGCGTGGGGGAAGTCCAGGCGGTCCACGGTGGTGACCTTCACCGTGCGGGTCTCGTCACGGCCGTGGCCGTGGTCGCGGGTGACGTCGGCGACCGGGATGTCAGCCCATGGCAGGGCCTTGAGCTGGGCGAACAACCGCGGCTGGTTGGCTTTGATCACTGCCAGGTAATGGGCCTTCTTCGCCGTGACGAGCCATTCGAGGTTCGCCCGGACGCTGTGGAGCGCATCGAAGGTGACGACCGTGTCGGCCAGGTCCATCGGCGCGAGCAGCGGCTGGAACGCTGTCGTCTCGTTGCTCTTACGGTCGACCTCGACATGGCCGACCAGCAGCCCGTCCCCGTGGGTCACCGCCCCGACGAGATGGACCCGCGTCCCGTCGCCGCGACGGGCGCCCCGGCACGACTTCCCGTCAAGCGCCACCGCCCCCATGACCGGCGCCCGCGCGGCGCACACCCGCGCCGCCGGGGTCGTCTCGATGTCAGCCTCATCCCGGCGCGGCGCGTCCGGCGCCAGCACAGCCTCGACCAGCGCATCCGGGTCGACCCCCATCAGCGCCCGGCGGATCGTCGACGCCGACGGACACCGCGGCCGGCGTGTGAACGGATCCCGGGGCACCCGCAACCGAACCAGCTCGGCCTCACTCGCCCTGCCGACCCATTGGGCGATCGCGTCGATCCCGTCATGCCCCGCCGCGCTCAGCGCGCACAACCCGATCGCCAGCAGACACGGCAACGGATAGAACCGGTTACCCGCCCGGAACTCCGGTACCTTCTCCAGCCGCGTCCAGATTCCCGGACGCGACACACCACCGGCTCCCGCCACGGCGATCGCGACACGGGACAATACCGCCACAGGCACGCCGCACCCCAGACCACGCAGACATCAGACATCTCCGTGATCTACAAGCGGCGTGCCTGTCCTCGTCCCAGCGACACGTGCCCCCACCGTGTCCACCCCGACAGACACCCACGAACAGCGCGCACCCGACGGACGGCATCAACCGGTCACATCGCACACATGAAAGAGCCCTGCTGTGAGCCCCCACCGCTGACAGGTTATGCGCAGCGATCCAGCCCCGATCGGGCCCTCACCAGGCACGACAGGCCAGCGCTGCGCATAATCCAGCACTGTTCATTAGGCGGTTTATGCACAGCTTCGCATAATGATCCCTGGGGAGTACCAGACACAGAGTCCCGCAGGACACCGACGTCCAGCACGCCAACCCGAAGCCAGCACCGCAGAAGTCTCAGCATCCGCCGGTCACAGACTCGGCGGGCCACCTGTTCCATGACCGCGTCGTGGTCCAGGGAGCCGAAACAGTCCGCAATGTCAGCGTCGACGACCCACTCTCGGCCCCGGTTCGCCTCGACCCTGACGACCTCGCAGGCGTCCAGGGCGGACCGGCGCGGACGGAACCCGTGACTCGACGGCAGGAAGTCCGCCTCGAACACCGGCTCCAGAACAATCTTCGCAGCGGTCATAGCGACCCGGTCCCGAACCGTGGGAATCGACAGCGGCCGGGTGGCTCCCCGCTCGCGTTTCGGTATCTCCACCCTCCGCAACGGAGCCGGCCGGTACGAACCCGCACGCAGCTCTCTCGCCAGGGCGTCCAGAAATCCACTCACTCCGGCGCGTTCGACGTCGGCGATCGACACACCGTCGACACCGGGCGCACCCCGATTCGCACGCACGTCGCCCCACGCCCGCCACAATACATCGCTGCGGGCGACATGGCAGTAGACGGCATGGAAACGACGGGCGGGATCACACTTGGCACTGCGGTAAAACACCCACTGAAGAGCACGAACTGTGTCCAGACTCTCGGCCTGGCGGACGGACCTAGCCGTGACGGCACTCATCCGAGTTCCTCTCTCCAACAACGTGCGCCGATGAAGCAGGGGCCCTTCGCTAAGACCGGGTTATGTTGTCCCGACCCTCAGGCACTACTACGACCCCCTCCGACTACCTTCCGGCCACCCGCCACTTCCCGGGACCACCGGTTATAGGCAGGCAAGCTTCCCGGGCCGCAGACCCGGGGCCGGGGAGGCTCTCTCCAGTTCCGCCACCGGAAAGACCACCGGACCCGGAACGGTTCATCTTGTCGAACCCGGCGACCGGCTCGGCGGCGATCCGCTGTTCGATCGCCTCGACCGGCTTCTCCACGGCATCCGCGCCGAGCGCGAACACCGAGTGCAGCCAGCCCGTCGAGACCGCCACCCCACACAGCTCGATGATCACCTCCCAGGTCCGCTCGACCGGCAGGTGCTGACGCACGAGGAAGTACAGCGCGAGCGCGCGGATCTCCGGCCCGGAGGACACCGCCGCCGCGGACAGCCCGTCGGGCCGGGCGGCCACATGACGGCGCCCGCAGCCACAGATGGCCTGTTGGAGGTCATGCTGGACCACCGTCGGGCGGGCTGGCTCGACATCGTGCGACTGGTGCGAGCGGGCGACCCCGGCCGGCGTCGCCGCATCCAGCCCGGCCCCGCAGGCACACGCCCCAGTCGGGAAGTGCCCCTCCACCCGGTCTGGGTCCTCCCGCCAGGCCAGCGTCAACCCGTCCGCGCCCGGCTGCTTGCCGCGCTTCTTCTTCCCCGCCCCGCCACCGCCTGCCGGCGGCTCGGGCGGCTTCCGACCCGGGATCGCGCCGTCGTTGGACGGCGATAACGACGAGTTCCGCGAGTTCCGCGACGCCTTCCGCTCCAGGTCAGCGACCTTCGCCGTCAGCTCCGCGATCCGCCGGGCCTGCTCGGCGACCATCGCCCGCAACTCCGCGATCAGCTCCGCCTGGGCGCGCACCACCACGAGGAGGCCCTCAGGGGGCATCTCCTCGACCGGCGCCATGCCTCCACCTCACCACACCCACTAGACCTGGCACGCCACGCGACCACCAACATCAGCACCTGACTCCGAAGCCAACGACCCAAAGCAACATCAACAAAGCACCTGAATGTTTACCCTGCGACCGACCCCACCTGCGCAAATACAGTCAGCGAGCCTGTCACCCGAGCTGAACAGCTACGAATGGACACGGATGCCAGAGTTGCACGGAAAAATTCACATCGAAGATCGAATTTGACTCCGACTACGGGGGTCGCGGTAACGTCTCACCCCGGCCTCGGTCGACGCGCTTACGGAAGTGATCTCAAAGAGGAGAAACCACGTAATGGCTCAGCAGCAGCAGACACAGCAGTTGGAGAAGCAGTTTCGCCAGAACTGGTGGCAGGCCCGTTACCGCATTCTCGACCAGTTTGCTCAGGTAAGCGCCGCGGACCTCGACGCCGCGACCAACGTGAACGACCTCGTGCAGCGCATCGCGGACAAGACGCACCACAGCGAGCGGTACGTGGAGAACCGTCTCCTGGACCTCGCCGGAATCGGCGGCGGTCAGGCCGGCGACTCCGGCGAGCGTTTCAGCTCGAGTCAGGGTAGCGGCCGGCAGCAGGGCCAGCCGTTCGGCTCTCAGCAGTAACAAACTGTCCGAGTAGGGCCGCTGACCGTCTGGATACGATATTTCAGCCGCGTCATCGGAATGGTAGTTTGGGGTCCGGTCGTTCCCGAAACGTAACTCAGCCTGTTGCGAGAAGGAGCGACCGGCACTCAAGCAGGTCATCGATCAAGCTACACATTTTTTCGTCACGTGGCAGTCTGCGTAGTTCATCGAGCATCGCATCTGTTTCCTCGATGGTGGGAAAGTCGTCGATGGATGCCGCCAGCCTGGCGATATCGGTCACAATGCACACTCCGCATTAGGGGTCCAATATTCCTAAAATCCCCAGCTCATCGTTGGGCCGGATACCGCAGAGTTGACAGGATTACACGCGAACATTTCCAAAACGTGAACACATATCTCGTCGGTGTTACCGTGGCCCGCGTGTCGGGTGCGGAGCGTGACGTGTGGCTTTGGGATGGGACGGGCGGCTATCGGAGGGGGTCTGGCCGGCGGGGGCCATGCCGCAGCGCAGCCTGCGGACCGTGGGGCGGTAGGCGGTCCGGTGGGCGCCGTATGGAGTCTCCTTACGGACCTGGTAGACCCAGCTTTTGCTGACCGTGATGCCCTGGGTGGCGAGGACGGCGACGGCCGCGGTGGCCGACCCTTCGGTCTGGTCCAGCGCCCGTATGATCGCCTCCCGTTTCGCCGACAGGTCCGCCCCGCCGTCCAGCTCGGCGGACAGCGTGCCGTCCATCGGACCGGTGCCGCCGCCCGGGTTGACCGAGGTCTCGGGGCTATCGGCGCGGCTCGGGTAGGCGGCCGAGCCCGGCGTCGGGGTGGGCGGTGCCGCCGTGCTGGTAGCGCCGGTGGGGGCGAGCGTCGGGTCGCGTTGCGGCGGGATCGACAGGGCGGTGGCGGCCGGATCGTCGGCGCCGCGGTGGCCGGCAGGGTGGATCTGGCGCATGAGCAGCTCGTAGGAACCGAGCAAGGCCAGCGGCGGCCAGCCAGCGATGATCCGGGCAGCGAACGTCGGTTCGGCGTGCAGCACGTTCGCGGCCAGCGACGCGCACGCCCCCCAACCCCAGCAGGCCATAGGACAGCCAGGAACGGCGTAGCCCGGCACGGCGGTCGGCCAGCATCGTCATCGACGCGGCCACGATCAGCCCGTCCACGCTGAACGGCAACACCGCCGCGGTCGTCGGATCCCCCCGTGCTGTACCGCGACCCCGCGCATGTGCTGGTAGGACACGAAGGCCGCCACCAGTGCCACCGCGACCACCGTGGTGACCCGGATCGCCCGCTCCGCCCGCTCCCCGCGGGACTGCCCCCGCCGCACCAGCTGACCGTCGTCCACACCGAATCTCCCCACCACGTGAATGCCGTGTCCGGGCGCATCCTCAACTGGACCCGGTCGGGTGACCGCAGGCCACGGCCGGTCCGAAGCATCCGCATCCGGCCTGATGCTGACGGTGAGAGCATCGGCCTGATCGCAGGTCTCGTCCCGCCACCATGCGTGGTCACCTGGCCCAGCCCACCGAACCCGACCAACCGAACCCAGCCCACCGAACCCAGCCGGGCCCGGTTCAGCCCAGGGAACGTCCCGTGGCCGGGGACATCCTGGACCCTCGGCGAGGACCTGGCCGAGGGCACCGAGTGCAGGCATGGCCGGCCGCCCACCGCGCGGGGTCAGGGCATGAGCGGCCAGAGTCCGTAGTTGCTTCAGGGCGCCGATGCGCGTTCAACGGACGATGGACCGGAGTCAGGGTGGACGCGTGGGTCAGGATCTCCAAGTGCGAGAGATCATCCGGGACCAGGCGGATGCGCGCAGGCCCATCTTGCCTGGTCAGCGCCCTAAAGGGATGAATAATGATGGATCCGACCACCCTTTTGGGCCGGTGCGGGGTGGCGGGACATCGCGATGGGTGCGGCGGAGTACACGGACACCGACAGCTCGGCGAAGAGGGCACACGGACCGGCCCGCCCGGCCGCCCACGCCGCTCGGCGAACGCCATCCCCGCGGGTACGTCGCCCCCGGCTATGCAACCGATCCGTTGGCGGTATGAGGATGGAAGGTCCGTAGATCGCCGGGAACGTCGCGGCGGTCGGGTGCGGTGACAGCGCCGAGAGTGTCGGGGAGGGCGTGCCTGCCCGTCATTACGGAGTCCGCCTTCGCGGTCTCCGATGGCGGGATGGTTAGTATGCTGCCTGTAGGTGACAGCGGTCCGGTCACCGGCGAGGCCGGCACCGCCGCGTCGTCCTCTGGTGCGGCTTCTCCCGGAATTGTCGGGTCATCGTCAGCCGTGTGGGACAGAATCAACCGGACGGCCAGGCGGACCGTCTCCTCCGCGGGGAGCCCGGCCGGCAGCAGATCGAGCATCTGCTGGATGAGCTGGGTGGCCTCGTTATCGTTGAGGGCTGCCGGGGACGCGAAATGCCGGTGTCCGTTGGCGTTGTCAAACCAGAGACGCCGGGAGCCGGGCATCCGCAACACGTGAATGG
Source organism: Frankia canadensis (assembly GCF_900197875.1). Taxonomy (GTDB): domain Bacteria; phylum Actinomycetota; class Actinomycetes; order Frankiales; family Frankiaceae; genus Frankia; species Frankia canadensis. The sequence goes on along the minus strand of NZ_FZMO01000001.1, from coordinate 126,898 downwards.
GGCCGTTCATGCGTGCAACCTGATGACGGTGAGCAGGTATTGATAGTCTGGGGCCCCGCGCTTGGTGGACATGTCTCCCGGGAGGGTCGACACCGAATCCACGGGGGCCGCGCCCACGAGCGAAAAGTCGCAGTCGGTCCCTGCCGCACTGATTGACCTGGATTTCCCACGCATGTTTGTGTCCTTTCAGGCGTGTATGCGGGAGGCAGGATCATCGACCCGGCCGCCGGTTCAGACCTTGGAATGTGGCTGATATCGATGTAGGTACCGGGAGCTGCGCGGGCCGAAGCGGCGCGGCGATGTCGATTCCAGCTTGTGCGGCTTCCCGGACCGCACCGATCCGGGAGAGGGATCGGTGCCGGAAGTGGATTGGTGTGGTGCCCGGCGGGCGGGACCGCCCGTGCGAGGGGTGGCCGGCCTGGTAGCAGGAGCTCTGGGGCGTCACGCATGATGCCCGTCCTGGACCAGGGGGCGCCGTGTGCGGCCGGGTCGTTTCCACCGCGCCGGGGTGGGGCATCCGTGGGGGATACGGTCCCGCCGCGTCCCATTTCGTCTGGCGCCGAACGGTGGTATCACCGGAGCAGGGTGGACGCTGACCGGACCGGTTTTGCGGCTGCCATGAGGAGCGGGCCGCCCGCCGGCGTCGCCCAGGCACGTACCAGCCCATGGGTAGCCGGGATGACAGCCAGACAGACGATCTCCTAAGCACACCATGCCCCCTCACCTGAGGTTGGCGCCAGCACCAGGAGGGAGGACCGTGCCCCGGTAGCTAGCTGTGATACAGCAGTCCTACTATCATCGCTGATTGTATTCAAGTATTGACGCTAGGTAGTCATGCGCGTTTCGCTGGCCCCTGACGGCCAGCGACACGGCCGTCGCATATGGCCCATGTCCGACACGGTGCTCCGGACAGGGCAGCTCGTGCTGAGCAGGGACAGCCGGTGGTTCTCACCGCCAGCCCTGTCTCACCGCCGAACGCGACAGACTGTCCGGCACCGCGAACTACCGGCTTCACTTTCCCGCTTTCCCGCCGATGGGCTTCCATCAGCGGGCCCAGGCGGATTCTGGTCCGTCACGCTGTACGGCGAGGACGTAGCTGTTCAGCTGGGGTCACGGGTTGTGGCTGCCTGTTCGCTGGATCTTGTTCTGTGATCGCTCTGGCGGTTGCGTGACGGTGGGCCATGATCGCTAGTTTTTGGGTGTGGCGTCCAGCGACCGACCGACGTACGACGAGCTCGTGCGCCTGCTCGCGGACCGGGACGCGACGATCGCCTCGCAGGCCGCGCTGATCGCCGAGCAGGCCGAGCAGCTCGCGCGGGCCACCGGGCTGATCGAGCAGCTGGCTGGGCGGGTCGCCGAATTGGAACGCCAGGCGGGCAAGGACAGCTCGACATCGTCGAAGCCACCGTCGTCGGACAGCCCGTACGCGAAAAAGGCACCGAAACGAAGGCGTCGCGATTGAGGGCCGACCGCGTAGGGGTCGCCCAGCTGGGCAGCGACATCCGCACCCAGATCGAAGGATTCACTGGCCCCGTCTGAAGGTGGTCCTCAGCTGAGGCCGCGAGCCCGTAGCGAGGGCGTTCGCGGTAGGCCGACCGATTGGGCCTGTGTGCCCCGATCCGCAAGTGGGACACAGGACTGGCCGGTCAGGGATCGACCTGGCAGTCGAGCTGGATCCTCAGCGGAACAATCTGTGTGCTTCGCAGCCGGGCCTTGCGGTCGGGTAGGCGTAGAGAACGCTGCTGCGTTCCGCAGGGCAGCGCGCCGTGGCTGCCGCGCTCGGGGCGCCGGGCCAGTCACCAGTGGACGGGCGAAGCGTGTCAACTGACCCGGCCGACGTAGTACGTGCTGGAGTAGATGGGTTGCAGGTTGATGGTGCGCCCCGACTGCGGCGCGGCCCACATGTAGCCGTTGCCGGCGTAGATCCCCATATGGGTGATGTTGCCCGGCGTTCCGAAGAAGATCAGGTCTCCGGGCTGCTTGCCGGATTTTGGTATCCGGATCGTGGCCTGGAACTGTTGCTGGGCGGTACGTGGCAGATTCCGGCCGAGCTGCCGGTAGACGTACTGGGCGTAGCCCGAGCAGTCGAAGGCGTAGGGTCCCGCCGCCCCCCAGACGTAGGGTTTTCCCTTTTGCAGCGAGGCGAGGTAGACGGCTTTCGCGCCGATCCCGCTCGCGGGTACTTCGGTCACCACCGATGGTGTGCCCGCGATCGAGGTTGCCCCGCCGGCGTCGGCGGAGGCTGACTGCGGGCTCGAAGCGGTGACGGTGACCGTGGTCGCGTCGGCGAGCGAGGGGCGCAATGCGTCGGAGCCGTCGAACACGGCGGTGAGGGTGGTGGTCGACAGCAGCCGGGCGGAGATGTATGCCTCACCCGCGCCGTTGGTCCGCAGCCGGGCGGTGGTGGTCCACTTCGGGCCGTCGACCACGGCGATCCGCACCGTCTCCCCGGCGAGCGGCGTTCGTCCGTCCGCGGCGACCACGCGCACGGTGAAGATCACGGGTGCGTTCGGGTTGATCGCGGGGTGATCGGGAGTGATGGACAAGGCGGTGAAGCCGGACGCCGGCGTCAGATCCGCGATCGCGCCGGCGAGGGGCGCAGCCTGGAGATGCGGGGCGGGTGGGCGCGAGCCGGTGACCAGGTCAGCCGTGGTGACCGGCATGGTGGGCACGGCCGGAACGTTGTCGGAGGTGGCCAGGGCGAACCCGGTGGACGCGGCGGCGAATCCGCCGGTGGTCATCATCGCGACGGTGGCGGCCCGGCGCTGCGCTGGCGTGAGCCGCATCCCCCGCCGACTGAACCGACCGGCCTGACGCAGAGGGCTGAGTTCCCGTGCAAGTGTGCTGTCCTGCGCTGGATGGCCGCTCCTCGCGGTTCGATCCACTGAAAATCCTTCCTTCGCCCCATCTGGCCCTAGCTACTATGTCATGTAGCAGATCGGGTGAGAATGGGCGGCTCGGGACGAGGCGGTCTCGGGGCGGGTGGCGCATCGAGCGCCCCCCGAGCGCCGGCCGTGAGGTTGTGGGGTCGGTCGATGCCCCTCGCCGAGGCGGTATCGCCAGGTGCCAGAGACTGAGAGCGCATTGGCGCGGCGGTCGTGCAGGCGATGCGGATTGCGCTTTCTGGTGCGGGCTCGGGCGTCGGCGTAGCGGATCGCTGCCGTGCGGGTGGGATGGGACGTGCGGACGGGAGAGGAACGGGCGTGGTGGAACAGCTCGGTGATCTGGAGGCCGAGATCATGGATCGGGTGTGGTCGGCCCGGGAGCCGGTGGCCGTGCGGGACGTCCGGGGGCTGCTCGACCGGCCGCTGGCCTACACGACGGTGATGACCGTGATGGACCGGCTGTACCGCAAGGGCTGGCTGACCCGGGAGCGGTCGGGGAGGTCGTATCTCTATCAGCCGGCGCTGAGCCGCAGCGCGTACACGGCCCGGATGATGAGCGAGGTGCTCTCGGGGGCCGAGGACCGGGGCCTGGCGCTGCTGCACTTCGTCGAGACCATGAACCCGGCGGAGTACGAGACGTTGCGCGGCGCCGTGCAGTGGCACGAGAGCCAGCGGACGCCGGGCAGTGAGAGGACGCCGCCGGCGTGATTTCCACCGGGCTGATCGCCTACGCCCTGCTCGTCACGGTCGGACTCCCGCGCCCGCTGTCCGCGGCCTCGTGGACGTCCCGCGCGCCCCGGCTGGCGATCAGCATGTGGCTCGCCGCGGCGGCATCCGCCGTCGCTACCGTGATCCTCGCGCCGCTCCTGCTGGTCGTGCCCGTTCACGCTCTCGGTGATCTGCTTGTCCTGCTGGTGCAGTGGTGCGACTGGGCGGACCATCAGCTGCCCGTACCCACCTGGACAGTGCCGCAGGCGGTGGGCGCCGCCGGCGTCCTCGGCGTGGCGCTGCGGCTCGGGTACGCCATCGTAGCCGTCACTGTCCTGCAGCGCCGGGTGCGGCGCCGCCACCGCCGCGAGATCCGCCTCGTCGGCCGCTTCCACCCGGCGCTGGACGTCTTCGTCCTCGACCACCCCCAACCCAGCGCGTTCTGCCTGCCGGGAAGGGACGCCACCGTCGTCCTGACCGCGGGAGCGCTGCACGCCCTGCCGCCCGGCGAGCTCCACGCGGTGATCGCCCACGAGCGGACCCATCTGCGCGGCCGGCACCACCTCATCCTGACCGGCGCCGCGATCCTCGACCGCGCGTTCGGGCCCGTCCCCCTCTTCGAGGACATGCCCGGCGAGCTGCGGCGGCTCGTCGAACTCGCCGCCGACGACGGCGCGACCCGCCACTGCCCCCGGCACACCGTCGCCCACGCCGTCCTGCGTCTCGCCGCCCCACCCGTGTCCGCCCTGGGCATGGGAAGCACCGCGGTCCGCCAACGGGTCCTGCGCCTGCTCACCGCGCGGGAGCCGCTTGGCGGCCCCGCCGTCGCGGCGCGGGCGCTGCTGATCGCCGCGCTGCTCCTCACACCACTCGCGGCCGTCACCATGCCCGCCCTGAGCGACCTCGGCTACCACTGCCTCTGAGATCCCGACGGTCTCCGAACCAGGCTCGGTGGGTCGACGCTCCGCGCCCGTCTGGTGGCGAGATGATCCCTCCTGGGGAGAGCGGGCCGGCTGGCCGTCCCGGCACGAGGTGGTCACCCCTCCCGCCCGTCGACCCCGGCCTACTTCTGTCTACTATGCCGTGTAGTGGTAGTTTGTCTCCGCCTAGCAGCATCGGACCGCACGCCGAGTCCTGTCCCCGGTCCGGTGCCCCCTCCACGCGCGGCCGGGACAGGAGCGGGGGAACCACGTTCCTCCGGGCGTCCTGCCTCGGCAGGCGTCCTTGGGGTGAAGCCAGCTGCCTTGATGTGCTGGCCGGGCTCCCCGCCCGAACCCGACAGCTCACCTCGTAGGCGCCCGGGAAAGGGCTCATGTGTATTCGGCCGAGATCTACTCCTCCGAAGACCAACCCGCAGGATCAGGGCGGGGACGACACCGCGCCTCCGCGTCTGCCCGTTCGCTGCTCGCACGGACCTCGGCCCGGGCGACGGTCGCCGCGATCACGACGGGCACCATGGCGATCTCAGGCATCGCCCTGGCCAGTACCCACGGGGACTCCTCTGGTGATCCGGAAACCGGGGAGACGAGGATCGCCGCCGCGGGCGCACTCGGCGCCGCGGTGGGAAGCAGGACCACCATCCCCGCGGCCCCGGCGGCGCTGGTGCCGCGCCAGGCCACTCCGTCCACCACGACCGTACGCGCGTCGGCCACAGTCGCCCCCGTCGTCGCCGACATGACGGTCGGCGCCGAGGAGCCGATCGATGTCGGATTCCGGCTGACTGACGGCACCGGCAGGGCGGTGGCCAACCAGGACATCCTCGTGCAGGCACAGTTCCCGACGGGATGGACGACGTTCAAGATTCTCCGGACAGATGGGCGCGGCTACGCCGGCTATACCGCGAGGGTCCTGACCACCACGTCCGTCAGGGCCCTGTTCACCGGGAACGACTCGTTCGGGGCCGCGACATACGGACCAGCGATCGTCCGGGTTCGCCCCGAACCGCAGCCGGCCGCGGCGTCGACCTCACCAACGCGTACGTCCGGAGGCGCAACGCGAACCTCGGTTGCCCTGCCCCAGCCCGAGCCCGAGCCCGCATCTGCCGGAGCCGTCACCGGGGCGACGAGTATCGGGGAGAAGGCAGTCTATCTGGCGTCGCTGCAGGCCGGTAAACCATACGTGTGGGGTGCGACCGGGCCCAGCAGCTTCGACTGCTCCGGTCTGGTGCAGTACATCTACCGGCAACTTGGCAAGACACTTCCCCGCACCACCGATCAGCAGTACGCAGCGACCACCCGCATCGCCCAGGGATCCGAACAGCCCGGGGATCTTATTTTCTTCGGTGCACCCGGCGGCATTTATCATGAAGGAATCTATGCGGGCGGAGGGAAGATGTGGGTGGCACCGAAGTCCGGCGACGTGGTGAAACTTGAGAAAATCTGGACGTCGTCCTACTCCGTAGGCCGCGTCCACCAGTAACACGGCCGGACGCCGCGTGGAGTTCACCGCCCTGTTTATGATCGTGATCGTCTGACAACTCGCCGGAATTCCGGTCGGTGACGTGAGACGGCCACCGCGTGATCCTCACGAGAAGCTGCACAGCAGCGTGTCGAGGGGGAATCGCGGTGGCCGTGCCACGGCCCACCCGTGCACCGTGACGTGAGGCGCTTCTTCTTCCTCACCGATCGCCGAATCGGGGGCGCTGACGCCGCACACGATCGGCAGACAGGTACTGATCCACCTCCCGCATCATTCGGCGTCGGCGTCGGCGTCGGCGTCGAGGTCGGTAGTCGGCACGGCCGTCGGGTTGGCCTGGTCCGCCTGCGGCTTGCGGGCCACCAGCCGTTTGACGATTCCGCGCTTGCACCGTTCGCGCCGTTCGAGCTGAAAGCCGGCCGCTTCGACCTGCACCAGCGGCCGACTCAGGAGGTGTTCGCCACCGACCCGGACTGTGATCGTTTCGAGGAGGCGCGGCGCGGCCGGACATCCCAGCTGGCACCGGCGGAAGGCCGCTGAGCGAACTCTACTTCAGCCAAGACGACCACTATCCATTCGGCCCGCTCACCATCCTACCGGGCAGGCTGTGCGCGACGGGCGGCCACCCGCAGCAGGTCCGCCGACTCGCGCTGATGGCTGTCCCTTTCCGGTGGCATCGATGGCCTGTCTACCACTTTCAGGAAAAGTAGTTATATTGGTAATCGGCGCCGGTGGCGAAGGTGCACAGGTGCCTACGTTTTCCATGCATTGGACGAGCTCCGGGGAGGCTATCCACGTCTAGACTACCTCTTCTGAGGCGGCGACAACTGTGGCCTTTGCGGTCAGGCCGGGCCCGGTGGCCTGACAGTGCTAGCCGTTCTCTCTCGGTGAGATAGCCTTACGCTGTGATGGCCAGTCGCGACAGGATGCTGGGATGGCGAACCGCCACGGCTCTTGTCCTGCTCGCGGCGCTCGCGAGCATGCTACTCTCGGCGTCGCTGTGCGGGTCTGCGGAGCACTCGGAGCGCGGCTTTGAGGCGCTGGGCGGCGCCAGCCTCGTGAGCGTGGGAGAACACCATCATGCTTCATCCGCGGTGGGCACAGAGAGCCATCATGATGGCGGATTTCATTGCCCCGACCGGATCGCCGATCTGGTTCTCTTGGGCGCCACGGGTTTGATCCCCGCTGTGGGTTCGGTGTTCGCGTTGACTGCAGCCGCCTTCCTGCTGTCCGCCCTGGTCTTGTTCGTTTCAGGCCGTCCCCGCGCCCGACTCCAGACGGTTGCTCCTGACCGCCTCCCGTGCCAGCTGGCACAGCTGTGTGTGCTGCGGACCTGATACTCGCCTCGCTTTGAGTGCGAACGTCTGATCGCCCCTCCGTGCTGTGACCCGCGTGGTCGCCGCCGCCGAAGTTGAGCAGGTGGCCTGCCGACCCCGCGCCGGCTCCTCGTCGCAGCCCTCTGACGGGGGCGCGAAAATGTGGACCGCGACCGACGAATGCGTTCGGTATTCCATCATCTCGCGATGGTCTTACTTGTGAAGGATATCCGCTATGCGGAAAACCGTTGTTGCACGTATCCCCCCGATCCCGGGTCAGTCGCTTGGTACGCCGCCGATGGCGGACTCCCCAGCGAGCGTGGTCGGCGACACGCCAGTTCTTTGGATTCCCGACGTCTGTTTCGGTAGCGCTGGCGGGTTCTGGGCGAATTTGGAGGGCCACAATCCGGGTGGTATTAAGGACCGGCCTGCCCTGCACATGGTGGCTTGTGCCCGAGAACGCGGTGAACTCGCTCCTGGCCGCGCGGTAGTCGAGTCGACCAGCGGCACGCTGGGGCTCGGCTTGGCCCTGGCAGGAATCGTCTACGGCCACCCGATCATCCTGGTGACCGATCCGGGCCTGGAACCGCTCATGCACCGCCTGCTGACCGCCTACGGCACTCGACTAGAGATCGTCGACCGGCCTCATCCGACCGGGGGCTGGCAGCAGGCCCGGCGGGACCGGGTCCAGGCACTGCTCGGCGAGCATTCCGGCGCGTACTGCCCAGACCAGTACCACAACCCGGACAACGTGGCGGCCTATGAAGGCCTGGCACGAGAGGTGGCACAGCAGGTCGGCTGGGTGGACGTGCTGGTGTGCAGCGTCGGCACGGGAGGTCACAGCGCCGGGGTGTCGCGCGTGTTGCGCGAGATGTTTCCGGATCTGCGCCTCGTGGGAGTCGACACGATCAGTTCAACGATCTTCGGGCAGCCAGACGGACCGCGGCTCATGCGGGGTCTTGGGAGCAGTATCTTTCCGCGTAACGTCGCCTATCAGGAGTTCAGCGAGGTCCACTGGTTGGCGCCCGGCGAGGCGGCGTGGGCATGCCGGCGGCTGGCGGCAGCACGATTCGCCAGTGGTGGATGGAGCGTCGGAGCGGTCGCCCTGGTGGCCTCCTGGTTGGCGCGGCGCGAACCGAACGACACCCGCATCGTGGCAATCTTTCCCGACGGTCCACAGCGATATTGGAGCACCGTCTACGACGACGGATTCTGTGCCGAACACGGACTGTTGGGTGTGGTGCCCGCCCAAGATCCCGACCATCTTGAGCATCCGTCCGAACGGGCTGTTGACCGGTGGACCCGGTGCGCGAGGGCGAGGTGCGACTCAAGCTCTATCTGTGCCTGGCCCTGCTTGCCACCCGCGATCCGTACGACATCTGCGGCGTCCACCCCTGGTCGTGGGCCAGGGCCCTGGGACTGAGCGATCCAGACAAGGCCGGTACCCGTCGGATCAACGATGCTCTGGACTGGCTGCGGGCCGCGCGCCTCATCGAGCTGGAACGCCACTCCGATGGCAAGCCGACCGTGACGCTCCTAAGCCCGGCTGGCGACGGCGGCCGGTACCGCGACCGGAGCGGACCGGCCTTTGGCAACCGCTACGTGAGCCTGCCAGTCGGGTTCTGGATATGGGAGTGGATCACCACCCTGTCTGCTACAGGTGTGGCGCTCCTGCTCGTCCTTCTGGATCTCCAGGGCGGGTATGACGAGGACGACCCGCCGTGGATTAGTGGACACGACAAGAACCGCTATGGCCTGTCGGCGGCAACCTGGACCCGGGCCACGACGGAGCTGACGGATGCCGGCCTCCTGACGGTGCGCCGCGAGTGGCGCGGCCACGACTTCGATCGGCCGAAGTTGCGCAACACCTTTTGGATCGACGAGGAGCGGCTGGATCATCCGCTGGGCGAGCTCCTCACTCCGGACGAGGAGGACGCACTCCTGCCCCCGGAACTCGCGGCCTACCTTCGTAATGCAAGGCTGGCACAGGCGGACCGTCAGGCCGCCAGGTCTGCGTTCCGCACCCCGAGGCGGAAGCGTATGGCCTCCGGGGCGCGTCGGTAGCCCTACCGCGTCCCGGAGCCTGTCAATCCCGAGACAGCCGGGCAGGTCCTCGGCGGCCAGCCCGGGTAGGTGACCGGCGCCGGGTCGATGTTGCGATGACCTGCGCCGGTCAGGTAGGCGCGGACCAGCCGGCGGGCGACCGAGCCAGGCAGGGTGGCCGACAGCAGGACGACCGGGACGTCGAGGGCTCCGAGCCAGGTCAGCAGCCGGGCGAGGAGCATCTGCATGTAGGCGTCGTAGGCGTGGACCTCGTCGACGACCAGCACCTTGCCGGCAAGGCCGAGCATCCACCGGTCCCGCTCGCCGTGGCCGAAGGGCCTTCGGGGCTGAGCAGTGCCACGCTCGAGGAATGACGGAAGATAGCGGACATAACCGCCATTCGCCGTGGCGCGGAAAAACAGCGCATTCCCCAATTGCGCGAACGCCGGCCGAGACCGCCGCTAATCTGGCAGCGCACGACGGCGGAGCCCCCCATGCTCACGGAGAGGAAGCCTTGTGTCCTTCCGGCGAATGATCCGCGAGACGGTCGAGAACGGCATCAACACCCTCGAGGAGCTGCAGGCATCGCTGCGCACCGCGATCGCCCTGGAATTCTCGACCATTCCCCCGTACCTGTGCGCTCAGTGGTCCATCGTCGACGGCACGGATCGCGACAGTGTCGGCAGCATCATCGGCGGTGTGGCGGCGCAGGAGATGCTTCATTTCGGTCTCGTCTGTAACATGTACACCGCCACCGGCGGCTCGCTCAAGGGCGAGATCGCGACGCCGGAGCTGGTTCCCGCCTATCCGATCACCGGTCTGCCCGGCGGCGTGCACCCCGGCCTTGTCGTCACGCTGGCTCCCCTCGGCGCGGGTGCGCTGCGGACGTTCATGTCCATCGAGTACCCGGAGTCGGGTCCGGTGGTGCCGCAGCCGCCGACGCCACCGCCCCCGCTGGCGCCCACCGCGCCAGCGATCGGGCAGTTCTACGAGGCGATCGCCGCCGGCTTCACCGCCGTGTTTCCCACCGGCTCGCTCCCGCGGGATCCGTCCCCGAACCAGGTTGTCACCACTGTCGACGCCGACGGGCTTTTCGCCGTCAACGCGGTCGCAGATGCACTGCGCGCCGTCAGCGAAATCACCACGCAGGGCGAGGGCAGCAGCACGTCACCGGACGATGGAGCGTTCGATCCCGGCAGCTTCGCGCATTACTACTCGTTCGCCGAGATCTACTATGGGAGAAAACTCGTCCCCGTGGGCGCCGGATTCGCATATTCGGGCGACGCGATCGCGCTGCCGGACGCCCACGCCTTCGCGCCGGACCCCGCCCACGACCCGGACCAGCAGGCGTTCATCGACGAGTTCACGACCGTGATGAACGAGCTGGAAGCATGCTGGACCAGCGGTTCGTCGATCGACGCCGCCATCGGCCGGATGTTCACCCTGAAGCAGGCCGGCCTCACCCTGATCACGACCGGCACCACTCCCCCCTTCACCCTGCCCGCGAACGGCGACCCGATGGGTGCCTGACGCAGCAGGCCGCCGCGTCCGACGTCCCCCGGTCGCCCCATGCCTGGGCACGGCTGCCGCCTCGGCACGGTGGCGGCACGTCCGGCTCACGACCTCGAGACGGTGCCAGGTGAGTCGTGCCTGCCGGGGCGCACGCCGGCGCAAGGTGGGAGGACATGACGCGACGACCTACACGATGCACCTCAGCGTAACCGCCACGGCGATCCGCCCGGCGACCACACGAGGACCGTCATCACCTTCAACGCGAGCCGCTACCTGGACGGCGCCCCGGTCGACCTGAGCGTCAGCGGACTTCCGGCCGGGGTCACCGCGACCTTCGCTGTCTCACCCAATGATCGATAGGCCTTCCCCCGGAGGCGATCGGACACCTGTACCCCTACCGACTACAAGCGCTCTTGACCGGGACACCACCACGTGGATTATCGTGGCCATGGCGGATCGGCTGATCTACCTCGTCACTGGACCCGACCACACCGGCCACCCGGCCGACCCTCCACCTCCGCGGAGATCCGCCACCTGATCCTCCGCCTCGCCGAGGAGAACCCCCCGCTCGCAGGCTCTGCCCATGACGGCCCGGACCGACTCCGGTGTCAGCGGCCGGTAGGGCCGCCGGACCGTCACGAACACCGACCGCGACTCGCACGTCGGCCGCCCCTGCTCCAGCCAGGCGGCGAGTGCCTCCCCTGCCGGGGCCGGTAGCGGGAGCCGCTCGGTCCGGCTGCCCTTACCGGTGACAGCGATCTCGCCGGCCCGCCAGTCGATGTCGCCGAGCCGCAGCCCGGCGGCCTCGGCGCCCCGCAGGCCGAGCCGGGCCGGCAGCGACAGGACCGCGTAGTCCCGCAGACCCACTGCCGTGTCCCGGTCACAGCCGGCCAACAGCCGCTCGACCTCCGCGGCCTTCAGGCCGCGGGGCAGAGCCGACATCCGCCACGACGCGACCGCGGGAACCGCCCCCGCCAACGGGACCGCCGTCCGCCCCGTCGCGTGCGCGAACCGCAGGAACGCCCGCAGCGACGTCACCATCGCCTTCGCCGACCACCTGTTGCGGTCCCGCGTCCAAGCCACCATGAACGCGGTCGCCGTGCCCGCGTCCAGACCGCTGGCCGCGCCCGCCCCGCCGATCCCGGACTGTGGGGTGTCAGAACGCGGCCACCGGCCTTGACCTGGGGTTTTAGGCGGCTCGTTCGTATTCGTTGATCAGGCCACCGAGGACGGGTCGGCGCTTGATCCGTTCCTTGGTCAGGTCTGCGACAGGGTGGTCGGGCCGTGGTGGTTGAAGGCCACAACCGCGGTGGGGTCGTCGTCCGTTGTAGTGCTGTGCGTACTCGGCCAGAACGGTGCGCAGGTGCCGCTCGCCGAAGATCAGCATCCGGTCGGTGACCTCGGTCCGGACCGTGCGGACGAACCGTTCCGCGTAGGCGTTCGCTCGCGGAGCCCGGGGCGGGATCTTGATCGCGGTGATGCCGGCGTCGGCGAGGACCGCGTCGAACGACGCGGTGAACTGGCCGGCCCGGTCACGGACCAGGAACTGGAAGTCGGCAGTCCGGTCACTGAGGTCCATGAGGAGGTTCCGGGCTTGTTGGGTGGTCCACGGTCCGTCGGGGTGGGCGGTGACCCCGAGGATGTGGACGGTGCGGGAGCCGACCTCGATGACGAAGAAGCAGTACAGACGCCGTAGTGTCACCGCGCAGTCCACGTGGAAGAAGTCCACGGCCAGCATCGTCGACGCCTGCGTGCGCAGGAACTGTCGCCACGTCGTGTCGGTCTGCCGTTGCGGAGCCGGGGGCAGCCCGAGGGACGTCAGGACCCGGCGGATCGTGGAGGCGCTGACCCGGTGACCGAGCTTGAGGGGCTCGCCCCGGATCCGCGGGTAGCCCCACGTCGTGTTCTCGGTCGCGAGCCGCTCGATGAGGGTCACGATCTCCGTGCCGACCGGTGGCCGACCCATCCGCCGCGAGGAGGTCCATTTCCGTGTGATCAGACGGCGGTGCCACCGAAGGACGGTCCCCGGGGTGACCAGCCGGTGCGCTCGCAGCGCTCTGGGCAGGAGTCGGATCAGTGCGGCGAGCACCGCCCGGTCCGCCCAGTCCCACCGCGGCTTGGGCTGGGTACGGCGCAGCACCGCGACCTCATGCCGCAGCACCAGCAGCTCGATGTCCTTGGACGCCGACGAACGGCCGAGGAGAACCAACCAGCCACACACCCGCACGAAGATCAGATAGAGCAGGCGTACGAACATGACTGACCATCATGCCGGCTGCCGCACCGTCGCATCACCCCAGCTCACGGGCCCAAGCCGACTTCTGACACCCCACAGGTGTTGGCAACGGCGTTGCAGGAGGAGATGACCGAGCACCTCGGGCATGAGAAGGACCGGGCGGCGGCGGAGCGGAATTCGGCGAACGTACTGTCACTCGCAGCTCGCGCAGCTGCCGGTGGTTGGGCGAAGCGAGGTACTCGTGAACGCCGCCGAGTTCGACAAGCTCCAGCCCCGGCAACACCGTGACGAGCTCATGCAGGGCGCACCGCAGCTCCACCCGAGCCAGCGGCGCTCCAATACAGGTGTGCGGCCCGTTGCCGTAGACGAGATGCCGGCGCACGTTCTCTCGCGAGGGCCGGTACTCGTCCGGCTCCTGGAATTTCGCCGGATCGAGGTCGGCGGCACGAGAGACAGCGTGCACTTTTTCGCCCGGGCGCAACAGCACACCGCCGATCCGCACAGGTCTCGTGACGGTGCGGACTGCGGCGAAAGAGACGCCTTCGAGCCGCAGGCACTCCTCGATCGCCGGCTCGACTCCGGTCGGATCGGTCACCAGGTCGGCCCAGGCTCCCGATGTGGACAGTAGTCGCAGCGTAACCGCCGCCACGGCCGAGGCCGTCGTATGCAGGCCGCCCACGATCACGTTCGCGACGATGTCGACGATTTCCCGGTGGCTCAGCTCGTACTGCCCCTCCGTCACGCCACGGAGAACGTCCGAGATCAGGTTGTCGCCGGGTTCGCGTTCGTATCGCTGCACCAGCGCGGTGACATACGAGTCGTAGGCGCGCAGGTTTCGGGCGCAGGCGAGCTGCTCCTCGCGGGTCAACCGGTACCGGTAGAGGCTGAACCAGTCGCCCACCCACTGGGTGACCAGCTCGAGGTCGTCGCCCGGAAGCCCGATCAGCTCTCCCATCACCGGCCCGGCGAGCGGGCTGGCGAAGCTCGTCTTGAGGTCGACCCCGCGCGGCCCGGCGGCGCGTATCGACTCCCTCATTCGGAGTGCCAACGACCGCGCCGAGGCGGTGGCGACTCCTTCGAGTCGGGCGACGGCCCGCGGCGTGAGCCCCCGCGCGACCGCCGAGCGTAGCCGTGTGTGGCGGGGAGCATCCGTGTTCGCCAGGAAGTTTCGGAGGCCCGCTCGATCCTCACCCACCTCCGCGATGACATCGGGCTCCAGCTGCAGGCGCGAGGTCATGCTTCCCACGCTGGTGAAGTTCCGCCGGTCCCGAAGCACCTCGGTCACGTCGGCCGCGCGGCTGACGACCCAGGCACCGAGCGCGTCGCTGAAGTAGACCGGGCTCGCCGTCCTGAGGCTGTGCAGGGCCGGCGCCGGGTCCGCAAGGAAAGCCGGGCAACGGGACTCGAACTGCGTCTTGGCATCGCCAAGCGCTATGCGATCCATGTCCACTCCAGGTCAGCGCCACCAGAAGATCGTCATCCGCTTTCAGGACGCCGAACGCCACGGTCGCGGGACCTCAGTCACCCGGCTCGCCCTCGACGACCGTGGTCGTGGCGAATGCCCGGCGGAAGAGCAGGAACTCGACACCCTCCGGGCCCGCGGACTCCGCGCCGTAGATCGTCCGGGCGTCTGTCCACGCCATTCCACCGGGGCCGACCTTCTGGTCACCGATCGTCATCGATCCCTTGAGCACGACCACGAACTCGCCCTCGCTGTGCCAGTGACAGGGAAATCGATAGCCCGGCGGGAACTTTATGATCACCACCGGCGGCCGGTCCTCATCGGGCTCCGGGAAGATCAGCCACTTGTGCTCGACGCCGGCGGACTGCTTGCGGTGCTCCTCCTCGGTGCCCGTGCTGGTCGGCCGTCGACGGGCAGGTTCAAACGGCGTGTTCGCGACGTCGAACAGATGAAGCCCGCGCTCCGCCATCGACGAGCAGAGCTTGTCGTTGCTGCGTACCAGACCGTCGCCGGTCTCAGCCGCGTCGGCCATGAGCCTTCCTCTCCCTGTCAACCGGACACGTCACGCGGGCGGATCGAACAGCACGGGAAGGCTGTTCACCGCCGCGAGGGAGCCATCGCCGCCGGTGTCCGGACCGGAGGCGGGCCGGACGAACGGACGCGGGGCGGACGGGTCCAGCCGCAGATGGGGCAGCCGGTCGAGGGCGACGTTCAACGCGACCCGCATCTCGGCCCGGGCGAGATGCATGCCCAGGCAGATGTGCGGCCCGTAGCCGAACACCCCGGCCGGCGCCCGCTCTCGGGTCACGTCGTACCGGTCGGGCTCGGCGTAGACCGTCTCGTCCCGGTTATGCGCGGAGACATGGGCGCGGATCAACGTGTTCTCGGGCATCGCCACGCCCTCCACCTCGACCGGGCACAGGGACCGCCGCAGGAACGTCGTCGCCGCGGGGTTCTGCCAGCGCAGCGCCTCGTTCACGGCGCGGTTGACCAGCCCGCGGTCGCGCCGGACAAGCTCGAGCTGTTCCGGATGCAGGAGCAGGCCCGCGAACATGTTGCTCGACCCGGCCACCGTCGTGTCCGCCCCGGCGGGGATGAGCAGCAGCAGATACTCGAGGAAGTCCTCGTCGGTGAGCGGCCGGCCGTCGAGTTCAGAACGGGCGAGCAGGCCGAGCACATCGTCCTTCGGGTTGGCCCGCGCCGCGTGGATCCGTGGGAGGAGAAACTCCTTGATGTGATCTTCCCAGCCCCGGTTCAGCCCGTTCACGGGGAACGCGAGCCCGATGAACTCGTCGTGTTCGGACTCATCGATGCCGATGATCCTGCGGATCACATGAAACGGGTAGTGACTCGTAAAGTCGAGGACGAGGTCAGCCTCCCCGCGGCTGACGAACTTGTCGACCAGGTCGTGGATCAGCGGAACGATGAGCGTCTTCTCAAACCGGGCCACGCCCTGGACGGTGAACGGGTCCGCGACAAGCGCCCGATGGACCCGGTGCTCCTCGCCGTTCATCGACAGCAGGGTGCGTGTGGTCCGCCAGCTGGGCCCCGGCTTCGTGAAGCACCGGTCGTCGCCCATGACCTGCCGCACGCCGGCGTTGCTGTAGACGACATAGGTCTCCGGGCCTGAGCCCTCGGCGGGCGACGTCTTCGCAACGGGGCACCGCCGCCGTTCCTCGGCCCACCGCGCGTAGCGCGGCTCGATGTCCTCTCCCGGCTTCTGAAGATGCTCGACCAGTCGGTCCCGGTTGCTCACGTGTTCCAATCCATGACCTCTCATCGTCCCGATCGGACCGCCGACGCAGGCGCTCCGGTTGGTGTCAGGACCCGTCCCGGGTGGTGGTGTCATGTTCGGAGCCGTCGAGCCACAGTGTCTGGAACGTCAGCGGCGTCGCCCGGAACTCCAGCAGCCGGGCACCCTCCGGCCCGACAGTGATCTTGTACGGCACGTTCGGCGGCGTGTAGTAGCCGCTTCCGGGCCCGAACACCCGGCGCCCCTGCCTGATCTCGCCCTCGAGCACGAGGACGATCTGCGGCACGTCGTGCTTGTGCCGGGCGACCTCCGAGTTGGGCGCGTAGCGCACCCCCAGCAGGCTGAGCCCCTCGCCCCCAGGCGGGTTGACCAGCGCCTGGACGTAGGTGCCGCTGGGCGTGTCATCGAACCGGGACGGCACGTTCGTCTCGGCCGACCCGGCTATGTCGAAGAACGCCATCCGGTCGGGCCTGGTCACGGGTCCGGCGCTCAGCTTCAGGTTGGTGGACCGCTGCTGTTGGGAGGCCCCTTCCATGTCCGGTACCTCGATTCCGATCGTCGTAGCAGGCGTGGTCGGACCGGTCTGCAGGGCCGGGAAGACCCATCGCACCAGATGAGCAGAGGCACGAAATCATCGTTTTCGGCCGATTCGGGCGTACCATTCCGATGCCGCACCAGCGTCCCGGCGTCGTTGCGCCATCTCGGAAGGTGGCAGCATGTCGCGCCCCGTCGTACAAGCCACTCGGCGAGCATGCCCATCACCGATCTTCGGATCACCGGTCCCCAGGAACTCCCACTCCTGGATCATCGGTCACCGAGGACCAACCGGCCCCGTCCAGAATTGGCTCATTCAGAATCCTGGATTCTTGTCGCCGAGAATTCTAAGTCCCCCAGTTGTCGAGGTCAACCGGACCCCCCTGACGGGTCGAGTGCCCCGCGCGGGCGGGGGCCAGGGGGCGCAGCAAGGTCAGTCGAACACGAGGTTGAGCCGGCTCAGCCCGCGTACGGCCGAGTAGTGCGACACCGGTGGGTTCGCGCTGCGCGCGAGCCAGGCCCAGCTCAGGCCGCGTTGCGTGCCTGCGGCCGGTTGATCATGACCTCGAGCACATGCCCGTCACGACGGACGAGAACGTGTTCATAGTCCTCACGTAGCACCGCCGGCCGCCGCGGGACGAAACCGCGGCCGGGAAACAGCTGTACAGGTCGAACGTCGAGATCTGCTCCAGGGCCAGGCCGGCGACGTCGAGCGCGTGCTGGACGGCCGTCACCGCGGCCGGGTTGGCCATCAGCCGATGGGATTCAGCGCGACCGGCGCGTACGTCAGGGAGGACACCGGACGGAAGGCGTCGCGGCGCATCAGGTCGCCAGCTTCCTCCTCGGACGGCGGGGTCATGATGTCGTCGAGCTCGAGGCCGTGCCTCTGCACCACCGGGTCCAGCGCGACCGGGTCGAATCCGAAGATCCGAGAGGCGTTGCCGCCGAGGAACGCGGTCGCCTCCTGGACGGTCATGTCCGAGCGGCCGACACACGTCCTCAGATATCCGAGGGTCGAGCCGTAGGTGCCCTCGGGATGCGGGAAGTCGGCGCCGAACATCATGCGGTCGACACCGATCTGGTTCCGGTTGAACACCTCGCCGGCGGAGAGGATGGAGGAGCCAAGGAAGACCTGACGGTCGGTGTAGTAGCTCGGCGGGTGCGGGACGATGTCGCGGATCGAGCGCTCCATCGTTCCGTGCAGCCAGGAGTGGTCCATCTGCGCCACGGTCGCCACGAGCCAGTCGCTGTGCTGCTCGGTGAAGACCAGTCGCAGGCTGGGGTGCCGCTCCAGGACGCCGCTCCAGACCATGAACCAGAGTGGGCGGTGCGCGAACCAGGGAAACTCGAAGACCGAGACGCGCATGCGCACGCAGTCCGGGACGCCATCCAGCTTGGCGCCGCCGTATGTCGGCTGCCCGATGCCGCCGTGGAAGTTCAGCACCAGGCCGGTCTCGGCGCACGCGGCCCAGAAAGGCTCGTAGCGGTCCGCCCAGAACATGGGCAGGTCGTCGTCCATGCCCGGCATGACAATGCCTTTGAAACCCTGCTCAGCCGCCCAGTACACATCCTTGACGGCCTCACCGATGTCGACCAGCGAGATGATCGCCTGCGCGGCGAACCGCTTCTCGTAGCCGCTGATGTAGTCGACGAGCCAGCGGTTGTACGCCCGGCCGCCCTCAAGCTCCAGGTGGCGTGGGTAGCGCGTACGGGCCGAACCGAGCCCGCCGGCGCCGAACGGCGCGCCGTCCGGGAAGATGACCTCGCCGAGAATACCCTCGTTACTGAGCGACTCCAGCCGGTGCTCGACGTTCCACTTGCCCTCGATGACCCCACTGTCGTACATCATCTTGCGATATGGACCAGCCACCTCGGGGTCCAGAAAATCGAAGAAGTTCACGGTTACGCGCTGCGAAAAAGCCGCAATCAAATCGTCGAGATCGCCGCGGACGGCCGGCGAGAGATACGGACGGTACGCGGCTAGCTCCGGAGCGGCGTGACCGTCTGAACTGAGCACAAGGGCCTTGGGCACAGCTAGCTCCTCAAGGGGTCCGTTCGGCGTGAGGCCATTCAGGAATCCTGGACACAGGATGCAGAGGACGTTACACTCGCCACAGTGTGACGTCAAGCACTCGTCAAACGCTCTCGGTCGCCACAACCGAGGCGTCTGGGGCGAAGATGACCACCTCGTCGAACCAGCCGCGGAAGCGCCCCCGCAGCTCCACGAAAGCCGGCTCGGTGATCGCAGTCGCCCGCTCGCCAAGCGTCTCCGGCTCGTCGAGTTCGAGGTAGTTGAACAGGTAGGTCCGAGCGCCGTCCTCCACGAGGAAGCAATGCTCGACCCATAAGCGGAGCTCGCGATGCGCCGCGATGAGACCTGGGGTTCCGGCGGTCTTGAGCCATGCTCGGACGTCCTCCAGCGCCCCCGGCGCGATCCGCATTCGTTGCATCTGTACTGGCACAGCGTCATCCTTCGATCGAGCTGGAGCCGGCGGTGACCTGGCTGATCAATCGAGCCCATCGAGGCCAAGAAGTACCGCCGACCTGGATGTGACCAGGTCCCGCTCCCGCGATTCGTCTATTCCGCGCCGGACGGCATGAAGACCGTTTACGCGGTGCGTCCGACGCCGACGCCGCGGACCCGACGCGGGAGCCCGCGCTCATCGTCTACCTCCGCTTCATCGTCTAACGCCGCGTCAGGCAACGGCGGCCCGCCAGTCGCGACGCCACGATCCTGACGGCGGGCCGGTGAACGTCGCCGGGAACGGCACTAGGCGGTGACGTTCTTGACGCCCCAGTTGGGTTCCCTGCGCGGGGTGAAACCGACGTAGGCGGAGTCGCTTCCGGCGGCCAGGCCGCGACGGCGCCCGGCGGGCTGCAGCTCCGGCGGGACGAATCCCCGGCTGTCGTTCGGGTGGATGTCGAAACCCGGAGGCACGATGGCGTCGATGCGGTCGAGCGTGTCCTGGCTGAGCACGACGTCCGCGCCCGCCAGGAGGTCACGCAGTTCCGTGAGGTTCTTCGGGCCCATGATCGGGGCGGTCACCGCCGGGTGCTCGCGCACGAACGCCAGCCCCAGATGGACGATCGACAGGCCCGCCTCGTCGGCGAGTTCGATGAGCGCCTCGACGGCGTCCAGCTTCGCCTGGTTGAACCGCCCCTCCGCGGAATACCGGCTGAGCGCGCGGAAGTTGCCGAGGTCCTCGGACGTCGGCATCTGCCCGCCGCGACGGATCATGCCGGTGAGCCAGCCGCCGGCCAGCGGGCTCCAGCACATGATCCCCATGCCCTGCGCCGCGGCGAGCGGCAGCCGGTCCCGCTCCGCGCCACGGACCAGGATCGAGTAGCCAAGCTGCTCACAGCGGAAGCGCTCCCGGCCGCGGGCGTCGGCGGTGTGCCGCGCGTTCAGCATGTCGACCGCGGAGAAGTTCGAGGACCCGAAGGCACGGATCTTGCCGGCACGGACCAGGTCGGAGAGCGCGCCGAGCGTCTCGTCGATATCGGTGTCCCAGTCGGGGCGATGCTGGATGTACAGGTCGATGTAGTCGGTGTTCAAGCGGCGCAGGCTGTCTTCGCAGGCCTGCGTGATCCACCGACGCGACGCTCCCGACCGGTTCTCGCCCTCCCCCATCGGGTTGGCGTACTTGGTGCTGATGACCCACTCGGAGCGGTTGCCGGCGATCGCCTTCCCGATGATCTCTTCGCTCTCGCCGTAGGAGTAGACGTCCGAGGTGTCGATGAAGTTCACACCGGAGTCGCCCGCCTCCTGGATGATGGCGAGGCACTCGTCGTGGTCGGTGTTGCCCCACGAGCCGAACATCATGCCGCCGAGGCACGCGCGGGAGACGGTGATTCCGGTCCTTCCGAGCTTGGTGTACTGCATTTCCTACTCTCCGCGGTCCGGGAAGACATCGATGATAAAGTTGCCGGCGTCGTCGAACCAGCCGTTCTGTGCCGGACGGATCACGATCACCGTGTTCGGGAACTCGACCAGCGCCGGGCCGGCGATCGTCCCGTCCACCCGGGCGCCCGCGCGCTCCTGCATTCTCAGCACCGGGGTGTCGGCGAAGCCCCCGGTCTCCTCCCAGTAGACCGGGCGCGAGGACCAGGTGGGCTCGACCGTCTCGCATCCTCGGCTGCTCGGGCCGGCGTGCCGCGCCCAGACGCCCCGGGCCCGCAGTTGCAGACCGGTGATCTGAACGCCGCTCGCGCGCGACCCGGAGTTGTGCCCGAACCGCTCCTCGTACACCGCCGTGAAGTCCCGGTCGATCTGGTCGACGTCCGCCTCCGACCGGATCGCGCCCTGCACCGGGACCTCGACGTCGAAGATCTGCATGGTGTGCTTCATCCGGACGGCGCGGGCGACCGAGATCTGCTCGGGTGCGAAGCCGTACGCGGCGAGCCTGGCACGCGCCTTGCCCTCGAGCGCCGCGAAGCGCTTCTCCAGCTCGTTCGGCCCTGTGGGGAGCCGCAGCGACACCGGCTCGAAGTACATGTGCACGATGTCGAGGTTCGCCGCGCCACCGGCGGACCAGACCGGCGCGAGCTCCGGGGACGGCACGATCACGCGTCGGACACCCGAGCCACGCGCGTACGCGGCCGCGTGTACCGGGCCGCCGCCGCCGAACGCGAGCAGCGCGAAGGTCCGCGGGTCGTGGCCGCGGAACTCGGTGACGCGCCGGATGAGGTCCGCCATCTTTGCGTCGACGAGGCGGTTGATGCCGGCGGCGGTCGCATACACGTCCATGCAGAGCTTCGAGCCGACCCGCTCGATCGCGGCCTTGGACAGCTCCGGATCGATCGTCACCGTCCCGTGCAGGAACGAGCCTGGGTCGATGAGCCCGAGCGCGACGTCCGCGTCGGTGACGGTGGGCTCGGTCCCGCCCCGGCCGTAGCACGCGGGGCCCGGATCGGCGCCGGCGCTGCGCGGGCCGACGTTGAGACGCCCGGACTCGTCCAGCCAGGCGATCGACCCACCGCCGGCACCGATCGACTCGATGTCGAGCATAGGCATCGCCATCTCGAACCGGTCGAAGACGATGGAGTCACGCATCAGCGGCTCGCCGCGGCGGATGACGCTCACGTCGAGGGTGGTGCCGCCGACGTCGGTGGTGATGATGTTGGACTCGTCGTGGAGCAGACCGAAGCCCGCCGAGTTCATCACGCCGGAGACCGGCCCGGACTGCATCGTGAGCACCGGGGCCACCTTGGCCTCGTCCGCGTTGATCGCGCCGCCGGCCGACTGCGCGAACAGCACCTGCCCCTGGTAGCCGAGCTCCTGGGCGCGGCTGACGATCGCGTCGACATAGCGGACCATGAGCGGGCCGATGTACGCGTTGAAGACGGCGGTGACGGTCCGTTCGAACTCGCCGACCCGCGAGACCAGGTCCGACCCGCACGTCACGAAGACGTCCGGCGCCAGCTCACGCACGATGTCGGCCAGCCGGCGCTCGTGCTCGGGGTTCTTCACCGACCACAGCAGGCTGATGGCGACGGACTCCACGCCCTTGTCCAGCAGCGCCTGGATCTTCCACCGGGCCTTCTCCTCGTCGAGCGGGACGACGACATCACCGTCGCGGTCCATGCGCTGCTCGATCTCGGCCGTGAAGGCGCGCGTGACGAACGGCGCGGGCTTGCGCCGGGTCGCCACCTCGTCCATGACCATGTCGGCGATGACGCCGGTGGTGCGTCCCGCGCCCTTCATCATCAGCATGACGTCGCCGTGGCCGGCCGTCGTCACGAGGCCGACCTTCGCGCCTGTACGCGAGACGACGGCGTTCACGCCGGTCGTGGTGCCGTGCAGGATCCGCGAGGTGCGGCCAAGCAACTCGGACAACGACAGGCCGAGATTCCTGGCCGCGTCCTCGATCGCGCCGAAGAAGCCGATCGACCGGTCGTGCGGCGTGGTCGGCACCTTTCCGGTGACCACCCGCTCCTCGGACACCACGACGCAGTCGGTGAAGGTGCCGCCGATGTCGACGCCGATGGAGAACGTGGCGGTCATGCGGTCACCTCGGCGGGAGCGGACGGACGGATGGTCGGCATCTCGTTGAGCCAGGGGTCACCCTCGGCCGCCGGCTCGATACTGAGCAGCACGCCGCAGCTCGGACAGCACCACTGGCGCAGCACGAACCGGACCGACGGATCGAAGACCGCCTCGGGGTCCGGATACAGCTCGGGACGAACGGCATGCGGGCTGCTCTCGAGGAGGGCCGCGCCCCGGCGGTAGTTCTCGTCCGCCGGCGCGAGCTGCCGCCCGCAGTCCCCGCAGGCCCACAACGGCCCGTCGGCGGTGTCGGTGAGGTCGATCATCCCGGACACGCGGCGGCGCACCTCCCCCGGCTCGACGTGGCCGGGCCGGGGCGCCACCGGGGCGGCCGCGGCGGCGAGCCGTTCCCGCCGCCGGCGTGCCCGCAGGTCGGCGGTGGCCCGCTGATCGATCCGGCCGTCGACGAGGACGACGGCGTAGGAGGCCTCCGCCGCTTCGGCGGTCACGCTGCCCCGCTCGACATCGGTCTCGACGAAGGAGGGGTTGCGGGTCAGCGGGTCGCCGTAGCCGCCCGAGCTCGTCTGGCCGAGCACCAGAATCATGTCGTCGCCGCAGATGAAGTAGTCCTGGGAGGTCAGGCGCTCGAACGGGCCGACCAGCGACTCGAGCTCCCGCCGGCTCGCCGGCAGCCGCCCGTCGGCCAGGGCGGCGAGGATACCGCTGGCGGTCTTGGCTTCCCAGGCGCCCGGGAAACCCGGCAGGCCACCCGCGAGTCCTGGCACGGCGTTGATCGACGGGTCGTTACCGACGGGCTGCGCCATCCAGACCCGCGCCTTGTGGGCGATCTGCGCGACCTCGATACTGTTGCCCCCACGGAAACAGCCGGGCCCGCCGCTGTCGGCCCGCTCGCGGCGGTAGAGGTACAGCATCGGCGCGGAGGCCTCGATCTCCTCCACGTTGCCCCCACCGCTGCTCGGCGAGAACCACGCTCCCGCGACGTCCTCGCCATCGTCGAAGGGCGACGCCCCGGTGCTGCCCATCAGGACGTCCCAGAAGTTCGCGTACGAGGCGGAGCCGTCCAGCCCCTGGCCGGAGGGCACGATCGTCGAGCCCTGTCCCACCGACGCGGCCCGGACACGGGCGCGCAGGTCGTCGGAACCGGTCATCAGGAGCCGCGAGAGCACGTTGCGGCTCAGGTGCATGCCAGCGACGGTGAACAGCTGCGTCGACACGGCGCCCGGGTGCGTGGCCACCGAGAGCGTGCCCGCGTCGGGCTCGAACCGCATCTGGTTCAGCACGCCGGCCGGGCAGTACAGCTGGTCCCAAGCGAGCAGCATCGACGCGGCGACGACCGCGCCGGAACGGAAGGTCGCGTACGTGCCGTTCACGCCCTTCGGCAGCTGCGGGTCACTGCCCCGGGTGCCGAAGACCAGCAGGTCGCCTTCCTTGCGGATCGTCCGCGACAGCCGGTGCAGCCGGGCGAAGTCACCGGGGATGCCCATGCGCCAGGTCTCGGCGATTTCGCCGTCCGGCACCGTCTCCAGGCGCCGCGCCACCGCCGCGGCGGTATCGGCGACCATGCGCCGCATCGCTCCCTTGACGACGCGCGGCCCGTACTCGTCGAGAAGCTCGCGGATCCGCCGTGTCGCCGCGTCGATGCCGGCGAGCTGACCGCGCAGCTGCAGCTCTACCTGGGCGCCCGCGCGGCTGTGCCGCACGAAGAGGCCGAGGATGTCCCCGCGTACCTCACCGCCGTCGACGAGCTTCACGACCGGCCACGGCTGGGCCTCCTGGTACATGTCCGTGGCGTTCGGGCACCACGACCCGGGCTCCGCCCCGCCCACGTCCGCCTGGTGGGCGCCCGAGTACACCCAGGCGAAGAGGCGTCCGTCATGGAAGACCGGCGCGAACACGGCGACGTCGTTCTGGTGTGTGACCCCGATGTACGGGTCGTTGTGCAGGAACACGTCACCGGCGTGGATCCCGGGATTCCCGGCGCGGTGCTGCAGCGTCCATTTGACGCCAAGGTCCGCGAGGCCGACGAAGTACACCATTGACGGCCCGCAGAGTATAGTGTCACCGTTCTCGGCGTGTATGGATGTCGAGAAATCGTCGAGATAGCAGACGTACGGCGCGCCCGACACCCGTTTTATGGCGTCGGAGTGCGCGAGGTTCACATTCCAGAGCCGATACCGGAGAACCTGGTAGGTGACCGGGTCGATATCGGTGTCGAACTCGGCGTCGAACAGCAGGTCCGACGGGGTCTGAATGGATACCGGCGGCACCCACGGTAAGCGCGAGCCATCCCAGGGCCCCTGCGCCCGGGTCGCCGCGCTGATCTCGTCTTCACGGAGCTGTCCATCAGGAGTCACATGACCTAACGGGCCTTCGGCAGCTGTCATCGGCTCCCCGTTCCTCAACGTCCGGCCGTACATCCGCATCGCGGACCTGCCGCCCCTGGATTTGCACCTCGAAGGACCTGCCCTCGGACGAACAGGTGCATCCTGGACACAGGATTCCCCCGGAGGCTAACATCGCACACCGGTGTAGTCAAGAACACACTCGGAGGGCGCATGTCCGATTTTCACGACCCCCGCGACGCCTGCGACGCCTGCGACGCAACGGATTTCGACCCGATGGACGAATCACTGGCGCGCGACTTCTGGCCGACCCTCGACGGGCTGCTGGGATCCTGCCCGGTGATCCACAGCGACGTACAGGGAGGATTCTGGGCGGTCCTCGGCTACGAAGAGGTCTGGAAGGCGGCACACAGTACACATTTCACTACTGAGTACGGAACGCGTCTGATGCCTTCGCCACCGGGGACTCCCGCGCTCTTACCCATGAACGCCTCGGGTGAGCTGCACCGGGACCTGCGCAGGCTCATCGACCCGTGCTTCTCCCCGCGCGCGGTCGCCGCGCTCGCGCCGCAGATCAGGGCGAAGGCGAGCACGCTGTTGGACCGCATCGAGCCGGGCGGCGGATGCGAATGGATGGAGGAGTTTGCCATCCCCTTTCCTGGCCGGATGTTCTTCGAAGTGGCACTCGGCGCAGACCCGGACGAGCGCGACCGCGTCGCGCGGTACGCGGAGGCGATCATCTTCCACCCCGAGAAGGTGCGCAACGCCCTCGCGGATTTCATCGCCTGGGCCGGCGAGTTCGCCGCGCACCGCAGAAGCTCCGGGGCACGGCGCGGAGACGTCGTGGACGCGCTGCTGGACGGCACTGTCCAGAGGCGCGCGCTCACCGACGACGAGATCGCTCGAACCTTGGTCACGGTCGTGCTCGGGAGCATGGAAACCACCACCGTCGCACTGGGCAACATGCTGGTCCGGCTCGCCCGTGAACCGGAGCTGGTCTCGCGGCTCCGTGACACACCCGAACTGGTCCCGACGGCCGTCGACGAGCTTCTCCGGCTCGAGGCGCCCGTGCCGGCGATCGCCCGGACGGCACTGTGCGACTCACCGGCGGGGCAGACGGAAATCCCGGAGGGTGACCGGCTGCTCGTCTATTACGGCGCCGCCAACCGCGATCCGCGGGTCTTCGCGGCGCCGACGGAGTTCGATCTCGACCGCGGCGCCGAGGTACGCAAGCACGTCGCATTCGGCATCGGCCCGCACCGGTGCCCGGGGGCGCACCTCGCGCGTCTCGACCTGCAGATCGTGATGACGGAGATCGTCACGCGGTGGGACGACATCCGTCTCGCGAACCCCGAGGTGACCTACCGGCACGGCGTCTCTCACGGGCCCGCGACTCTTCGGATCGAGTTCGCCAGTCGCGGCGTCCCCCGTTGAGATGGTGAGGGCGGGTGCGCCAAAGCGGCCGCGCCCGCCCCCAGCACCTCCCGACGGTCAGGCCTGGTGCGCCGCGTAGTCGACCGACAGGGTCACGCCGCTGACATACGACGACTCGTCCGAGACAAGCCACACGACGGCGTTCGCGAGCTCCCGCGGCTCACCGAGGCGGCCGGACGGCATCGCGTCGGACCAGTGCTTGATCAGCTCCGGCCCGCGGCTCTCCATCAGCGGCGTGAGGAACGCCCCGGGCGCCACGACGTTGATCCTGATGCCGTCGCGGACGTAGTCGAGCGCCGCCGCCCGGCTCAGGCCGATCACACCGTGCTTCGCCGCGCCGTACGCCGCCGTGCCCGCCACGCCCCGGACACCGGCGAGCGAGGCGATGTTCACGATCGAACCGCCGCCGTTCTCCCGCATGTGGATGACCGCGGCCCGCGTGCCGAGGTACGCCCCGCGCAGGTTCACGGCGACCTGGTCATCGAAGGTGGCGATGTCGGTCTCGTGCAGCTTCGTGACACCGTGCCCGTAGCCCGCGTTGTTGACGGCGTAGTTCAGCCCACCGAAGGTGTCGACGGTGGTCCGGATGAGCCGGTCGACGTCGTCGGCGACGCGCACGTCCGTCTCGACGAACGCCACCCGCGCGCCCTGTTCCTTGAGCTCGGCCGCGACCAGGTCGCCGCGTTCCTTGTTCACGTCGGCGATGACGACCGCCGCCCCGTCCGCCGCCAGGCGACGCACCGTCGCCTCCCCCAGACCGGACGCCCCACCGGTGACATAACCGATCTTGTTCTCGAGCATCCATCCACCTTTCCGCCACCATTGAACCAGGATGCAGGATACAGTTTTGCTGTGTTCTGTGTCACCCGTTTCGGTAGCTGACGGCAGGAGAGGTACTGGCCCACCGGCCCCAGGCTGTCGGCTGGTCGGACAGTGACCATGCGAGAACGGCGCCCCGGGCCAGCTCCTGGAACCAGATCACCGCCGCGAGGCGGCGATCGGTAGCCATGATCAGGCCCGCTGGTAGCGCCGACAGTCCGCTGCGCCCCCGGGCCGGAGCCAGGGGGCGCAGCAAGGTCAGTCGAACACGAGGTCGAGCCGGCTCAGCCCGCGTACGGCCGAGTAGTGCGACACCGGTGGGTTCGCGGGGTCGAGGTGGTACTCGGGAATCCGGGCGTGCCACACCTCGAAGGCGATCGACAGGATCCGGCGCGCCAGGTGCATACCGAGGCAGCGGTGCGGGCCGACGCCGAAGGCGAGCTGGTTGCCGGGGGCGCGAGCGAGGTCCACCTCGTCCGGAGATGCGAAGACGTCCGGGTCGAGCCCGCTCATTCCCCAGGAGAGCAGGACCATGTCGCCCTCGTGCAGCGTCACCCCATGGAGCTGCACGTCCCGGGTGACGACGCGGGCGGTCGACAGCACCGGCTCGTGCCGCAGCAGCTCCTCGATCAGAGCCGGCGTCTTCGACGGGTCGGCGAGGACGGCACGGCGCGTCTCCGGGTTGCGCGCGAGCCAGGCCCAGCTCAGGCCGAGGGCGGACGTCGTCGTGTCGAGGCTCGCCATCATCGTGACCAGGCTCGTGTTGGTCATCTCCGCCATGGTCAGCGGCCGCCCGTCGTACGTGGCACGCAGGAGGTGGCTGATGACGTCACGAGCGTCCGGATCGTCGTCGCGCCGGCGCTGTTCGATCACCTCCGCGAAGAAGTCCCGCAGCGGCTCCGCCGCGGCGATGACCTCCTCATCGGAACGGGCGTTCGGCAGCGCCTCGCGGACGAACCAGTCCTTGAACGCCAGCAGCTCCGGTAGGCGGTCCCGGCCGATCCCGTAGTCGATCAGGAAGGCCTCCCCCGGCAGGGCGACCGCGAAGTCCCTGATGAACTCGCAGCCGTCCCGGCCGGCCAGGTTGTCGGCCAGCTCGGTCGCCGCCTGGCGGATGGCGGGCGTGAAGTGGTTGACCGTGGCGGGCTTGAACGTGTCGACGATCGCCTGGCGCCACTTGCGGTGGACCTCGCCGTCCAGACCCAGCGGAATCTCGCGCTCGTCCGCCGCGAAGGTCGAGCGATAGGGGATGAGCATCTCCCGGCTGGCGAAGATCTCGGGGTTGCGTGCGGCCCAGGCGATGTCCTCGTGCCGGGTCAGGATCCAGAAGCCGCCGTGCTGCTCGGAGCGCAGCACGGGCCCCACCTCCTGGATTTCCTTCCAGTACGTGATCGGATCCTGCTGGAGCCATGGCGCGTACAGACTGAAGCCCTTGATGCGCTCCTCGGTGGTTGGCGGCGCCGTGAGCGCCATTCCGGCTGGCTGATCCGCCATGGTCCGTCTCTCCTTGCTGGCCAAACCGGCCATGTCTGCGTCTGGGTTTTGATATCGGGATGGCATGGGTTCCCGGCCGGCCGGCCGGGCGAGGACCGAGTCAGTCCTGGAGAAGAATCGCCCGCTCCGGGCATCCCTGCGCCGCGAGCCGGGCCAAGGGCTCCAGCGCCGCGGGGACGTCACCGTCGCGCGCGGCGGCGTAGCCGTCGTCCTCGTTCACGTCGAACAGTTCGGGCGCGTTCATCGCGCACAGCGTGTGTCCCTGGCAACGAGCCTTGTCAATCTGGGCCTGCATGGATCACCTCGCCTTCCTGGCGTCTTCCGGCCGCGGCGACGCCCGGCCATGGCCACGGCTGTCGGTCTGCCGGGGCCGGGCGACGCCGGCCCCGGCAGGCCGCATCGTTCTTTTGCTTACTTCCCCTGCTCGCCAACGGGTGGCCGCGGAAGCATGATGGTCTTGCTCTCGGTGTAGGCGTCCAACCCTTCGGCGCCCCATTCCCGGCCGATACCCGACTGCTTGAAGCCCCCAAACGGCGCCGTCGTGTCGTAAGAGAAACCATTGACGTTGAACGTGCCGGTGCGAACGCTCCGCGCTATGTCGACGCCCTTCTCGACGTCCGAGGTCCACACGGCGCCGCACAGGCCGTACGGCGAGTCGTTGGCGATCGCGACCGCCTCGGCCACGCCGTCATACGGAATGACGCACAGGACGGGGCCGAAGATCTCTTCGCGGGCTACGGTCATGCTGTTGTCGACGTCGGCGAGGACGGTCGGCTCGACGTACCAGCCCGTGGGCAGCGCCGCGGGCCGGCCACCGCCGGACACGACCCGAGCTCCCGCCGCGCGTCCCGCCGCGATATAGCCCTCGACCCGTGCCCGCGCGACCTCGGTGACGAGCGGGCCGATGACCGTCGACTCGTCGAAGGGGTCACCGACCGGCAGCATCGCGGCACCGGCCGCGAGCGCTTCGACGACCTCGTCATACCGGCTGCGCGGAGCGAGCACGCGGGTGAGCGCGATGCACGCCTCGCCGTTGTTCAGCATGCCGCCTTGCAGCGAGAGAGGAATCGCGGCCGCGAGGTCAGCGTCCTCGCAGATGATGTTCGCCGACTTTCCGCCCAGCTCGAGGGTCACCCGTTTGACCTGGTCACCGCACAGGCTCATGATCCGGCGGCCCGCCGCGGTGCTGCCCGTAAAGCTGATCTTGTCGACGCCGGGGTGGGTCACGACGCGTTCGCTCACTTCGCGGTCGGCGGCCACGATGTTGACGACGCCGGGCGGGAGGCCGGCCTCGTCGCAGGCCTCCGCCAGGAAGTAGGAGTCGAGCGGGGTCTGCGGCGCGGCCTTCACGACGGTGGTGCAGCCCACGAGCAGCGCCGGCGCGAGCTTGCCGAGCAGCAGCCCCAGCGGCGCGTTCCAGGGGATGATCAGGCCGGCGACGCCGACCGGCTCGCGCCGCACGACCAGGCCCCCGAAGGCCCCCTGCCGGCGCTGCTCCGGCGCGAACAGCCCGTCGGCCATCGCCGCGTACTGCTCCAGGAGTGCTGTGGACACCTGCGCGACCCGACTGAACGCGATCGGCGCGCCCATCTCGGCCGTGATGAGCTGGGCGATGGCCTCCCGGCGTTTGCCGATGCCCTGGGCGACGCGGAGCATGACCTCGGCCCGCTCGGCGACCGGCATCCGCGGCCACGGCCCGTCGTCGAACGCGGCCCGCGCGGCCGCGACCGCGGCGTCGACGTCCTCGACCGAGGCCGCGGGGGCGCGGCCGATCACCTGCTCGGTGGCCGGCGAGACCACCTCGAGCCAGCCCTTGCCGCGCGGCGCGACGTAGGCACCACCGATATATAAGGCGTCGTGGTCGGCGTTCCCGGTCACGGGATCACCACCGGCTTGACGACCGCGCCGCTGGCGGAGTCGGCCAGGGCCTTCTCGATGTCCGCGAGCGGGTAGGTCTGGACGATCTTCTCCATGGGGAGCTGGCCGCGCCGGTACATGTCGACCAGCCTC
Source organism: Frankia canadensis (assembly GCF_900197875.1). GTDB lineage: Bacteria > Actinomycetota > Actinomycetes > Frankiales > Frankiaceae > Frankia > Frankia canadensis. Next base: position 95,928 of record NZ_FZMO01000001.1, on the reverse strand, counting down.
GGGATGAAGACCCGGGGGTTCGACAGCCCCATGATCGCGCCGACGAGGGTCCGACCGGACAGCACAGACCGGGAGTCCAGCGCGTACTCGGTACCGTGGGGCGCGGCGCCAACGAGGACCGTCCTGCCGCTGCCGTGTGTTGATTCGAACGCCGACCGCAGCGCGCGGGGAGATCCGCTCGCCTCCACGGCGGCGTCGACACCGGTGGGGAGCAGTGCGCGCACGAGTTCGGGCAGAGGTCCCGCCGAGGCGTCGATGACGTCGGTGGCGCCAAACGTCCGCGCGGCGTCGAACCGATCCGGGTTCATGTCGGCGGCGAGGACGCGCGAGCAGCCGGAGGCCGCGGCCGCCGCGACGGCCGCGAGGCCGACCGCGCCGAGCCCGACAATCAGCGCGGTGGATCCCGGTGCGGGCTTGAGCACGTTGAGGACGGCGCCGGCGCCCGTCTGGATGCCACAGCCGAACGAGCCGACGAGGTGCAGCGGGATGTCCTCGGGAACCTTGACGACGAAACGGTCCCTGGACAGCGCGTGGCTCGCGAACGAGGACTGCGCCACGAAGTTGCCATGGATGTCGCCGGCGTCGTCGTGCAGGGTGGAGCTGCCGTCCGGACGGCAGCCGCTGTTGTTCAGCCGTGAGGCGTTGGGGCACCAGGCGGGCATCCCCGACAGGCAGGACGGGCACGCGCCACAGGACGCGTTGCTCATCACCACATGGTCGCCGACCGCGAGTGAGGTGACGCCGGCCCCGACCGCGGCCACGCGGCCCGCGCCCTCGTGGCCCAGGACGGAGGGCACCGGGAACGGCCAGTGCCCCTGCTTGAACGAGATGTCGGTGTGACAGACGCCAGTGCCGGCGATCTCGACGAGAACCTCCCCTGGCCCAGGATCGTCGAGTGTGACCGACTCAATCGAGAACGGTTGCCCGACGGCACGGAGAACGGCCGCAGTGATCTTCATCGTCCACCTCTCGGCAGTGACCTCTGTCACGGTGATCCAGATGGTAATTCAGACGACAATCGTCCGCAAGTGGCCGACGGCGTTCATGAGCAGGGGTACGCTGGCCGGAACATGGTCACCTCGGAAGCGCGTCCCGGCCGGCCCCGCGACCCGGCCGTCGACGGGCGCATCTTCGACGCGGCGCTGACCGTCTACGCCGAGCGCGGCTGGTCCGGATTCAGCTTCGAGGTCGTCGCGCGGGTCGCCGGCGTCGGCAAGAACGCGCTCTACATCCGTTGGCGGACACGAGAGGATCTCCTGGTGTCCGCGCTCGAACGGTTCATCATCGCCGTCCAGGACATCGATCGAGGCTCGGTCCGAGAGGACCTGCGACACGTGTTCGCCTCGATGATCGAGACCTTCGCCGGCCCGGCGGACCTGGCACCGCTCCGCGTGCTCCTCGAGGCCCAGGCCGCACCGGAGCTGTTCACCCGGTTCGCCACGGTCGCCGTCAGCAGGCTGGTCGCGGTGCGAGCGGCCATCGAGCGCGGCGTCGCCCGCGGCGAGCTACGGCCCGACACGGACGTCGTCCTGCTGGCCGACCTGATCGGCGGAGCCGTGATCAGCCGATCGCTGACCGCGCCGTTCGACCCAGCCGGATCGCCCGTGACGGACCCGGCGGCGTTCGTGGACCGGGTGCTCGACCACGTGCTGTCCTCGTCGCGGCGGTAACCCGGCCGGAACTCACCCGGCGCGCTGGTCGACGGCGCGCGTCCTCCCCCAGAGCCCGTCATCAGCGTCACAGCGCGGGCATGACCTCGGCCGCGAACCACTGGATCGTCTCGACATACCGAGCGGCGTTTTCCCATGGGAATGACAGCCCGAACTCCGTCACTCCGGCCTCCCGATACGTGGCCATCACCTCGATGGTCCGCTCGGCGTCCGAGCGCGACACCGAATGCTTCTGTGCCCTGACCAGGTCGGCCTTGTGAGAAGCCGCCGCCTTCGTGATCGTGGCGTTGCCGCCCAGGATGCTCACCCGGGTGAACACCCGGAGGTCGTCCGAACGTCCGACAGCGGCCAGGCCCTCCCGGATGCGGACCAGGCCAGCCCGGACCGACTCGGCGCTGGCCATCATCGGAGCCCAGCCGGCGCCGAACTCGACGACCCGGCGGAAGGCGTTCTCGTTGTGCCCGCCGATCAGCAGCGGCGCGTGCGGCTTCTGGACGCAGGTTGGCGCGAACAGCAGGTCACCGAACGACACGAACTCGCCGTCATAGGCCGGTTCCGGCTCCGTCCACAGCACGCGCATGGCCCGCAGGTAGTCGTCGGTCCGCCGGCCCCGCTCCCGGTAGGGCACCCGCAGCGCCTCGAACTCCTCGCGCATCCAGCCGACGCCCACGGTCACGTCCACCCGGCCGTTCGAGATCCAGTCCAGGGTCGCGACGCCCTGCGCGTGGTGCAGGGGGTGTCGATAGGGGATGACCAGCGCGCTGAGCATGATCCGCATACCGCGGGTCGCACGCGCCAGGACTGCGCCGAAGGCAAAGTTGTCCACCCAGAACGCCGACGGCCGGCTGGGCGCGCCAGGACCGGTCGGCACGATCAGGTGCTCGGGCAGGCCGACGCCGTAGAAGCCCAGCTTCTCCGCCTCGGCCACGGTGCCGACGATCTCGTCGAGCGAGGACCAGGCCTCCAGGGGATACAGCGACAACGAACATTTCATCGGCACGCGACCTCGTCGTGTACGGCGTGGTTGGCGAGCGGCACCGAGACCACCGGCACCGCGGGGATCATCGCCCATGTACCGAACTCCAGGAGCCTCCAGATAGGATCTCGGATCCAGGATCCTTGACGAAGTGACTGCCCCCACACTAGCCTCACCAAACTAGATCCCCCGCATGCCGCAGACGCCCCGCCTGGCCAGGCCGAGCTCCAGCGCGCGGCCCCGCACGCGATCCATGGACACGAGGTTCCAACTGTGGACGGTTCCGCCCGGCTCTTACCCGCCAGCCTCGGCCTGGGCGGCGGCTACACCCCTCCCTCGCCGAGCACCGTCCCGTCGGCCTCGCGCCGGTCACTGATGGACTATCGGATGACGCACGTCGGACGGCGCCGAAGCCACGGCACCGAACGAGGCCGAGGCCGGTCGAGAAGGTGACGCGGCCATCGTCGGCGGCAGCCTCGGCCACCGCGAGACAGGCATCGGCGGGCGCCCCGGACGAACGGATCTTGATGGACCGGTCAGACAAGGGCCGGGCGGGGCGAACCCATGACCACCAATGACTGTATCCTGCATTCAGGATATCGACGGTCGCGATGTCGAGGTGACGTGGCACAGCCACGAGGTACGTCGAGGTGCCGGCGAAAATATTCGATCATGACGGCCCAGCCGCTGTCGATTGACTCGAGATTTGAACTCCACTCGAGCCCGACCTCGAGGGCGATGGATTGCGCGCACGGCCTCGATGCGACGCGACCCGCCCAGACATTTCTCGCGCGTCAAGAGACTGACCCCTTTGCCAGGAGGCTCACATGACTCCAACCCGTCCGACGTGTCCGGTGGACCACCATTCGGCGGACTACATCGCGAATGCGCAAGAAACTCATGCCCGCCTCCGGGAGGAGTGCCCAGTCGGGTGGAGCGACGAGCACGGTGGCTTCTGGGTTCTGAGCCGCTACCGCGAGATCAAGGACGCCTTGAAGCGGCCTGAGCTTTTCTCCTCCGCGAGGATCCAGCGAGAGGACGGGACATGGGACGGTGGCGCGGCCGTTCCCGCCAACCAGTCGTCGACCCTGCTGTATCCGCTTGAGATCGATCCGCCGGAGTCCTCGCCGTACCGCGCAGCCATCGCGAAGTGGATGAGCCGCAGCGCACTCGAACAGCACCGTGAGCCGCTCACCGCATACATCAACGCGACGCTGGACCGGGTCGAACCGACGGGCCGCATGGACATCGTCACCGAGATCGGCATGATGCCCGGGTACATGGTGGCCCTGCTGCTCGGCATCGATCCCGAACTCGCCCCACGGATCGCCTGGCCGTTCAACGCCATGGACGTGCTCGAGCGCGACACACCGGAGTTCGCCGAGGCGCAGGAGCAGATGGGCTGGCTGGTCGGCTTCCTCGCCGAGCTCTGCCGCAGCCGCCGAGAGAACCCGGGCGACGACAACGTCAGCGCTCTCGTGATGACCGAGTTCGACGGCGAACCGCTGCCGCTGTCCGGCTGCCTCTCGACGATCATGACGGTCATCGGCGGCGGTGTGGCGACGACGACCGCCGCGCTGGAGCACTGCTTGGGCGTTATCGACAGTCACCCGGAGATCAGGGCCCGGCTGATAGCCGACCCGTCGCTGATCCCCCAGGCGGTCGAGGAGGCCATCCGCATCCATCCGCCGGTGTTGCAGGTGGCCCGGCGGCTTCTCGAGGACACGACCGTGGACGGCGTCCAGATGTTCGCGGGCGAGCGCGTGCTGGGGTCCGTCCTGTCGGCGAACCACGACTCATCGGTCTTCCCCAACCCCGAGGCCATCGATATCGACCGCCCCGTCAAGTCTCATTTGACGTTCGGGTTCGGGGTGCACCGCTGCGTGGGCATCGAGGTGGCCCGGATGGAGCTGAACCTGATGATCGGAAGCCTGCTCAAGCGGTTCCCCGACTTCCGCGTCGTGCGCGAGGAGTGCCGCAGATTCGTGGGCGAGTCCCACAACAACGGTTACAGCGTCTTCCCGATCGAGCTTGCGCCGAAGATGGCCGCCGCGGCCGTCTGAGTCCCGGCGGCAGAAATCGCTATGACCGAACCAACGGATGGATGCGCAGTGGGTACCAACACACTCATCACCCGATCGGACGTCTACGTAGCGGGACGCTGGGTCCGCGTCGACGACGACCAGTTGATCGACCTCGTGGACCCGAGCACGGAAGAAGTGTTCGCCCAGGCCCCTCTCGCCAGCGTCGCCCATGTCGACGAGGCCGTGGCCGCCGCGCGGACCGCCTTTGACTCCGGCCCGTGGCAGGCGCTGTCGCGCAAGGAGCGAATGGACCTCCTGCTGGCCCTCGGGGACTACCTGCGGTCCCGGGCCGACGAGTATGGCGACCAGTTCCTCGCCGAGACCGGAGTGCCGGTCGCCCTTGCCCGAGGCGGCGTGCACAGCGTCGCGGGCCTCGCCGCCTACGTGGCATCCATCTACGAGAACTACCCGTGGAAGGAGACACGGACGGGCGTCTCGGGCGTCCACACGGAGCTGGAACGGGTGCCGGTCGGTGTCGTCGCGGCGATCACGCCGTGGAACGCGCCGTTCAGCCTCGCCGCGAGCAAGATCGTGCCCGCGCTGCTCGCCGGCTGCACCGCGATCATCAAGGCGTCGCCGATGAACGCGCTCAGCCAGCTGGCATTCGGCGACGCGGCCGAGCACGTCGGCCTGCCGCCGGGCGTGCTGAGCGTGTTCGCCGCCGGGACGGAGGCCTCCGATCACCTCGTGCGCCACCCGTCGGTGGACAAGGTCGCCTTCACGGGCAGCGACACCACCGGCGCCGTCATCGCGGCGGCCGTCGCGCGGCAGTTCAAGCGGCTGACCCTCGAGCTCGGCGGCAAGTCGGCCGGCATCGTCCTCGCCGACGCGAGCGTCGACCGGATCCTGGCGACCGTTCCCCCGGGTTTCACCCGCAACAACGGGCAGGCCTGCGCGGCGATGACCCGGATGCTGGTGCCCCGCGACCGCCGCGAGGAGATCGTCCAGGCCCTGGCCGAGGCCGTGAGCAGCCTCGTCGTCGGCGACCCGCGCGACCCCGCGACCAACGTCGGGCCGCTGGCCGGCAAGGCACAGTACGACCGGGTGCTGGGTTTCATCGAGTCGGCCGTCGCCGCCGGCGGACGCGTCGTCTGCGGCGGCGGCCGGCCGGCCGGCCTCGACCGTGGCTACTACATCAGCCCGACGATCATCGACGGGGTGACGGCGGATGCGAAGGTGGCCCAGGAGGAGATCTTCGGCCCGGTGCTGACGGTGCTCGACTACGACGAGCTCGAGGACGCGATCGAGATCGCGAACGGCACCGCGTACGGGCTCTCGTCCGCCGTCTTCGGTGGCGACGAGAAGGAGATGCGCGCCGTCGCCGCCCGGATGCGCGCAGGCTCGGTGCATTTCAACAACAGCTACATGACGGACATCGGCATCCCGTTCGGCGGGTTCAAGGCGTCAGGCATCGGGCGCGAGTTCGGTCCCGAGGGCCTCGACCCGTACGTGGAGGTTCGGGCGACGTTCCTGGACGGCCAGCCGCGCGTCCCTCGTCCTGCGGTCAGGTCCTGACATGAGCACCGCGTTTGACTATGTGATCGTCGGCGGCGGCAGCGCCGGGTGCGTACTGGCTGACCGGCTCAGTGCCGATTCGGCCGCCTCGGTGCTGCTGCTCGAGGCCGGTGGTCATGACCGGTCGCCCAACATACGGATCCCGGCGGGTACGCAGCGGCTCAGCCGCAAGTACGACTGGCAGTACCGTGCCGAACCGGACGCCTCGCGCGGCGGCCACGTCGACACCTGGGCCGCGGGAAAGGTACTCGGCGGCGGCAGCTCCATCAACGCGATGGTCTGGGTGCGGGGCAACCCGGCGGATTTCGACGAGTGGGCCAAAGCCGGCTGTGACGGCTGGTCGTATACTGATGTGCTGCCCTACTTCAAGCGCGCCGAACACTTCCGCGGCGTCGGCGATCCAGCCTTCCGTGGGTCGGGGGGGCCGCAGTCGGTGAGCCCGATCCGGGTCGACCATCAGCTGACCACCTCGTTCATCGACGCCGCTGTCGAGGCCGGGCACACGTTGAACCCCGACTACAACGGCGAGAGTCAGCTCGGCGTCTCCCGGGGGCAGGTCAGCCAGCGCCGTGGCTGGCGGGCCAGCACCGCCCGGGCGTACCTGGCCCGAGCGGCGCGACGGCGCAATCTCACCGTCCGTACCGACGCCATGGTCTTCCGTGTGTTGTTCGAGGGTACGCGGGCGGTCGGCGTCGAATACCTCCATCAGGGCGAGGTCAAGCGCGCGCACGCCGGCACGGAGGTGATCGTCAGCGCGGGCAGCATCGGCTCGCCGAAGCTGCTGATGGTCTCGGGTGTCGGGCCGGCCGGCCGGCTGGCCGAACTCGGCATCCCCGTGGTGGCCGACTCTCCACTGATGGGCGAGAACCTGCAGGAACACCCGTATGCCCACATGCTGTACGGCGTCACGGTGCGCACCCTCAATCGGGAGATGACGCCGATCGGAGTCGTGAAGCACGGGCTGGACTTTGTCATCCGGGGCCGCGGAGCGGCGACGGCGTCCATGGCGCACGCGGTGGTCTTCGGGGGCAGCAAGAACCGTACCGAGACCGAGATCGTCTTCGGTCCGTTCGGTGTCAGCGCCGGCGCGGGCAAGAAGGCGAGCAAGCCGGCCGAAGAGGGGACCGGGACGGCCGACAGCGAGGAATTGAGCGAGTACGAGAAGTTCCAGGCCTCGCTCGCGTCCGCCGCGACCTACGACCACGACGTGCACGACATGCAGTTGCTGCGCACGTCCAGCGTGATCGTCATCCCGTCGGTCACGCATCCCAAGGGACGCGGCCGCGTCGGACTGCGCTCGGCCAACCCCGCCGACCCGCCGACGATCCACCACGAGCTGATCGGCCATCCCGACGACCTGCAGGGCCTCGTCGACGCCTGCCTGACCGCCCGGGAGATCTTCGCTCAGCCCAGCCTGAGCCGGTATGTCACCAGCGAGGAACTACCGGGGGCGATCGCCCAGTCCGAGGACGACCTGCGCCAGTGGCTGCGCAAGTTCGCGCACCGCGGCTCGCACGCGGCGGGGACCGTGCACATGGGCTCCGACCCGTCGGCGCCGCTGGACCCCACGCTGCGCGTACGAGGGGTGGAGAACCTGCGGGTCGTGGACGCCTCGGTCATGCCGACGCTGACGAGTGGGAACACGAACGCCCCAACCATCATGATCGCCGAGAAGGGTGCCGACCTGATCCTAGGCCGCTGAGAAAGCGAAGAGTTCAGGACGACCCTTGAAGTGAGGCATCAGAACCATCGCCGATGACGGCACATTCTGGACCGTTTCACCGGCGACAGTTCTGATACTGCGATCGCTTTCACCGGTCGTGGCCGCGCACGTCTCGTGGTTAGCTCCCGGGCACTCGTGCACCGGGCGGGTCACCACGGGAGGTGCCGCCGCCACGTACGGTCGGGTTCGGTCGAGGCCGGACAGATCGAGGCCGGGCCTGCGGCAGGTGCCCGGCTCAGGGATGGTGTAAGGAGGAGGTCGGCCGGTGGCGGTCGTACGACTAGAGGTTGCGGACGGGGTTGGGACGATTCGGCTGGACCGGCCGAAGGTGAATGCCTTCAACGCCGAGCTCACCGCGCAGCTGCGGGAGGTGGCGCTGGAGGCGTCGCGGCGCGCTGACATCCGCGCCGTCGTGATCTACGGCGGCGAGCGGGCGTTCGCGGCCGGCGCCGACATCAAGGAGATGGCGGCCAAGGACTACGCGGGCATCTCTGTCTGGGTCAGCGAGCTCAGCACCACCTTCGAGACGGTCGCTCGCCTTCCCATGCCAGTGTTCGCCGCCGTGACCGGCTACGCGCTCGGCGGCGGGCTGGAGCTGGCCCTGTGCGCCGACTTCCGGATCCTCGCGGACAACGCCAAGCTCGGCGTGCCGGAGATCCTGCTCGGCGTGATCCCGGGTGCCGGTGGCACCCAGCGGCTGCCGCGGCTGGTCGGGCCCGCCAGGGCCAAGGAACTTGTCTTCTCCGGCCGTCAGGTCGGCGCCGAGGAGGCGCTCGCGATCGGGCTCGCCGACGCCGTCGTCCCGGCGGCCGAGGTCTACGCCGAGGCGCTGCGCAGGGCCAGGCAGTACGTCGACGGCCCCGCGCTCGCGCTGGCCGCGGCCAAGCGCGCCATCGACGACGGTCTGGAGACAGGACTGTCGGAGGCGTTGCGACTGGAGACCGGCCTGTTCGTCGGCCTGTTCGGCACCGAGGACCAGAAGAACGGCATGGAGTCCTTCCAGCAGAACGGACCCGGCAAGGCCACCTTCACCGGCCACTAACCGTCGGCCGCCACCTTCGAAAGATCGCCGACGACGGAGAGCTGACCCCGTCGCAGATCTCCGTGCTGGCCCGGCTTGGCAAGGACCGCGCCTGGACTGCCAGTGCGTTGGCGATCGCAGAACGGGTTCGTCCGCAGTCGATGACCGCCATGCTGCAGGTGCTCGCCGGGCACGAGCTGATCCGCCGGGACCAGGACCCAACGGACGGCCGCCGGCAGCTCATCACTCTCACCAACGCCGGCCGCCGCCGCGCCGAGGGCGACCAGGCCGCCCGGGCCGAGTGGCTCGCCCGAGCCCTGCACCATAACTACACGGAGGCCGAGCGCCAGATCCTTCTCGACGCGCTGACGCTCCTTGATCGGCTCACCCACCTGTGAGCGGCGCGCCTGTACACCCCGGGAAAGGTTAGCAAAGGCCAGTTATTGCGCGTCCTGCTTGGCCTGCACGTCCTGGGTGGCCATCGTGGCCGGCCTGGGCGGCTCCGGACGCCAGAAGGTGACCAGCAGACCCGCCGAGCCGACCACGCTCAGCACCAGCGCGATCAGCCCGCCGAGCCAGCCGTCGAGGTTGTCGTCGATCGTGAGCGAGTGGTCCACTGAGGCGCGCCCAGGACCGAACGTCGCGATGGCCAGGCAGACGACCGCGATCATCAGGACGTACTCGTAGCCCTGGCCCGGCTTGAAGATGAAGAAACCGTTCTTCCGGTGCGCCGTCATCCCGGCGACGACCATGATCCCGATGATCGCCCCGGCGCTGAACGGCGTGAACAACCCGACCGCCAGCCCCATCCCAGCGACCAGCTCGATCAGACCGCTTGCCCAGGCATGCATGATCCCGGGCTTGAGCCCCATGCTCGCGAACCAGCCAGCGGTACCCTGGACGCCGCCCGGCCCGAAAATGTGGTTGTAGCCGTGTGCGACGATCGTCAGACCGACGACGACCCGCAGCACAAGATCCGCGGTGTCCGCAGCGGTCACGAGCGCCTCCCTTTCTAAGGTATGTGATCGTGGGCTGCGTCGACTGCTCGTCTTTGGCAACACGCCAACCCTACATCCGCGACCATCATCGTGCATCCAGGACTCAGGAGAGTACCTGGTGCGACGCGTGTGGTTCACGGCGGGACTGCCGTGCCGGTCGCTTCTCGGTCGACATCGTTGGATTCAACATCAGCGACGCCTCCCGCGCGACGCACCATGTGGTGTGCCAGATCCGGCCGCCGGTCACCTATCGCGCTCGGAGTTCGGGAGTGCTGCTTCCACCCGGTTACGCCCACGATCTTTGGCGCGGTACAGCGCCGCGTCGGCGAGTTTGACGAGAGCCTTCACGTCGTCCTTCGGTGTGGGAACCATCGACATGACACCGATGCTGACTGTGACGATCTGGTCGGCGACCCGCGGGTGCGATTCGGCCAGTTCAGCCACGGCAGACCGCAGCCGGCCCGCGATCCGGGTGGCGGCGTCCGCGTCGGCACCCGGCATCACAATCGCGAACTCCTCACCGCCGTAACGGGCGGCGAGGTCCTTGTCGCGGATGCTGGCCGCTACGCAGGCGGCGACGCGTTGCAGGCACCGGTCGCCGGCAGCGTGTCCGAAGTGGTCGTTGTAGGCCTTGAAATGGTCAATGTCGATCATCGCGAACCCGACGGGTGTCGCCTGGCGCCGAGCCTGCCGCCAGACGGCATCGAGTACTTCGTCGAGACGCCGCCGGTTGGCCAGCCCCGTCAGCGCATCGGTGACCGAAATCTGTTCGAGCCGTCGGTTCGAGGTCGCGAGCTCCTCGGTGCGCTCAGCAACCTTACGTTCGAGTGAGGCATAAACAAGGGAGTTGTCCAGGCAGACCGCGAGCTGTGCTGCGATGAGCATGATCCCTTCGAGGCGTTCGGTGGTGAACGCGCCGCGGATCATCCGGTTCTCCAGGAGCAGCATGGCCCGCAGCTCGCTCCGGATCAAGATCGGTACGGCCAGCAGTGAGCAGCGGTCCAGTCCCGCGAAATAACGATCCTGGCCGAACCGGTCGTCGCGGGCTGCATCGGCGATGACGACGGGACCGCGAGTGCGCTCGGCGTACCAGATGACCGAGGTTGGCAACAGGCGCCGCCGGCTGGCCTCCTCCAGGGAGACCGCCCCCCCTTCGTCTACAGGCACCCACCACGTGCGCTGCTCCTCGTCCCGCAGGAGCAGGTGGACGGCAGTCGCACCGGTCAGCTCTCCCAGGATTTGTCCGACCTTGACCCGCAGACCATCGATGCTGGTCGCGGAACTCAGCGCTCTCGAAGCGGCAACGATGCCGAGCAGGTCAAGGGTGCCGGCCATCACGGTAGATCGGCGGACGGGTGGCTGGACTGTTGATTTCATGGCCGAACTGGCGCTGGCGGGCTCGGCCGCCAGCGCGGGATGGACGTAGTCGAGCTGACTGACCTTGGCGGCCGCACCCCAGTCCAGGTACAGGCCGCGGGCAGCGACGAGCAGGCCGTGGCCAGCTCCCACAACGCCGTGGGCCAGGTAGAAGCGCGCTGCGTGTTCGAGGATGAGTGCCCTGTGCCACGGACGTGCACGCGCGGAACTCTCCAGTTGCGCCGCGTCGAACGCGAACACCGCCCCTTGGAAGTCGCCGACGGCCCACGCCCGCTCCGCCTCGATCAGGCGCAGCAGGTGTCGGAAGTTCGCCGGTGCGTCGGCTGCCCGCTCGCCCAGCCATGCGACCAAACCGTCTAGTTCGAGCAGCATGGCATCGCGCTGAGGTGCGTCCGTAGCGCGGATCTTGGCCGCCAGAGCCAGTGCGCGCAGCACACGTGCCGTCGTACTAATGTAGGTCGCTTCAAAGGTCGGCAGCAATGGTGTCACAGCGGCCGTGTGCCGATCGAGTTCATCCGGATGATCAAGAATCGCGGCAGCGAGCGCCCGGGTGACGTGCAGTATGACGAGGACGTCCGGCTCGACGGCCAGCAGGCTTGGCTCGGACGCCTCGTCAGCCGCCGATTCCACGGGCCTTCCTCGCAACGCTCGGACGAGCCGACGGTATGCCCGGAAGACTTCTTCTGTTCGCCCGTTGCCGGTGCGTGCGGTGAATGCGACCGCCTCGTCGACCTCCGCGGCAAGGATTTCGAGTGACGGCGCACAGTCGAGGAGATCGCAGATAATAACGAAGTGCGCATAGCAGGCGTTTAGTAGATCACCATCCCGGACAAGACACTCCAGCGCGCTACGCGCCGCAGGCAGACTATTCTCGATGGGCTCGAACCAGTGCGCGGAGTCGACGATATACAGGAGCTGCGCCCGCCATACGTCAGGCTCATAGGTACGTGCTCGGCTCACAGCGAGAATCCGCCGAAGGATGCGAAACGAGGTGCGGTAGTCATGCCTGCGGGAGACGATCACTGATCCGATATAGCAGCCCGGGCCGACCAGGGCGGGATCCGGGCCATCCCGCGCCCACATCTGCATCGTCGTCACGGCCAGCCACGCCAGCATCGTCTGATCGCAGCAGTAGGCCGGAGGCATGAGTCGGTGGATGAGCTGAACGGCGCCGACGCGAGCTGGGTCGCTGACCGTCGACCGCCGAAGATCGTCAGACTCGCTGGTCTCGGTGATCCAGCGGGAGAGCACGTCGAGCCCGCGGTCGATCTCCGCGTCCAGGTGGTCCCGATCCGGGATGACAAGGCCGACGCGGCGCAACGCGTCCAGGCCGAGCCGCAGCGCCTCGCCGACGCGGCCACGGTTGAAGATGCTGCCAATCTGTATCGCAGTGGCTGGTGCACATTGCGCCGGGTCGGCACACAGACGGCTGATGGCCTCGTATTCGTCGTCTGCTTCCTCTAGGCGGCCCAGGCGGTACAGGGCGGCGTGCAGGTCCATGCGCACCGCCAGCAGCTGGCCTGTGTCGCTCGGGTCGATGAGCTTCGCCGCCGCGGACAGGAATCTCGCCACCAGCGGAGTGTCCGCCAGCGTTCCGATCTCGTCGGCGGCCCGCCGGAACTGCGTGACCATCAGCCGCCGTTCCTGTGGGTCGTGTACGGAGTCGGCCACGAGCAGGTATTGCTCTGCCGCTGACGCGAAGAACTCGCTTCGGCCGGCCAGGCGGCGGGCCAAGCCCAGCCGAGTGGCTTGTCGCACCTCGGGGAGGAGGTGGGCCAGGACGGACCGCTGACTCCGGTCGTGGTGGAACCGCACGCTGGGCCGCCCATCGGAATCGAGCACCAGCAGACCAGCGGCGCACGCGGGAGCGAGCCGCCGCTCAAGCTCGTCCCCCGCGAGCCCCGTCGCCACCTCCAGAAGGTCGAGCTCGGCTCGGCTCCCCAGGCAGGCCATCACCGCCAGCGTCTCCTGGGTCTTGGGCGGCATCGCGGCGACGCGGGTCGTCACCAGTTCCGCCACGTCGGCGTGCGTCAAGCGCCGGCGCAGCTCAGCCCGGTCCCAGCGCCAGCGGCCTTCACTGGGAGTGAGTATGCCGTCCTGTCGCAGCGAGTTGAGTAGCTCAACCGTGTTGTAGGGATTGCCGCCGGTCAATGGAGCGATCATCTGTGCCAGCTGCGTGGCGGCCGGCGAGGGTAGTTTCAGCAGGCCGGCTACCATGGCCTCCTGGCCCTCCGGCGTCAGATTGCCCAGCTGCAGGATGCGCGGCCTGACTGCCTGACGACTCCACCGTGGAATCATGGACGCCAAGGGATGGGCGGCGTCTACCTCGCTGTCGCGGAAGGCACCCACCAGTAGTAGGCCGTCGACCTCCTCCTCACCGCCGAGAATCGAGTCGATGAAGCCCAGCGAGAAACGTCCGGCCCACTGCAGGTCGTCGATGAAGAACACAACCGGCCGTTCACGGGAAGCGACCGCGCGCAGTACGTCGATGCTGCTGCGCTGCGCGCGCGCCTGCGCTGTCATCGGATCCCCCGGCTCGGGGGCGACAGCCAGGAGGGTCACCAGCTCCGGCACCATCGACGCAGCGAGACCGGTGTTCGGTCCTAACGTCTGCTCGATCCTGGAGCGCACGGCGACCAGGCTCTCCTCGGGCTCAGCCAGCAACAACCGGCCCAGCGCCCTGAATGCCTGCATCAGGCCATTATTTTCCCGGCCATGGCGGTACTGGTCGAATTTGCCCGCCACAAACCAGCCATCGTGACTCGCCGCGACCGGACGTAGCTCGTTGGCCAGCGACGTCTTGCCTACGCCCGGGGCACCACTGAGGACGACCCCGGGGCAGCGGCCCGTCATCACCTCGGCGAAGGCCGCTCGCAGCTCGCCGATCTCCCGATCACGCCCGGCCAGCCGCGCCGTCATGAGCGGTCGCTTCGGAAGATCGTGCTCTCCAGGGCGCACGACCGCCGCGCCACGAGACAGCAGAGCGAGGTCGTATATCAACCCGTCGGCGCTCCGGTAACGATCGTCCGGCTCCTTCTCAAGAAGGTGCATGATAATGTCGGACAGCTCTTCGGGTACCACCGGATTGATCCTCGACGGCCATACCGGCACCCGCGCGAGATGGTTATGAATCATTTGGAGGGGAGGACCCGTCCCGAATGGCGGTGCGCCCGTCGCCAGCTCATACAGGGTGGCCCCGACCGCGTACAGATCGGCACGCTGGTCTACAGGTCGACCGGTCCGACCGGTCCGCTCCGGCGCCAGGTACGGTACTGTTCCCACAATCTCACTGCTATGTTGGAATTCCTGCCGGATTGCCGCAAAAGTCGTGGCAAGCGCGAAGTCAATAAGAGACGTGACTCGACGGTCAGGACTGACAACGATGTTCGCGGGGTTGATGTCCAGGTGCACCACGCCCTGGCGGTGCATCTGTGCCACGGCCCGCGCAAGCGCTTCGGCCAGATCGACCAAGGCGGCCGGTTTCCACGGAACGCCCCACTCCGACAGCGCCATGCCACCGACGTCGGCAAGCAGGAGCGACCCGGGGCACAGCGGCGCCGGATCGGCCAAGTGCACGACTCCTTCAACGTCGGACAGGTGCTTGAGGATCTCCACCTCATGCCCCAACCGTCGCTGTGCCCCTGGCCCCAGCGGCTCCTTCCGGATCACACTCCCCGCTGTCGTCGCGAGCCGCGACACCCGCGTTCGCTCCGACTCGTGGAGCAGTTCCGTCCGCAGCACCAGCGGAGGATCACGATTCAGCGGCATGCCATCGGAACACATCAGCGAACCTCGCGAAACGTCGTACGCCCCCAACCCACCTAGTATGCCCAAGTTACGGAGACCACAACAATGTTGTTCGCGCCGTCCCCGACGAACCACGTCATTGCTGCCGGCAAGGGGTATTACGAACCAGCAGACCATAGAGGATAACCAGCGCGACTGGTGAACACTCTTCTCATTTTTGGCAGACACGCCGCTACCGCCCGTGGATCCCAGGGTCGAGCACTGTCTCGTGTCGACCGGGATGCCGCTGGCTCCCCACACCGCTCCGGACGCATGTGATCGCAGAGACGCGCCGTTGACGTGGCCAGAGTGCCGTCAGCCCGCAAGCCCGCAAGCTTGGTGTGGTCAGACGCCGAGGTCGCCGCGGCGGTAGTCCACGGTCAGCTCGTCCAGACGCGACCGCAGCTCGTCGTCGAGATGCAGGTCCATGGCGGCGAGGGTGGCCTTCAACTGCTCCGGCCTGCTGGCGCCGATGATCGGAGCGGTCACCGCTGGCTGAGCCAGCGACCAGGCGACCGCCAACGTCGGCAGGGCCACGCCGAGCGCGGCCGCGACGGCGGTCAGCTCGTCGACGGTGTCGAACATTCGCTCCTGCCAGTACCGCCGCTGGTAGTGGCTCGCGGCGGTACCGAGAGCGAACCTGCTGCCGCCCGCCGGCGGACTCGTGCGGTCGTGCCTGCCCGACAGCAACCCCCCGGCCAGTGGGTTGTACGGGATCACCCCGACGCCTTCTTCCAGGCACAGCGGAAACAGCTCGCGCTCGACCTCCCGGAAGAGCAGGCTGTACCGGGGCTGGGCCGAGTCGAACCGGACCAGGTTCAACGCCTCGCTACGTCCCAACGCCCGCGCGAGCTGGTAGGCGAGGAAGTTGGACACCCCGACGTAGCGGACCTTGCCCGAACGGACCACGTCGTCCAACGCCCTGAGCGTCTCGTCGATCGGCGTATCGCGGTCATAGAGGTGCAGCTGGTAGAGATCGATGAAGTCGGTGTTCAACCGACGCAGGGACGCATCGACGGCGTCGAGGATGTGCCGCCGCGACGCGCCTCGGTTCCACGGCCGAGGGCCCATCGGCCCGACGCACTTCGTCGCCACCACGAACTCGTCGCGACGACCAGCCAGCCAGCGGCCGATGATCTCCTCCGTGCGGCCGACGGTCTCGACGGTCCCGCCCAGCGGATAGACATCGGCCGTATCCAGGAACGTGATCCCGCCCTCCGCGGCACGATCGAGAATCGATCGTGATTGCTCCTCGTCGCACTGCAGACCGAACGTCATGGTCCCCAGACACAGCCGTGACACTTGCAGGCCGGTCCGACCAAGCCGAACATGTTCCATCGTCATCATCCCTCGTCGGAGGCCGTGTCGTCGACGGATGGGGCGCCCACCAGCCGGATCCCGCAGCAGACCGTTCCTGGGCGCCGACACGCCTCATCGCCTCGGGACAGGGTGTGCCGGCCGCCGAGGAGGTTATGGCGAAGGACCGAGATGCCGACCGTGACCGCCGAGCCCTGGACGTGCTCGCGCCACGGCACGGCTCGGCGGTCTCGATCAGCAGGCCCGTGGACAGCGTCCCGGATGCCGCCGGGCGGATTCTCAGACCATGGAGTGCGCCGCGGATCCGGACGGTGCTTCCACAGCTGCCGAACCGCCAGCAGGCGCGCCGGCCTCCGCGAGCTCCGCGGCGACCTCCCTGCCGGCGATTCGGCCGAAGGTGAGAGAACGGAGGACGGAGGTGCCCGCCGGGTACAGCTCGTGGAAAATTCCGGTGATCTCGCCGGCGGCCCACAGGCCTGAAATCGGCCGCCCGTCAGTGTTCAGGACACGCGACGTACCATCGACGCGAAGACCGCCGTAGGTGAAGCAGATGTTGGCCTCTACCGGAACACCTTCGTAGGGCGGCTTCGCCAGCGGCTGGGCCCAGTTCGACTTTCGGGGGCTGATCCCGGCGGTCGCCTTCCCATCCAGACGCGCCGGGTCGAACTCGCCGTCCTGGCAGGCCTCGTTGTACTCCTCGATGGTGCGGCGCAGCGCGTCACCCGGAACCCCGAGCAGCTCCGCGAGGCCCTCGACCGTGTCGGCCCGCAGCGGCGGGTTCTCCTGATCGTTGAGCGCCTCGAATCGAGGGACGCCCGCTCGGATGCCCGCGTCGACGATGGCGTAGGCGCGCCCGTTCTGGTTGCGGAAGATCCGGTTGCCGACCTGGTCGAAGTGAATGTCGTGCGGACGCTCTGCCTCGTCCATGAAGCGCTCGCCGCGCTGGTTGACGAGGATCCCGAACAGCCAGGACCCCACCTGGCCCTCGCGGTTGGACGAGCGCGGGTCGACGGGCTCAAGATGGGCGCCGTCGAACTGCCCGGCCGTGTCGGCGCCGATCTCCATCGCCATGCGGATGCCGGCGCCCGTGTTCACGTCCGTGCCCGGCGAGACGGTCTTCAGCCGGTGGGCGTTCGGGATGTACCGCGAGAGCATCTCGGGGTTCGCCTCGAACCCGCCGCTCGCCAGCACGACCGACCGCGCCCGCATCGTGTGCTCGGTACCGTCGCCGGAGCGCACCACGACGCCCTCGACGCGCGAGGAAGCACCGGTCACCAGCCGCAGCGCGGTCGTGCTGTAGAAGACGGACGCTCCGCGTCCCTCGATGGCCGCGCCGAGCGCCTCGACGATCGCCTTCCCGCCGCCGACGGGAAACCAGACCTGCCGGCCGAACGCCAGTTGGAAGGGCACCTGGTGCTTCCCGATCTCGACGCCGTGTGCGCGGATCCAGTTGAGCGTCTCGGTGGCGTTCTCGTAGAACGCCTCGATGTACTCGTCGTTGACGTGGTGCCCCGACGTGGCCCGGACGATCTCCGCCCATCCGGGGTCCAGCTGCGCGTCACCGTCGAGCCGGAAAGCCGATGTCGTCCACGCGGTGGAGCCGCCGCGGTGCTGTCGGTCAGCCCGGTCGAGAACCGCGACCCGTGCCAGCGGAGACTCCTCTAAGAAGGAAAGCGCCGCGGTCAGCCCAGCCGCCCCGTGACCGACGACGACGACGTCCCATGGCCCTTCCAGGTCACTGGGACCGTCGGCGGTCGTTTCAACCTGGGTCATCTCTGTCAACTCCTTCTCGGCTGCCACGAACAAGGACGGTCCTCGCCTGGCGCCCATGGCGTCACGAAGATCCGGCGACCTCCACTACGGCAGTCACGACGAGCACGACGACCCGGTCGGTCTATCGGTCCCTCCCGGTCACGGACGGGCTGCCGTTCGCGTAGATCCCCTTGATTCCACTGCGACAAACCGCCGCGACGGCACCCGGGCGACGGAGGACCGGCGCTCCGGAGGTCGTCACGCGTCGACGATGGCGCGCATCCGCTCGACGATCCGGACCGGATCTCCGCCGTGCGGGATGATCTCGAGATAGGTGACTCCGGCATCACGGTATGCGGCGACGCGATCGGCGACCGCCGCGGCGGGACCGGCCATGATCAACCCATCGAGGAGGTCGGTGGGCAGCGCCGCCTCCGCTTCCTTCTTCTTGCCGTCCAGATAGAGGTCCTGGACGACCTTCGCGGCGGCACCGAAGCCGTATCCGGTGGCGATGTCGTTGTAGAAGTTCTTTCCCCGCGCGCCCATCCCGCCGACGTACAGAGCGACCTGAGGCCGGACCGCGTCCCGGACCGCGTCGACATCGACGTCCGCACCGATCGCGACCCGGCCGCCGGCGAAGACATCCAGGGAGCCAAGCTCAGGCGCGCGCAGCGCCGTCCCTTCCGCGAGTGCCTCCCCCCACACCAGCTTCGCGCGCTCGGGGAAGAACAGGAAGGGAATCCAGCCGTCGGCCAGTCGCGCCGCCGCCCGCACCGCACCGGTCTTCAGCGCCGCCCACCAGACGGGCACCGCGGGGCGGTCGGGCCGGTTGACCAGCTTCAGCGGCCTGCCCAATCCGGTGCCCTGCCCTTGTGGCAGCGGAATCGTGACCGCCGGCCCGTCGTGGGCGACCACCTCACGGCGAACGGTCTTACGCACGACCTCGATGACATCCTGGGTCCGGGCGAGCGGCGCGACAAAGGGGACGGCGTGGAATCCCTCGACGACCTGCGGGCCCGAGGCGCCGAGGCCGAGGATGAACCGCCCGCCCGTGACGTGGTCGCAGCCGGCGGCGGTCATGCCCAGCAATGCCGGTGTGCGGGAGTACACGTTGACGATGCCGGTACCGATCTCCATTCGTTCGGTGATGGCGGCCAGGTAGCCGATCTGGCTGATCACGTCGAAGGAGTAGGCCTCGGGCAACAGCACTGCGTCGAGACCGGCTCGTTCCAGGTCCGGCAGCATCGCCGCGAAGGCGCGGAAGTCCCCTGAGTACGGGTGCGTCATCGCAAGCTTCATGGAATCACTCCGTGGAACGTCATCGGCGTTCGGGCAGGCGACGCCCAGAAAAGGGAGGAACTACCGGTGCGGCCCGTCGACGAAGCGCCCGGCGGCACCCTGGTCAAACCAGTCGACCGTCAGCCGCCCTGAGCCTGAATGGACACGTCCTCCCACTGGGCCCAGGTGTTCAGCCGCTGCTGGTACAGATATTTGACGAGCTGGGTCGGCGGCGCACCGAACAGAACCCGCAGCGGTGGGTTCTCCGCCTCGACGATCTTCATGAGCGCCGGGCCGGCGGCCGCGGGATCCCCAGCGGACGAGGAGCCGGCCTTCGAGCGTTCCGCCATCACCTGACGCATGGAGTCGTAGGCGGGGTTGGGAACCGTACGTACAGCGGAGGAACCGGCCCAGTCCGTGCTGAACCCACCCGGCTCCACCAGGGTGACCTTGATGCCGAACGCGGCGACCTCCTGGGCCAGGGCCTCGCTGAGGCCCTCCAGCGCCCACTTGGAGGCGTGGTATCCGCCGAGATTCGGGAAGGCCGCGATTCCTCCGATCGTCGAGATCTGGATGATGTGCCCTTCGCGCTGCTCACGCAGCTGTGGGAGCACAGCCTGAGTGACCCATAGCGCGCCGAAGAAGTTCGTCTCGAGCTGGTCACGAATCTGTGACTCGCTGAGTTCCTCCACGGCGCCGAACAGACCGTAGCCGGCGTTGTTCACCACCACGTCGAGCCGGCCGAAGCGGGCGACCGCGGCCTTGACCGCGCTATCGACGGCGGATTTGTCCGTCACGTCCAGCGGTAGCGCGAGGACGGCGTCCCCGTACGTGGCGGACAGATCAGCGAGCGTGTCCACGTTGCGGGCCGTGGCGGCGACCTGGTGACCCGCCTGGAGCGCGGACTCCACGAACACGCGACCGAACCCTCGAGAGGATCCGGTAACGAACCACACTTTGCTCATCTTCTCGCAGCTCCTGATCTCCGATTGCCCAGGTTTCTCACGTTACGCGCCACGGAGGGCGTGGCCTCCTCGCCGCGTTTGGGACGGTATGGAACACCCGTACGTCGGCGCCGCGTCACATCAGTTCTAGGAGGGTGGCGTTCGCCTGCCCCCCGGCCTCACACATCGTCTGCAGACCGTACCGGATGCCGTTGTGGCGCATGTGGTGGACGAGCGTCGTCATCAGCCGGGCCCCGCTCGCTCCGAGCGGGTGGCCGAGCGCGATCGAGCCGCCGTTGGAGTTCAGCGCCTTGGGATCAGCCCCGGTCTCGGCCAGCCAGGCCAACGGCACCGATGCGAATGCCTCGTTGACCTCGAAGGCACCGATTGCATGGATGGACACGCCGCTTCGGTCGAGCAGCTTCCTGGTCGCCGGAATGGGTGCCGTCAGCATCGGCATGGGCGCGTCACCTAGCACGACCGCGCTGTGGACGCGGGCGATCGGAGTCAGGCCGAGTTCGCCCGCCCGCTCCGAGGTCGTGACGAGCAAGGCGGCCGCACCGTCGCTGATCTGTGAGGCGTTGCCCGCGGTGATCATCCCGTCCGGCTTGAACGCCGGCTTCAGCCTGGCCATCGCCTCGGTCGACCCACCGCGACGGACTCCCTCGTCGGCGGCGATCACGACACCGTCGGCAGTCGTCACCGGCACGATCTCGTCGGCGAAGCGTCCCTCGTCCATCGCCTGTGCCGCCCGCTGATGGGAGTGCAGGCTGTACTCGTCGAGCTGGGACCGGGAGAGGTGCCACATCGTGGCGACGTCCTCGGCCCCCATCCCCTGATTCGGGAACTCCGAGCCAAAGCGCTCGGCGTAGAGCTCGCCCAGGGGGGACGTTCCCTCGGTGATCGCCGAGAACATCGGCACCCGTGACATCACCTCGACGCCACCGGCCACGGCGATGTCATAGTGCCCGGCGATGACTCCGGCCGCCGCGAAGTGCACCGCCTGCTGCGACGAGCCGCACTGCCGGTCGACGGTCACGCCCGGCACCCGCTCGGGCCATCCGGCCGACAGGACCGCGGTGCGCGCGATGTCGAAGGTCTGCTCGCCGACCTGGCTGACGCATCCCCACACGACGTCGTCGACCAGCGCGGGATCCAGACCGGTACGTTCGGCCAGGCCGCGCAGCACGAGCGCCGAGAGATCGGCCGGATGCACGCCGGACAGACCGCCGTTCCGTTTGGCGAGCGGCGTACGGACCGCCGCCACGATCACAGCGTCGCGAGCCAATCTCGTCACCCTCTCCCTGACATGGACCGCACCAGGCCGGTCCCCCGACAGGTCGTGCGTCCACGGATCCGCGGCCGGATGTCCCTGCCGACGGCACGTCCACGTCGGGAGTGCCTGACCGGGCTCCGCCGCGGACCGGACACGAGCCTGCTACTTCGCGGTTTCCAACGGCAGGTTGTAAAGCTTCACCGCGTTGTCCTGCATGATCTTGCGGATCGACGCGGCGGGGACGTCCTTCAGGGCCTCCGCGCTGCGCTCGACCGGCGACGGGAAGAGGCAGGTCGGGTGCGGGAAGTCGGTCTCCCACATGACGTTGTCGTCGCCCAGGTAGTCGAGCAGCAGCACCGGGCCCGCGTGCTCGAACCAGAACGTCCCGTAGATGCCCTTGCGGAACATCTCCAGCGCCGGCGGCTTGGTCGGCCCGCTGCTGCCCAGGATCTCCTCGCGGTACTCGTAGTCGATCCGCTCGAGCACGTACGGGATCCATCCCATGCCGCTCTCGACGGAGACCCACTTGAGGTCCGGGTACTTCAGCAGGATGTCACTCACGACGAGGTTCGAGATGAACCGGGCGTTGTTGAGCTCCATCTGGACCGAGTTGACCGGCTTGACCGCGCGCTTCTCCAGCGACGGCCACGCGATGTCGTGCTCACGGCCCGCGGTCGAGCTGGTCGACCCGACGTGGATGTTGATCGGCATCTTGTAGTGCGACAGCACCTCGTAGAGTGGCTCCCACTCGGGCTGCCCGAGGTCGGGAAGCCCACCCAGGTGCGGGTTACCGGCCATCGTGATACCCCGCAGGCCCATCGCCTGGATCCGCTCGACCTCGGCGACCGACGCCTCGATGTCCCAGAACGGCAGGACAGCCATCGGGAACAGCCGGTCCTCACCCTCGGCCTGCCACTCCGCAACCGCGTCGTTGTAGATCGACACGATCGCGGCGCCGGTCTCCCGGTCAAGCTGGTTGATCAGGGCGTACGCCGCGAAGCCCATCGCGTTGGGGTAGACGACCTGCGCCCAGATCCCCATCTTGTCCATGATCTGCAGTCGGGCCTTGGCGTCGTAGGATGCCTCGTGGATCTCGTCCCACTGCATGCCGGCCGTGATGTCGATCGTTTCCATGTTCGTCTTCTGGCCGGCCTTGTTGACATAGCTGGCTCCGCCGGCCATGAACATGGGCGTGTCGCCGAGCCACCAGCGCATGACGCCAGCGCTGTCCGGGCGCACCTTCGGTACCACGTCCTTGTACTTCTCGGGCGCGCGGGACGACCACAGATCCCAGGGTTCGGAGTAGTGGGAGTCGACATCGACCAGCTTCAGACCAGCGAATAGTCCGTCGACGGGCAGCGACATTTGACTTGGCTCCTTACAGCTCACGAGATCGCACTGATCCCTATCGTCTTGACCTGGGTGTAGGTCCTGAGCGCCTCAACCCCCTTGACTCGGCCCACACCGCTCTCCTTGAAGCCGCCGAAAGGCGCCTCCACACCGAGCTGCGCGCCGTTGACCGTCACCTGGCCGGCCTTCAGGCGGCCGGCGACACGAAGCGCCCGCCCGACATCACCGGTCCAGATGCTCCCGGCCAGTCCGTACGGCGTCCCGTTCGCGATCTGAATCGCCTCGGCCTCGGTGTCGAAGGAGAGCACGCTCAGCACCGGCCCGAAGATCTCCTCCTGAGCGATGCGCATGTCCGGACGCACGTCCGAGTAGATCGTCGGGAGGACGTACCTGCCACGCGCGAAAGGCGCCTCGGTGACGGCCTTCCCGCCCACGCGGAGTGACGCCTTCTCGTCGCGCGCGATCTGGAAGTAATCACGCACCTTGTTGAACTGCTCCTGCGTGATCAGCGGGCCGATCTGCCTGCCGATCTCCATCGCGGACACCAGCGCGGCCACCCGGTCGACGAGTTCGTCGTGGATGGACTGCTCGGCGAGCAGGCGGGTCGCCGCCGAACAGACCTGGCCGGCGTTCGACGTGAAGGCCCGCGCGACGTGCTCGGCGGCACGGTCGAGATTGGCGTCGGCGAAAACGATGTTCGCCGACTTCCCGCCGAGCTCCAGAGTGGCGGGGATGGTTCGCGACGCGGCGGCCGCTCCTACGAGCCTTCCTGTGCGCACCGACCCCGTGAAGGCCACCTTCCCTACGCCGGGATGCGCCACGAGCGCGGCACCCGCCTCGGGTCCCAGGCCCGTCACGACGTTCAGGAGGCCGGGAGCAAGCCCTGCCTCGTGCGCCACCTTCCCCAGCAGGAGCGTCGTCGCGGAGGTGAACTCCGAGGGCTTGACGACCAGGGCGTTGCCGGCCGCGAGCGCGGGAGCGACATCGCGGGTGGCCTGGCTGAGTGGACCGTTCCACGGCGTGATGACGCCGACAACACCGAACGGCTCCGGCCGGGTGAAGGCCGCGGCGCCCGCACCGAGGTCGATCGTCTCCCCGTGGAACGACCGCACGATGCTGCCGTAGTACGCGAAGTACTCGGCGGCGCCGTCGATCTCGCGGCGTGGATCCGGTTTTCCTGTCTCTTCCTTCTCAAGACGCACGAACTCGTCCGCGGCGTCTCGAATGGCGTCGGCGACAGCGCTCAGGACCCGTCCCCGCTCGGCCGCCGACCGTTCGCTCCAGGCGGGCTGAGCCCGCTTCGCCGCGCCCACGGCGACGTCGACGTCGGGGGCCGTGCCACGAGCGATGACCGATACGACCTCCCCGGTCACGGGGCTGGTCACGTCCTCGACATACGCGCCCTCGCGCGGCGGGTGGGGCTGCCCGTCGATCCAGTGCTCATAGCGTTCTCCCACGAGCTGGCCTCCTCGGGTGTCGTGCCTCGACGGAACCCTATCGCACATCCAGGATCTCGGATACAGTCCGCCAAGTCGGTCCACAGGACCCCGGGAACCCTAGAGATCTGGTTCGGAGGACAGGTGTCAGTTCGCGGCAGAGCCGCCATCGTCGGCGTCGGTACCACCGAGCAGGGCGAGCTCCCTGGACGTAGTGCCGACGAGGTCGCGGTGGAGGCGATCAGCCTGGCGCTGGCCGACGCGGGGCTGGGCAAGGACGACCTGGACGGCCTGATCACCTGCCGGGCCGGCCTCGGCGTCGGCGGCGTCGACACCGGCGTCGGCGAACTGCTCGGGATCCATCCCCGATACAGCGCGACACTCCAGTACGGCACCTGCAACTTCTCGCTGCACCTGGCGGTCATGGCCATCCTGGCCGGACTGGCCGACACCATCGCCATCGCATACGGCGCGACCCAGCGCAGCGAGAAAATCAACTTCGGCGTGCCCCACAGCGTGGATCTCGCGTCCACGGCGGGATTCGTCCACATCGCCGGGCCGGCGGGGCTGGCCCTGCAGCGCCACAAGTACCTCTACGGCACGACCGACGAGCAGTTCGGGAACATCGCGGTCGCGCAGCGCCAGTGGGCACAGCTGAACCCACTCGCGATCTTCCAGAAGCCGCTGTCGATGGCGGAGTACCTGGAGCAGCCCTATCTCGTCGAGCCACTGCGCCGCGCGGACGTCACGATGATCTCCGACGGCGGCGCCGCGCTCATCGTGACCTCGGCGGACCGCGCCGCCGAGTTCCCCAAGCCCGCGGCGCACGTCCGAGGCATCGCGGAGACCACAGCGCTGGACGGAGGGCGTACCCCGGAGAACCTGATGCGGCCCTGGATCGCGAACGTCGCACGCGACCTGTACGCCAGCTCGGGAATGGGGCCGCAGGACGTCGACGCGCTGTACATTCAGGACCCGACCGCCGTCTGGGTCCTCCAAATGCTGGAGTACTACGGCTTCTGCCCCGTTGGCGAGGGTGGTCGTTTCCTCGCCGAGGGCCACACCTATCCGGGCGGCCGGCTTCCGCTCAACACGAACGGCGGCCAGCTGTCCGAGAGCTACATGTGGGGCTGGCTGCACCTGTGCGAGGCGGTCCGCCAACTGCGTGGCGAATGCGGACCGCGCCAGATCCCAGACGTCGAGGTGGCCATGTACTGCTCCACGATGACGTTCGCGAAAGGAGCGGCGTCGATTATCTCGACGTCACGGTGATGACTCAGCCAAGATTGCTGCCGGATGTAAAAAACCCTCTCGCCGCGCCTTTCTGGGCCGGCCTGCGCGAGCACCGGCTCGTCGTCCAGCGCTGTCCGGCGTGCGGCACCAAGCGGTACCCGGCCGCCCCCCTGTGCACGGCCTGCCTCACACCGGGTGGCGAGTGGGTCGACGTGGCCCCCGAGGGCGAGCTGTGGAGCTACGTGGTCTACCGCCGCGCGCTGTCACCGGCGTTCGCCGACGACGTCCCCTACCCGATAGGGCTCGTCGAGGTCGACGACGCACGCCTGCAGATCCTGTCCCGCATCGACGCGCCGCCCGACTCGATCAGCATCGGGGCGCGCATGCGGGCGCGTTTCACCCCGGTCACCGAGACAGTCACGCTGCTGTCATGGGCCCCGGCGGAAGAATCGGCGGCCGCGCATGACTAAGGCGCCTCACGGCAGTGCGCCGCGTGTGGAACCGAGCGATGAGAACGCCACGGCCCTGCCCGGCAGCCTGACGGGTATCCGCGTCGTCGAGATCGGCGACCAGCAGGGTGAGTACACCGGCCTCTCCTTGGCCGGGCTGGGCGCCCAGGTGGTCCGCGTCGAGCCCCCGGGCGGCGCGCCGACCCGGCGGCTCGCGCCCTTCGCGGGCGACGTACCCGACCCGGAGCGATCCCTGCATTTCTGGGCCTACAACCGCGGCAAGAAGTCCGTGGTCCTCGACCTGGACACCGACGACGGCTTAGCCGCCTTCACCCGGCTGCTCGCCACCGCGGACGTGCTGATCGACTCGACCCCGCATCGCCACCTCGCCGAGCGCGGCCTGACCGACCTCGAGGAGCGCTTCCCCCGGCTCATCACGGCCCGCATCACCCCCTTCGGCGAGGACGGGCCCTGGGCGGGCTACCGCGGCTCCGACCTCGTCCACCTCGCCCTCGGCGGGCCGCTGCTCAACTGCGGCTACGACCCACTGCCGGACGGCCAGTACGACCTGCCGCCGATGGCTCCACAGCTCTACCACGCGTTCCACATCGCCGGGGAGCACGTCACCTTCGGCGTCCTCGCGGCGCTCGTACGCCGGCAGAGCAGCGGGCGAGGGCAACGTTTGACCTGCGCCGTCCACGAGGCGGTCTCGAAGAACACCGAGACCGACCTGATGGCCTGGGTCGTCCAGCGGCAGCCCTATTACCGCCAGACCGCCCGGCACGCGGGGGCGAAGGTCGGCCAGGACCTGACCATCGCGCATACGAAGGACGGCCGCTGGCTCAACGTCATCAGCATCGGCGCCCGCGACCGCAACCTGATGAAGCCGTTCCTGGACAAGTACGGCATGGGCGACGCCATCACGGAGGAGAAGGTCGAGGCCGAGGTCGGCGCGCGCCACATCCCGGGCACGACGCAGTCCGCCTCGGCGAACGTGGAGATCATCCAGCGTCTCGTACGGCGGTTCACCTTCGCCGAGCTGCCCTGGCAGGAGATGCAGGCGGCCGGGCTGCTGTGCGCTCCCGTCCGCCGGCCGGAGGAGAACGCGACCGACCCCCACTGGCTCACCCGCGGGACCTTCGTCGCGGTCGAGCATCCAGAGGACGGACGGTCCTACGTGTACCCGGCGAGCAAGTGGATTGCGACCGGGTCGCGCTGGGACGCCGGCCGCCGCGCGCCACGAGTCGGTGAGGACACCGCCGACGTACTGGCGTCCTGGCCCGGCACCTCGGCGGCCTCCGGTAGCGCCACGGCCACGGCGCGCATCGGCGACATCGACGAGCGCCTGTCAGTGCACAAGAAGCCATTCGCATTGCCAGGAACGAAGATCTTCGACTTCACCTGGTTCCTCGCGTCAGCGGGCGGCACCCGCTTCCTGGCCGCACTCGGCGCAGACGTGATCAAGGTCGAGTGGAAGGCGCACCCCGACACCCGAGGCGGTGGCTTCCCCGCCGGCGGCCGGGAGGCCCGGCGGGCCGCCACCACGCCGCTGGTCGCCCCGCCCACCGGGCCGATGGGTGGCCAGTTCAACAACAAGAACCCTGGCAAGCGCGGCATCTCGCTCAACGTGCGCCACCCGAAGGGGCGCGAGATCGCCCTTGAGTTCCTGCGTCGCAGCGACGTCGTCGCCGAGGGGTTCTCGCCGGGGGTCTTCGAGCGCTGGGGCCTCGGCTGGGACGCGCTCCGGGAGATCAACCCGTCGATCATCTACGCGCAGCAGTCCGGGATGGGCGCGAAGGGGACCTACGGCCGGTTCCGCGCCGTCGGGCCGATCGCCGGGTCGCTGTCCGGGCTCACGCACCTCGGCGGCCTGCCCGAGCCCGCGCTGCCCACCGGATGGGGCTACTCCTACCTCGACTGGCTGGGCGCGTACAGCTTCGCCGCGGCCATCCTCGCCGCCCTCTACCAGCGCGGCGAGACCGGGCAGGCGCAGTGGGTCGACGCCTCCCAGGCCGAGGTCGGCATCTTCACCACGGCGGTGCCTGTCCTCGACTGGTCGGTCAACGGACGCTCGACCGCGCGGTTCGGCAACCGCGCGCCGTACGGCAACTTCGCCCCGCAGGGGGTGTACCGCTGCGCCGGCGAGGACCGCTGGCTCGCCATCACCTGCCTGGACGACCGTGACTGGCGCGTGCTGGCCGGCATCGTCGGGCCCGCCGGCTGGGCCGACGACCCGCGGTTGTCCACCGTGGCCGGGCGCGTCGCGCACCACGACGAGATAGACCGGCGGATCAGCGTCTGGGCGGCGACGCGTGACCGCTACGCCGCGATGGAGGAGCTGCAGCGCGCCGGGATCGCGGCGGGCGCCGCCCAGACCGCCGAGGACCGGTGCGACATCGACCCCCAGCTGTCGCACCTGAAGTGGCTCACCGAGGTCCCGAACCCGAGCGTGGGTACCTGGCCCGTGGCGGAGGTTCCGTTCGACCTGTCGGAGACGCCCCCGCACGCCGGCGGGTGGATCGACAAGGGCGCGCCGGTCTACGGCGAACACAACTACGAGGTGTACGGGGAGGTGCTCGGCCTCAGCTGTGCCGAGGTCGACGCCCTCGCCGAAGAGGGTGTCGTGTGACCAGCCGGCGCGACCGGGCGGCCACGGACGTCGAGCGAAGGAGGGTCGCCGGATGACCATATCGGAAGCGACAGAGACGATCTTCACCTCCGATGGTCGTCTCACCGCCCTCGTGGCGCTGGCGAACTCCGACGGCGAGACCCAGCTGCACAGCCGTGGGTGGACCGGCTCCCTGACCCTGGGCGTGGACGGGGCGGCATATCGCATCGAGGTCAGCGCGGGCCTGTTCAGGCTCTCCGAGCCCAGCGAGCCGGAGACGTCCGGTGACTGTACGCACGTGGTCGCGGTCGGCACCGGCGAGCAGTGGTCGACGATGTTACAGACCGTTCCCCCGCCCGGGCTGACCGACGTTTTCGGCGGACAGTTCCTCGGCATGACGCTGACGCCCCGGAATCTTTCCGGCGAGCTGCGCCTGGCGGTTCGCCGAGTCGTCGAGCTGCTGCGCCACATCGTGAACGGCACGGACCCCACGCCCCAGGTCGTCCAGGACAGCCGTCCGCACGGGACGTTCGACGCGGCGCGGGGCCGGTACGTCCATCTGCACATCGACGGGCACGACCACCGTATCTACTTCGAGGAGGCCGGCTCGGGCATCGGCCTGCTCTGCCAGCACACGGCCGGTACGGACGGACGCCAGTGGCGCCATCTGCTGGAGGACGAACGCGTCACCAGCCGGTTCCGCGTCATCGCCTATGACCTGCCCCATCACGGCAAATCGCTGCCGCCGAGCGGGGTGGCCTGGTGGGCACAGGAATACCGCCTCACCCGCGGCTACCTTATGCAGATCCCGATCGCCCTGGCCAACGCGCTGGGACTCGACCGCCCGGCTTTCATCGGCTCCAGCGTGGGCGGGATGCTGGCCCTCGACCTCGCCCGCTTCCACCCGGACGACTTCCGCGCGGTCGTGTCCTGCGAGGGCGCGCTGTACGCCGTGCCAGATCACGCGGCGCCACGGCCCAACGACGGGACGCTCACGGTCGGCTCCGATCCGGCACAGCACGCCGCCTCAATGATGTCCTTCATGGGCGCCACCGCGCCGGAGTCATACCGTCACGAGACCAGGCTGCACTACGCGCAGGGAGCGCCCGGAGTGTTCCCTGGCGACATCGCGTATTTCAGGGGCGACCACGACCTCCGCGGGCAGGCGCACCTGATCGACACCGCCAGATGCCCCGTCCACATGCTGACCGGAAACTACGACTTCCTCACCATGCCGCTCTCCGAACGGGCGGCGGAGGAAATTCCGAACGTGAGCTTCATGGCGATGCCGGGCCTCGGGCACTTCCCGATGTCGGAGGATCCCGAGCGATTCATCGGATACCTGCTCCCCATCCTGGATGCGATCGCGGCGCGGTAGACCCGCGGCTGCCGTTCCCGCTGGTTTCGAACAGAAGGTGCCATGAACATCAATCTCGCCGATCCACAGTCGTTTTCCGCGGCGGTCCCGCACGAGGAGTTCGAACGCCTCCGGCGGGAAGCTCCCGTGCACTGGACGCCGACCCCGTCCGGTGCCGCCCGAGGCGGCTTCTGGTCGCTGACGCGCTACGCTGACATCGTCAACGCGTCTCGCGCGCCCGAAACCTTCTCGAACTCCAAGGGAATCTGCTACCCCGTTCGGTCCGGAGGCGCCGAGGGCGCCCACCCGATGGCCGACAACGTCATCTACAACGACCCGCCTCGGCACACCGAGATCAGGTCGCTGGTCGCCGCGGCGTTCACGAAGCGCATGGTCTCCCGCTTCGCGGGCTGGATCACCGAGGTGGTCGACACCATCGTGGACGACCTCCACGGCCGAGGCTCGTGCGACCTCGTGCCACTGGTGGCGGTCGAACTGCCGGCCCGGGTGATCTGCTCCGTCATCGGCGTGCCACTCGAGCAGCGTTCCCAGGTCGTCGCGTGGACCAACGACCTCTTCTCCCGCGAGGACCCCAACGGCGGGGCGGAGCGCGCCGACGCCGCGCTTCGGGCCACCATGGCGTACGCGGTCGAGATGCGGTACGCGCAGTCCGACTCCGCGGATACCAGCATGATCAAGGAGCTCGCCGTCGCGGAGCGGGACGGCGCGAAGATCAGCGACTCGATGTACCAGCAGCTCGTCATGTCGCTGCTCACCGCGGGGTTCGAGACCACGCACACGCTCATCGGGCAGAGCATGCGGCTGATCCTGGAGAACCCGGACATCGAGGCACAGGCGTACGCCGCGGCCCGCGCCGGGGACACCGTCGGGCTGGTCGAGGAGTTCCTGCGCTACGTCACGCCGGCGATGCACATGGCGCGCCACGCGACGCACGACGTCGTCCTGCACGACACCGAGATCAAGGCCGGTGACACCGTCCTGCTGTGGCACGTCTCGGCCAACCGCGACGCGGAGGTCGTCGACCGGCCGCACACGTTCGACAGCGCACGCTCACGGCACCCGCACCAGAGTTTCGGCGCCGGCGGGCCGCACTTCTGCATCGGCAACCAGCTGGCCCGGCTGGAGGTGCAGATCCTGCTCCGTGAGCTGCTCACCCGAGGCCCGAAGATCACGCTCGACGGCACGCCGGAGCGCGGGTGGTCCGTGTTCATCAACCAGCTTCGATCGCTTCCGGTGGTGTGCCAGTGACGACCGCATCTGAGACCACGCCCGCCCCGGACTGGAGCGGGCTGGGCGTGCTGGTCACCGGCGGCGCGGCGGGCATCGGGCTCGCCCTGGGCCGGGCGGCGGCCGTTCGAGGCGCGTCGGTGGTGCTCGCGGATATCGAGCCGGACGTCGCCGAGCAGGCAGCGGTGAAACTGCGCGCCGACGGGTTCGACGTCACGAGCCTGGCGTGCGACGTGACGGACTACGACGCGGTCACGGCCGCGGTCGCCGAGGCCACCGCCCGCATGGGGGGCCTCAACCTGCTCTGCGCGAACGCCGGGGTGGGCGGCAGCACGGGGATCGCCGACCTCACGGTCGAGGAGTTCACCTGGATCATGCAGGTCAACCTCTTCGGCGTCTTCCACGCGGTCCGCGCCAGCGTGGCCGCGCTCCAGGCCTCGGCCGCGGCCGGCGCGCTGGCCCATATCCTCATCACCGGCTCGGAGAACTCGCTCGGCATCCCGGAATACGTGCCGCCGATGACTTCCTATCAGACGTCGAAGCACGCGCTCCTCGGCTTCACGGACGCGGTGCGGCGGGATCTCGCCGCATCCGGCGTCGGCGCCACTCTTCTGTGCCCGAGCTACGTGGTCACCGAAGGATGGAACGCGAAGCGCAACCGGCCGGCGCGGTTCGGCGGCCCGGAGTACAACGACCCTTCGAGGCGCGAGGCATTGCGAAAGCTCGGCCAGGACCCCGACGAGGTCGCGCGCATGGCGTTGGCCGGTGTTGACGAGCGGGCCGAGATCGTCGTCACCCGGGAGACCAGCAAGGCCTGTGCCGACGCGCGTCATCGGGTTGTCGAGGCCGCCTTCGCCCGCCTGGCCGCGACCACGTCACCCGAATAGCGAAAGGTGGTCTTCCATGGCATTGGAAGTCGCGGTCCGCGTTCCACCCTGTGCACCCCTCCCGACGCTCGTCGAGCTCGTCAAGCACATGGAGGACCTGGGGATCGACCGTGTGTCCTTCCCGGACTCGCAGCTGCTCTGGCGTGACGTGTGGTCGACCGCGACCGCCGCGGCGCTCTCGACGTCCCGGATCGGCATCTCGGTCTCGGTCACCAACCCGGTGACGAGACATCCCACCGTCACCGCATCGGCGGCACGGTCGGTCGCGGAGATCGCTCCTGGCCGACTGGTCGTCGCGGTCGGCGCCGGCGACAGCGCGCTCACCCACATCGGCGTCCCGCATGCGCGTACGCGGGACATCGGCGACGCCGTGTCAGCGATCAGGGGCCTGCTCCGCGGCGAAACGGTGGAGCATCCCGTCCATCCGTGGAGACTGCACGATCCAGTGCAGGTGCCCGTCCTCATCGCCGCTTCCGGCCCGCGTAATCTCGCGCTCGCGGGACAGGTGGCCGACGGCATCGTGGCTCCCGGGATGGCGTGGGAACGCGACGTCGACATCGTGCGTACGGCAGCGGTGGCGGCCGGCCGCGATCCCGACGACCTGATCTACATGACGTCCCGGTCGTGTGTGATCACCGATGATCCTGAACGTGACGCCGCGATCTTCAAGCCCATGTGTCTTCGGTTGGCGCAGATGAGCGGCACGTCCCAGTTCGAGGCGGCCGGATTCCCCATCGAGGTACCCCCGCACGATCTCCGCTTCGGCGATCTCGGCCACCCGGAGGACTGGGACGAGGCAGTGCGCGTCTGCTCCCAGTGGATCACGGACGAGGCGGCGCTGTGGTTCGCACGCAGCCGGTCGCTCTTCGGAACCCCGGCGGAGGTGGCCAGTCAGCTCGCCAATCTCGAAAGCTCCGGAATCAACCGGATCCTGGTCGCGCATCCCGGCGCCTTCACCCTGCCACGGGAACTGATCAACTCCCTGGCGACCGGGGTCCTGCCGGTCCTCCGACGCCTCACCAGCGTCAGCTCACCGCAGTGACCGCGAGCACCACCGGGGTGACGCGCCCCATCCGAACGGTGTGATCGCCGCGGGTGGTCGGGGCGAGCCGCGCACGGCCTCCGTGCGCGCGGCTCGCCCCGACCACCTGGGGCGGTGCCGCTCGCTACGAAACGTCGCCGGTGAACGCGTCGGCGACCCGCTGACGATGGTGACCGGGCGCTCCGACCAGGACCGCGTCGAGTTGGGCGCGCCTGAGCCACCAGTGGAGCCCCGACTCCCACGTGAATCCAATGCCCCCATGGGCCTGCACCGCGGACGAGGTCACGCGCCGTGCCGCGTCGCCGACGTAGGCCATGGCGAGTGCGGCGGAACGCGCTAGCGTGCCTGGAGCCACATCGGCGGCCCACGCGGCGCCGTACACGAGGGAACGCGCGGCCTCCACGTCTACGAGCATGTCCGCACAGCGATGCGCGACAGCCTGGAAAGCGCCGACCGGCCGCTCGAACTGCCGGCGATCCTTCACATAGGCCACGGTCATGTCAAGCGTGCGCTGACACAGACCTACCATCTCGGCGGCGACCAGTACCGAAACGCGCGCCGCCGGCAACGCGGCATCATCCGGCAGCGACTCGCCCTCGCCTGTTACCTTCGCGTACCTTCGCGTCCGGTCAATGGTGTCCACGGGCTCCACCTTTGCCGTGGCAGGCGTGAGCAGCTTCGCCCGCCCCTTCTCCACCAGCACGATGAGGTCGGCTCGCGTTCCCTCCGGGACGAGCTCCCCCTGACCATCCCGCGCCATCCCGAAGGTGCCGAGCACCTCGCCGTTGGCCAGCCTTGGCAGCCAGGCCCTCTTCTGGTCGGCAGATCCGGCCCCGCGAATCAGCAGCGCGGCGGCGGCCGTTCCCAGGTACGGCACACTGGCCAACGCTCCGCCCAGCTCGTCCGCCAGGCACATGGCCTCGACGACACCAAGCCCGAGCCCGCCGTGCTCCTCGGGAACGCCCAGCGCCGGCCAGCCGAGCCCGACGAGCTCGTCCCAGAGCTGGGAATCATGACCGCGACCGTCCGCGTGCTCCGCGACGCGGGCGGCCGAGCACCGCTCGGCCAGCAGCGCGCGAGCGGTCTGTTTGATCTCGCGCTGGTCGTCCGTCAGTGCGAAGTGCATCCGCGTGTCCTCACCGTGACCGCGGCAGCGACAGCACGCGCTCCGCGACAGTGCTCTTGAGGATCTCGGTGGTGCCGCCCTCGATGCTGTTGCCCTTGGACCGCAGCAGCTCGTAGCCCCATCCTGGGCCTTCCTGCAGTGCGTCCGGGCCCAGGACGTCGACCGCGAGCTGGGTGAGTTGCTGGTTCGTCGCCGACCACATCAGCTTCGTCACCGCGCTCTCCGGGCCGGGCTGGCCGTGCCGCTCGATGGTCGCCAGCCCTCGATACGCCGTCAGCCGCAATGCCTCGACCCGCGTGTAGAGCTCGCCGAGCGCGTCTTTCACGCGAAGATCCGCGAACGACCCGCGGGCGACCGCCACGGCGGCGAGGCGATCGAGGAGCTGGCGCATCTGCACCTGATGGAAGAACGCGAGACCGGAACGCTCGTTGCTGAGTGTCGTCAGGGCCGTCCGCCAGCCGTTGCCCACCCCGCCGAGGACGAGATCACGCGGAACGAGCGCGTTGTCGAGAAAAACCTCGTTAAAATGAGCCGCGCCGGTGATGTCCCGGAGCGGGCGCACCCGCACACCCTCCTGCTTCATGTCCAGGAGGAAATATGTGAGGCCCTTGTGCTTCGGAGCGTCGGTGTCGCTGCGCGCGAGACACATGCACCATCGCGCGTACCGTGCATAGCTCGTCCAGAGCTTCTGGCCGTTGAGGACCCAGGTGTCGCCGTCCAGAACTGCCCGGGTTCGCAGCGACGCCAGGTCAGAACCAGCCTCGGGCTCGCTGAAACCCTGGCACCAGATCTCGTCACCGGTGACGATCGGCTGCAGAAAGCGGTCCCGCTGTTCCGGCGTGCCGCACTGCATGAGCGTGGGTCCCGCGAGAAGCAGTCCGAGCACGTTCGCCGGAAGAGGTGCGCCGGCCCGCGCGATCTCTTCAAAGAAGATCGCGGACTCGGTCAGGGAGGCGGCCCGGCCGCCGTGTTCGACCGGCCAGTGGACCGCCGACCAGCCGCCCGAGGCCAGCCGCCGCTGCCAGGCTCGCCGGTGTTCGAACTGCTCGTCCTGGCCGGGACCGGACGGCTGTCCGCTGGGATTGGCGGCGAGCCAGTCGAGCAGCTCGTTCCGGAACGCCGTCTCTTTTTCCGATAACGACAGGTCCATGATATTTGCCCCGCATATGGTGTGCCGCCTTGGTGGTATGGCGGGAGAGTGATCCGCTGGCGTGGCCGGCGGTCCGAGCAGGTGGTGGGACTCGCGCGAGTCGGTCAGCCCTGACGTCGGACCGAGGCCGACACCTCCACGTCGACGCGTAGGTCGATGAGCAGCGGTCGGTCCCGCTTCGCGACCGCCTCGGACACGAGCTCCAGGTCCGCCAGGGAATGGACCGTCATCCCCCTGCCGCCCAGTGCGTCGGCGACGGCGGCGAAGTCGGGCCAGGACATCCAGGCCAGCGCCGGATCCATCCCCAGTTCCGTCAGGTTGTAGTACTCCGCCCCATAAGCACCGTCGTTCACCACGATCACGATCAGATCGAGCCCGTGGCGGACCGCGGTGTTGAACTCCAGGATTCCGCCCATCATGAATCCGCCGTCCCCCATGACGGCGACGGACGGTCGGCCCGGTGCGGCGACAGCCGCGCCGACTGCCTCGGCGAGGCACAGCCCCACCGACCCGAAGTTGTTGGCCCAGACGAACGCGGCCGGTTCCGGGACGTGCAGGTACCGCCACACCGCGGTGCAGAACATGCCGGCGTCGGAGGCGACCCCGCGGTCCGCCGGTAACAGTTTGTCGAGTCGGATCAGCGCGGTCCGCAGATCGACGGTTGTCTCCGTGCTCCGGTCGCGGAACTCGCGCTCGGCCTGGAAGCCCGCGAGAGCCTCGGCGAGTGCCGGGGAACAGAACGACGACGGCTGGGCGTCCATCTCCTGGAGGTACTCGCACATCGCGGCCGCGGTGGCGGTGGCGTCGGCGAAGATCCCCACGTCCACGGACCGCCACCGGGCGATCGCCGTGGGGTCCGTGTCGACCTGGACCACCCGCCTGTCCTTGAGGAAGGACCCGTCGGCGGCGGTGAACCTGTTCAGGCTCGCCCCGAACGCCACGACACAGTCGGCCTTGAGGATCTCGGTGGTCGCCACGCTCGTCGACAGCGTCCCGAACAGGCCCAGGTTGAACGGGCTGTCGGCGAAGTAGTCCTTGGCGCCGAGCGTCGTCGCCACCGGCGCCCCGAGAATGGACGCTAGGCGGAGCAGCGTGTCCCGGGCACCGGACTGCACCGCTCCGCGGCCGGCGAGGATCACAGGGCGGCGCGCCGAGGCGACGAGCCCGACCGCGCGGTCCAGCGCCTCGGGGTCGGGAACGATGGCCTGCCGGCCCGGCTGCTCCGCCGCGACTGGCACGTACTCGGCCTCGGCGTCGGCCAGCTGCACGTGCGTCGGCGCGTTGAGCACGATCGGGCGTCGTTCCTCCCAGGCCCGGCGCACCGCGACGGCGACGTCCCCCGCCGCCGTGCGCGCCGAGCGCACCTGCACGAAACCGGCGCCCGAACCGAGCACGATCTCACGCTGCTCGATGTCCTGAAGGTGCTCGTCGACGTCGGGAGGCGTGTCCCCACAGACCACCACCACCGGCGTCCGGGCACGGGCGGCCTCGACGAGCGCGGTGACCGTGTTCGTCAGCCCAGGCCCCTGGGTGACGGTGGCGACGCCGAGCCGTCCGCTGACACGCGCATAGCCGTCGGCCATCAGCACCGCGCCGTCCTCACGAGAGGTACTGACGTACCGCACTCCGTGGACGCGGGCGAGGTCGTCCGCGATCATCATGTTCGCGTCGCCCAGCATGCCGAAGATGACTTCCGTACCGTGCTCGACAAGCGCACGGGCGATCACAGAATAGACCTTCTTCGGATTACCCGGCCCCGCCTCGTCCGACCCACTCATCGCGCTCCTCACTGTGTCCGCACCTCATCCGCGCCCAGCCCGTCAAGGCATCCGCTACCAAAACACGCCGTCGCCGCGCCTTACGGCGCGGAGCGCCTCGTGAGGGTTTTCTGCATCCTCCCAGCGAAACGGGTGGAAGTCGCTGGATGACACCAGCTCAGGATCGACAGACATTAAGCCTCCTGGCGTTGCAAAGCGTGCGCGCAAGCCCGCGTGATGTCAAAAGGATCCCGGATCACGGATCCTGGATACAGTTCAAGTTGACGGTACCGCCCACGACGTCGCATGGCAAGGGCCTTGACGGCACGGCCATCGCTGCGCCGAACGTGCTCGCCCTCACCAAACCCACTGACGCACGGCGACAGACCGGGCGGCCGACCGGGGAGATCTGATGATCAAAGGGTCTAAGCGTATATCCAGAGGGGTCTGCGCGTAATACTCCAGCCCGACTTTTGTGATTAGTTGAGTTGTAGAGCTGTCTCCTGGCGGCGGCAGTGGCTGGCTTGGGCGCGCGCCTGGGGGCGGCGTCGCCAGACGACCAGTCAGCGCGAAGCCGGCGGGTGGTTGCGGGCGTCGCATGGATGGCGTAGGTGGGCTGAGTGGAGGGCGGACCGCGTTGATGGTCAGCGGCATCGACCCGCCGACGGGCTCCGGGCGATCATGGGAGTACGTCTGGCACCAGTCAGCAATGCTGATCGTCTGCTACGCTGTCGATCACTCGGCGGAAGGTGCGAGGAGTACCCATGCTCGACGTTCCCAAAATCATTTCTGTGGACGACCACGTCGTCGAGCCTCCGGGAGTCTGGCAGGACAGGCTTCCCGCCCGCTACCGCGAGGTCGGTCCGCGGCTCGTCCGGACATTCGGCCGGCCAGAGCCCGGCAAGCACGGCTACCGGGTCGTCGACGATCCCGACGCCCCCGACGCGGTCTGGGTCGACCAGTGGGAGTACGAGGATGTGCGCAAGGTCATCCCGGTAGGCGAGGCGCAGGTCGGGCCGCTACGCGACCGCTACTACCGGGACCTGGCCACCTACGATGAAATGGCCCCTGGCGTCCACACCCAGTCCGCCCGCCTCGCCGACATGGACCTCAACCACACCGAGGCGGCGATCTGCTTCCCATCGGTCTCCCGTTTTTGCGGACAGACCTTCCTTGAAGCTCACGACAAGGAACTGGCGCTGCTGTGCGTCCAGGCCTACAATGACTGGATGATCGACGAGTGGTCCGCGGGTGACGGCTACGGACGCCTCATCCCCCTGACACTCATCCCGCTGTGGGACATCAAGCTTTCGGTCGACGAGGTCCACCGCTGCGCGGCGAAGGGTGCACATGCCGTCGCCTTCTCCGAATGCCCGCCATACCTCGGCCTACCCAGCATCCACTCCGGCTACTGGAACCCGCTCTGGCAGGCCTGCGAGGAAACCGACACGGTCGTCAACATGCACATCGGGTCCTCCTCGACCTGGCCACGCACGGGCCCCGACTCCCCCGGCCTCGTGCCGAAGTCACTGAGTTTCCAGAACTGCCAGGTCGCCTTCACGGACTGGCTGGCCTCGGGCCTGTTCGAAATTTTCCCCACCCTCAAGATCGCTCTCACGGAGGGGCAGGTCGGCTGGATTCCCTTCATCGCCGGCCGCCTCGACAACGAGTGGGAACTCGGCGACCTGTTCGAAGAGAACATCCGTACCCGCCTACCCAAAGCGCCGAGCCACTACATCGAAGGCCACGTGTACGGCTGCGTCTTCGACGACGTCGCAGGCCTGCGGATGCGCGACCAGATCGGCATGGGGCAGATCATGTTCGAAACCGACTACCCCCACGGCGACACCAGCTTTCCGCATTCCAAGAAGATGGCGGAAAAACTCGTGACCGGGGCGGGACTCTCGCAGGACGAGATCTACCAGCTGATTCGCGGCAATGCCATCGAGGTCTACGGCCTTCACCGCTGGGGAATCACCCGCTGACCGGCCACGATCAACGCGGCGCCACCGGTTGGCGCCATCGAGCCGGATAACCTCGCCGTCAATCATGACCGCGAACCGAAGGTGGACTCTGCGGCCGCCAGTTGAGCTGTGGGAGCAGGGATCGTTATGACCGATTCGACGGACGCAAATGCGGTGGGTACCAACGCGCTTATCACCCTGTCGGACGTCTATGTCGCGGGACACTGGGTCCGGGTCGGCGATGAGCAGATGATCGACTTGGTGGACTCGAGCACGGAAGACGCGTTCGCTCGGGCCCCTCTCGCCGAGATCGAGGTGGCGGTTGCTGCCGCGCGGGCCGCGTTCGACTCCGGTCCGTGGCCGGCGATGTCACGCAAGAAGCGGATGGCGTCGGGTATCGGGCGTGAGTTCGGCCCGGAGCGCCTCGACCCGTATATCGAGGTTCGGGCGACCTTCCTGGACGGCGCGCCGCGTGTGGCGCTGGCTCCGAGCATGGCCTGAGATGACCACGACGTTTGACTACATCATCGTGGGCGGCGGCACCGCTGGCTGTGTGCTGGCCTACCGGCTCAGTGCCGATTCGGGTGCGTCGGTGCTGTTGTTGGAGGCCGGCGGTCATGACCGGTCGCCCAACATCCGAATTCCGGCGGGTACGCAGCGGCTTAGCCGCAAGTACGACTGGCAGTACCGTGCCGAGCCGGACGCGTCCCGCGGTGGCCATGTCGACACCTGGGCTGCGGGCAAGGTGCTCGGTGGCGGCAGCTCCATCAACGGGATGGTCTGGGTGCGGGGCGACCCGGCGGATTTCGACGAGTGGGCCAAGGCCGGCTGCGATGGCTGGTCGTATGCCAATGTGCTGCCTTACTTCAAACGCGCCGAGCATTTCCACGGCGTCGGCGACCCTGGCTACCGTGGGTCGCAGGGGCCGCAGTCGGTGAGCCCGATCCGGGTCGACCATCCTCTGACCACGTCGTTCATCGATGCCGCCGTCGAGGCCGGACATGCGTTGAACCCGGACTACAACGGGCAGACTCAACTCGGCGTCTCCCGGGGGCAGGCCAGCCAGCGCCGGGGCTGGCGGGCCAGCACGGCCCGGGCCTACCTGGCCCGAGCGGCGCGGAGGCGCAATCTCACCGTCCACACCAATGCCGTCGCCTCGCGTCTGCTGTTCGAGGGGACGCGGGCGGTCGGCGTCGAATACCTCCATCAGGGCGAGGTCAAGCGCGCGCACGCCAGCACGGAGGTGATCGTCAGCGCGGGCAGCATCGGCTCGCCGAAGCTGCTGATGCTCTCGGGTGTCGGGCCGGCCGGGCGGCTGACGGAGCTCGGCATCCCCGTGGTGGCCGACTCCCCACTGATGGGCGAGAACCTGCAGGAACACCCATATGCACACATGTTATATGGCGTCACCATGCGCACCCTGAATCGTGAGGTCACGCCGGCCGGAATGGTGAAGCACGGGCTGAATTTCGTCATCCGAGGCCGCGGAGCGGCGACGGCATCCCTGGGGCACGCGGTGGTTTTCGCCGGTAGCAAGGATCGCACCGAGATCGAGATCCTCTTCGGCCCGTTCGGCGTGAACTCCGGCAAGATAAAAAAAATGTCGACAGCGCTACCCGACAGTGCGGAACTGAGCGAGTACGAGAAGTTCCAGGCCGTGCTCGCGTCCTCCGCGGCCTATGACCACGACGTGCACGACATGCAGCTGCTGCGCACGTCCAGCGTGATCGTCATCCCGTCGGTCACGCATCCCAAGGGACGCGGCCGCGTCGGACTGCGCTCGGCCAACCCCGCCGACCCGCCGACGATCCACCACGAGCTGATCGGCCATCCCGACGACCTGCAGGGCCTCGTCAACGCCTGCCTGACCGCCCGGGAGATCTTCACCCAGCCCAGCCTGAGCAAATACGTCACCAGCGAGGAACTACCAGGAGCGGTCGCCCAATCCGAGGACGACCTGCGCCAGTGGCTGCGCAAGTTCGCACACCGCGGCTCGCACGCCGCCGGGACCGTACACATGAGCTCCAACCCGACCGCGCCACTCGACCCCACCCTGCGCGTACGCGGAGTGGAGAACCTACGCGTCGTGGATGCCTCGGTCATGCCGACGCTGACGAGCGGGAACACGAACGCCCCGACCATCATGATCGCCGAGAAAGGCGCCGATCTGATCCTCGGCCGCTAAGAAGTAAGACCGCTCTAGGCCGGCGGCGGACCGCATCCTCGGAATCATACCGGTGTCGAGGACATCCAGTGAGCAAGGAGAGATTCATGGGAGCCGCAGGAGATGTCGTACGGAAGTTCTGCGCCGCGTTCGCGAGTCTGGACGCCAGCAATCTCCGGCCCTTCCTGACACCGGAGACCGTCTTCGAGAACGTCCCGCTGACCGGGCAGTTCCACCGGGCCGTCGGCGTCAACGAGATCGTCTCTCGGATGCAGTCGAAGCTGAGCATCTGCGTGGAGACCGACTTCAAGATCCTTTCTCTGATCGAGGACGGCGGCGTGGTCTTTGCCGAGCGCAGCGACTACTTCCGCTTCCCAGCAGGAACCTTCCCCACAATCGACGCTCACGAGTGGTTGGTCTGCTCGAGATGGGACGTGGCCGACGGCAAGATCGCCCTATGGCGCGACTATTACGACGTGACGAGCAGCCTGAGCGCGCTGGGCGTGTCCTGGCAGGAGTACCGGACATACCTCGAGCGCGCCCGGGCGGCTCTGGCGTAGTTCGCGATAGACCTCGAGGGGCAGTCCAGAGCGGCCAGCGGCTGGCCAAACGAACGAGGCGAGCTCGTACTCGGTCGCGGCCGGACCTCTGGCTCGGTCTGCATGGGGATTCGTCAACGGGATTGCGAACAGCCTGCAATGCGATGGGAGGGTTCGGCGCATTCCGTTTCGCGACATCCTCTTCGGACAAGTGGCAGGCAGCGCGTGATCGAGCGAGAGTCGGCATTCATCGACGGGAGTGGCGCGAGGCGGACGGGGCGGACCTCGAGGCCATTGACTTCGACGACCGAGCTGCCATTCGGGCGGATGCGCCTGTCCGCGGCCAACCAGGCGGGCGAGGCCGTCCAGGCTGCGGTACGGGCCCTGCCGTACTGGAGCGGGCCCACATCGTTCTCGGCCGTGCCAACTGGAACTACTTCGTCGTGTCAGATCAGCGACGGCCCCGTCCGACGCGCATATCAGGCAGGCGCTCCTCACGATGGCCGAGCAGGGGCGGGCGACCCTGGTCGACGAGGACATGACGATAGCGCCGGGCGTACGCCTGGTCCGCGGTCCCGGGCACACGCCCGGTACTCACTCTTTGAACTCCAGGATTCCGCCCATCATGAATCCGCGCTCTGCCGATCGTCGCCGGATTCCACTGGCAGCGCCGCGCGAAGGTCCGCCTTACGGATCTTCCCCGCGGCTGTCCGGGGGATCTCGTCGAGGTATTCGAACCTGGTGGGCAGCCACCAGCTCGGATACTCGGGG
Source organism: Frankia canadensis (assembly GCF_900197875.1). Classification (GTDB taxonomy): domain Bacteria; phylum Actinomycetota; class Actinomycetes; order Frankiales; family Frankiaceae; genus Frankia; species Frankia canadensis. Next base: position 53,130 of record NZ_FZMO01000001.1, on the reverse strand, counting down.
GCAAGATGGTCCCGCAGCTCACGCGCGGTCGGGTGCGCGCCGGGCCTGGTCACGACGCACGCGAGCGGACGCTCCCCCCAGCGTGCGTCCGGAATCGCGATGACCGCCGCGTCGACGACCGCGGGATGCGTGCACAGGGAGGCCTCCAGCGCGATCGAGCTGATCCACTCCCCACCGGACTTGATGAGGTCCTTGGCCCGGTCGACGATCTGGATGAATCCGTGCGGATCGATCGTGACGATGTCACCGGTCAGCAGCCAGCCGTCCGCCGTGAAGGAATCCGCGCCGCGCTCGTGCAGGTACCCGCCGGTGACCGACGCGCCGCGCACCTCCAGCTCCCCCGCCGTCCGGCCGTCCCAGGGCACCAGGCCGGCGTCGTTGCGTGCCCGCACATCCAGGAAGGGAATCGGGCGGCCCTGCTTCGCCCGCTGCGCCCACCGTTCGTCGGCGCTCGCGCCGTCAAAGGCGCTGGTGAGCACCGCCATGGAGCCCATCGGGCTCATCTCGGTCATCCCGAAGCCCTGGACCACCGGAATGCCATGGCACTCCTCGAGGCGGCGCATAACGCTCGGGGCGACGGGGGCCCCGCCGAACCGCAGGATCCGCAGGCTCGACGTGTCGTAACGGCCGGGCTCCGCGTCGAGGAGCTGGAGGACGCCCTCCCACACCGTGGACACTCCACCGGTGTGCGTCACGCCGTGGCGCTCGATGAGCGTCAACAGGTTGCCGGGTGACAGGTCCCGGTGTGGCAGCACCAGCGTCGCGCCCGCGAGCGCGGCGGCGTACGGATGCCCCCAGGCGTTGGCGTGGAACATCGGCACCACGACCAGAATCGTGTCGGACTCGCGAATACCGTGAAGATCCACGGCCATCAGAGCGAGAGACTGGATCGCGAGCGCCCGGTGCGAATAAACAACCCCCTTGGGATTACCCGTGGTGCCACTTGTGTAACAGAGCGTGCATGCCTGCCGCTCGTCGATACGCGGCGGATCGGTCCCCTCGTCCACCGCTTCCGCGAGCAGGTCTTCGTACCCGACCGCCCACGCGGGCAGCCGGTCGCCCACGACGATGACGTGATCCAGCGGTGCGAGTTCGCGCGCCTCCTCGGCCAGGTCCAGGAGCGTCTCGTCGACGATGAGGACTCGGCTGCCCGCGTCGTTGAGGATGAACGCGACGTCGCGGGCGCTCAACCTCGTGTTGACCGTGTGCAGCACCGCCCCGACCAGGGGCACGCCGAAGTACGCCTCGAGATGCTCGATGGAGTTCCAGCACAGCGTCGCCACCGGCTCGCCCTGGCGCACCCCCAGCGCCGTCAGCGCCGCCCCGAGACGCCGCGCCCGCGACAGCGTCTCGGCCCAGGTCGACCGCCTGGCCTGCCCGTCGGCGCCATATCCCACGATGGCTCGACTTCCCGCCAACGACTCGGCGCGCCGCGCGATCGCGTCAATGCCGAGTTGATAGTCCATCGTCAGGCCGTCCACGACCCACGCCCCTCGCGCATCACGTGCCCGTGCCGTGCCGCCTGGCCACGAGCCGCACGGCCGCGCTCCTGGCCAAAGCCGCCACGCCCCCGGGTGGCAAGGGGTAACGCCGTCACCAGACGCTCTTCCCGCCGTCGACCACGATGACCTGTCCGGTTACGTAGTCCGACGCGGCTGACGCCAGGAAGAGCACCGCGCCCTTGATGTCGTCCGCTCCGCCGTAGCGGCGGAGCGGTACGCCGTCGAGGATCTGCTCGCCGGCCTTGTCCAGGGTGTAGCTAGACATCGCGGTCGGGAACCAGCCAGGGGCCACCGCGTTGACGTTGACCCCGCGACCGCCCCACTGACAGGCCAGGTCACGGGTGAGCGCGACCACCCCGCCCTTCGACGCCGAATAGGCGGCCGCCTGCCGAATCGACGGCGGGGCGCCGCGCAGCGCCGCCACCGAGGCGACATTCACGATCTTGCCGCCGCCGCGCTCCAGCATCACGCGTCCCGCGGCCTGCGTTACCAGGAAGGTGCCGGTCAGATTGACGTCGATGACCTTCCGCCAGCCGGCGAGCGGCTGCTCCTCGGCCGGGGCACCCCATGTCGCCCCGGCGTTGTTGACGAGGATGTCGATGCCGCCGAAGCGCTCGACGACCGTGGCGATCAGGCCGGTCACGTCGTCGGGATCGGCGACGTTGCAGCTCAGCCCCAGGGACTTGACGCCCAGATCGGCGATCTGAGACGCGGTCTGCTCGCAGCGCGCGCCGTCGCGCGCGCAGACGACGATGTTCGCGCCGGCTTCGGCCAGCGCCGTCGCCATGTGCGTCCCGATTCCCGTGGCGCCGCCGGTGACGACCGCCGTTCGACCTGAAAGATCAAACAGCCGCATGACGCCGCGGACTCTCGTCATTTCAGGCCCTTCTCATTGTTGCCCGCGCTCGCTCTGCCACGCTCCGCTGAGCACTCGGCCCGCTCGTAGCCCCGGGAAGTGGCAGCCGACCGCGAGACCTCCGTTCTGATCAAGTTCGCGGAGATATGCCTCGCGAGTACGCTTGGCCGCGACCGGGTCGACGTCGCTGGAGGCCGCCCAGTCCGTGTCGGTCAGCTGCGCCGGGCAATAGATCGCGTCACCGAACAGGATCGCCCGGTCGCCGTCGGCCTCCAGCACGTAGAGCGAGTGCCCGGGCGTGTGACCGGGACCGCCGACCAGCCGGACGCCGGGCGCGATGGTGACGTCCTCGTCCACCAGGGTCACCCGCCCCTGCTCGGCCATCGTGACGAGCGCCTGCCGGACATGTGCGGCGGATGCCTTCAGCCGGTCGGACACGACGAAGTAGTCCCAGTCGGCGCGGCCGAGGACGACCTGCGCGTTCCGGAACAGGGGCTCGCCATGCTGATCGGCGATCCATCCGGTGTGGTCGGCGTGTAGGTGGCTAAGCGCCACCACGTCGATGTCGTCGAACGAGAAGCCGAAATGGCGCAGGTGCGCCGGCAGCTGGCCACCGATCATCGCGCCCGAGCCTCCGATGCGCGGACCGTATCCTGCGTCGATCAGCACGTTCTTCTCACCTGGCCACAGGAAACAGCCGATCGGCATCCGGGCCGGTGAGATCCCGCTGGCCACCAAATCGTCGTGCAACGCCGTCGGGTTGTCGGGCGTCCCGAGAAAGCGGGGAACAGTCTCCAGCGAGAAGAACCCGTCCGACATCCCGAGAAGCGTCCGCGTGCCCACCGGGAGCCGCATCGTGGCGAGCGTCGTGAACGGGTCGCCGCCGAGCGGATGGTGGGCGAGCGGCTGCGGATGCGCGTGCTGGCCGACGTGGTCCGACTCGCTGGAGTCCCCGTCGCGCGCGTCGCCGGCGTGTCGGTTCACGCCGCGCCCACCAGCCGAGCACTCCCTGGGCTACTCAAGTGCGATCTGGATGTTCTTGTGGTGTACGAACTCCTCGATGCCGGCACGTCCGCCCTCCCGGCCGAATCCGCTAGCCTTCGTCCCCCCGAACGGCGCGCTGGCACTCATCTGGGGGAACGCGTTCACGCTGATGTAGCCGGCGTCCAGCCGGTCGGCGACCCGATGGGCCCGGATCAGGTCCCGCGTGTGCACGTAGCCGGCCAGGCCATAGCTCGAATCGTTGGCCAGCGCGACGGCTTCGTCCTCGGTGGCGAACGGGGTCACGGCCAGCACCGGGCCGAAGACCTCCTCGCGCGCCAGGCGGCTGTCGTTCGCCACGTCCGCGAACACGGTGGGCGCCACGAAGTTGCCGGCGGGCAGCCTGTCGGCCACGGCATCGGCGCCGGCGACCACACGGGCCGTCTGCCTCGCCTCGTCGACATACGTCCCGATCCGACGCACCGCGGCCGCGCTGATCACCGGGCCCATGACCGTCTCCGGGTCCAGCGGGTCGCCCATCCGCGCCCCTTCGGCGACCGCCTTGACCCGGCCGATGACGTCCTCGTACACGGATTCCTGCACAAGCAGGCGCGTCGGGAACAGGCAGCCCTGACCCGCCCCCAGCACGGTGCTCATCAACGCCGCCATCTGGCTTGCCCGGTCGAGATCGGCGTCCTCGAACACAAGATTGGCCGACTTCCCGCCCAGCTCCAGGCAGACTGGAGTGAGTGACTCTGCGGCCAGGCCCATCACCTTCCGGGCGGTGCCCGGCCCGCCGGTGAAGGACACCTTGGCCACGTCGGGGTGTCTGATGATGGCCTTGGCGGTATCCGCGTCACCAGTAATGATGTTGACAACGCCGTCCGGGATGCCCGCCTCGGTGAGGAGCTGGGCGAAACGCATGAGGGCGAACGGTCCGAGCTCGGGAGACTTGAGCACGACCGTGTTGCCCGCGGCAAGTGCCGGCGCGAGCTTCATCGCCGCATTGATGACAGGTCCGTTCCAGGTCACCAACGCCCCGATGACGCCATACGGCTCGTACCTGACGTAGTCCAGCGCCTCTCGTGGATACGTCGCGACCAGCTCACCGGCGAACTTGTCGCACCATCCGGCGTAGTACTCGAAGTAGTCGATCGCCTGCGCGAGACGGCTCGTGGCCAGGGGCGTTCCGGTCTCGAGCGCGCTGATCTGCTTGAGCTCGGACTCGTGCTCACGAAGAGTGGCGGCGACCTGGCCGAGGATCGCCCGGCGTCGGTCCGCGGGTGACCGCCGCCACGCCGGAAACGCCAGCCGCGCCGCGCGAACCGCCCGATCGACCTCGGGCGACCCGGCCACGGGAAACTCGGCGAGCTTCTGCCCGGTCGTCGGATCGACGCGTTCGAGGGTTCCACCCGCGCCGGTCGAGACTACCTCGCCACCGATGTAGAGGCCGATGTCCGGAAGCACCTTCACGGCGAGCGCACTGTGGTCCTCGACGTTCCTCACCGCTCTGCCTCCTTTTGTTTGCGGAAAGCGCGCGAATCTATGACCGGCCGCTAACCCATCGTCAAAACTTCAGCACGCCGTCCTCGACGACCAGCTCACCGTCGATGCGGATGGTGACGTTCGGAACGAGACCGTCCAGATGAAGGTCACAGACCACGTTGCCGCCGTAGCCATTCGCGCTGTCGCCCATCGCGATGTGTGCCGTGCCGCGCCGCTTCTTGGCTTCGGTGATGTCGTCCACCAACCGAGCTCCGGGGTTGATCCCGATACCGAGCTCGCCGATGTTGAGGGCGTTGGGGACACCCTCGATGATGCGGCGCAGGTGTTCGGCTTCCACCCCGCCCTTGATCTCAGCGACCTCGCCCTTGCTCACGGTCCACAGGATCGGCTCGGCCACTCCCCCGACGTCGGTCATGGCCACCTCGACGACCACCTGGCCCTCGGCCGTGCCCTCAACCGGCGGCAGGGACACCTCCCCGCCCGGCCAGGCCATCGTCTCGCAGGGGTTCTCCGCGATTCCGGACAGCCATCCGACCGCCTTGCGGTCCGCGATCGACATGGTGATGTCGGTACCGTTCGGCGCGGTCACGCGCGCCGTCGACCCCTCGGTGAGGATCTTGCGTAGCTTCGCGGCCGGCTGCCGAAGCTCGATGAAGTCGTACTGCATAGCGCCGTCCGACCAGCCCGACTCATGGGGTGGCGAGTTCAGCGCTCCCCGGACCCCGGCCTCCTGGGCCAACGGCTTGAGACTCGAGTGGTAAGGCGACCTGCTGCATGCGCTGATGACGACGTTCGCCGCCACCACGGCGTCAAGCACGGACTTCGGCAAGTCCTCACCGCTGGTGCGCCGCGGAGCGATGGTGATGACGATCGGCTCGGCGCCCGCTGCCAGGGTCGCCTCACTGAGCGCGATCGGGATCGACGGCGAGGTGACGGTGTCCACGAGGATGACCACCTGCTCCCCAGGCGTGACCGCCAGGTATTTCTGAATCGCTCGCTGGGCTACCGCGCCGATGCGTTCCTGCGGTGTCATCCTGTTCCTCCGCGCTTCTTTTGCATCCTGCATTCAGGACGTAGGTCTACCGCTGGCTGTCGGTCGAGCCCGGCAGTCGTCCGCGTTGGTGCGGACGGCGACTCAGATCTCCAGGGTCAGTGACTCGGTGGCTGCCCGTGACACGCAGATCATCATGACCTGGTTGCCGGCTCGCTCGTCGTCCTCCAGCACCGAATCGTGGTGCTCGGCCACGCCGGCGACGATCCGGGTCTCACACGTGCCGCAGATGCCCTCTTCGCACGAGGTGAGGACCTCGACACCGGCATCCTCCAGCGCCTCGACGATGGTCTTGTCGGCAGGCACCTGGATCGTGACACCGGATGTCCGGGCGATGAGCTGAAACGGACGGCGCCGCGTCGGATCAGCGAGCGCGTCGGGGTTCGCGCTGAACCGCTCGACGTGCAGGGCGATGTCCGCCCGCGCCGCGCAGACCTCCTCGAGCCGGTTGAGCAGACCGGTCGGTCCACAGGCATAGATCGACGTGCCGGCGGGGCTCTCAGCGACGATCCTCTCGAGGTCGAGCTGGCCGAAGACGTCCTCGGGCTGCAGGCGCACCTGCTCCCCGTAACGCGCGAGCTCGTCGACGAACGACATACGTTCGGCCGCGCGGCCGCCGTAGACGAGTCGCCATGGCTTGCCCGCACTGTGCGCGGCCGCGACCATCGGCAACAGCGGCGTGATCCCGATGCCGCCCGCGACGAAGACGTACTCGTCCGCGGGGCGCAGCTCGAAGTGGTTGCGCGGGCCCCGGACCGCCACGGGAAGCCCGGCGCGCGCCGTGTCGTGGACGAGCTGCGAGCCGCCCCTGCCGTTCGGCTCTCTGAGCACCGCGATCCGCCACCGGCTCAGGTCGGCGGGGTCGCCGCACAGCGAGTACTGGCGGACGAAGGAGCCGATCTCGACGTCGATGTGTGCGCCAGGGCTCCACGCGGGCAGCTCGTGCCCGGACGGATCGACGAGCGTCAGCGCGATCACGTCGGTCGCCACGGCCCGGACCTCGGCGATCTCGAGGGTGAGCTCCCGCTCGCCTCCGGACGCCGGGTCGACCGCGACGGACACCGACGTGCCGACGGCGTCGGCGGTTGAGTCAGCAAGCATGGTTGCTCTCCTGAGGGCAGTGCGGTCGATCAGTTACCCGTACGCTGGTGCAATGCCGTGAGCGGTGGAACTCGGGACCTCGGGGAGGTCGACGGCGAGCCGTCGCTCCGGCTCGCGGCAGGGGACACGACATCGGCGAGTCACCGGAGGCTCGGACCGGCGACTCCAGGAAGCGCCGTGCCCGTGCCAAGCCGAGCACCTCCAGAGCGGGAATCACGGCTCGGAGGCAGCCGTGTACGTCCAGAACTCCGCCGACGTCGCGACGCGACAGGATGAGCGCAACGCGTCGATCGTCTGGGCGTGCACCTGCGGCGTCAGGTCGACGCAGCAGTCCTCCAGCACGCTCACCCGGTAGCCGAGCGCCAGGCCCTCCTCCGCCGTGGCCCGGACGACGTACTGCGTCGCGATGCCGACCAGGACGATCTCCTCGACCCCGGCACGCTCCAGTTCGGCCTGGAGCTGACCGCCGGCGAAGGCACCGATGCCGTCCTTCAGGGCGAGGGGCTCGCCCGGGCCCGGCACTCCGATCAACGGGTCCGGCGAGGCGTCCCGCTCGGCCGCGTCGCGTCCGGACATCAGGCGGATGAAGTCGGGGCTGGGCAGCACCCACACCACCGTGTCGGCCGCCGAGCGCGCCGCGGCCAGCGCGTGCCGCAGCGGCTCGACCACGTCATCGAGGACCGACGGTGGCGAGATCAGCTGCCCGAAGGAGCCGTCCGGCCGCGTGGTCTGGCTACTCAGATCGAGCATGAGCAGCGCCCTGGATCTGGCCACCGTCAGTCGTCCTCCACGTGAGTGCCTGCGTCGTTCCCAGCCGCCCGGTCAGAACCGGAACAGGTCGCGGGCGTTCAGCTCGACGATGCGGTGCACATCGTCATCCGGTATGTCGGTCACGGCCTCCGCGAGGAACTTGCGGCTGTTCGGCCACTCCGAGTCGTTGTGCGGGTAGTCGGACTCCCACATCAGCTTGTCGAGGCCGATCGCATGCCGGTTCTCGATCGCGGTGCGGTCGCTGATGAAGCAGGTCCAGAAGTGGCGGCGGAACAGGTCGCTCGGGGAGATGCTGCGATCCACTCCGACGCGCGTCCTGGCCCAGGTGTAGTCCATGCGCTCGAGCAGGTAGGGCACCCAGCCCGACCCGCCCTCGGACAGCGCGATGCGCACCTGCGGGTACCGATGCAGCAGGCCGGAGAAGGTGAGGTCAGCGAGCGAGGCCATCGAGTTCAGCCCGCACAGCGAGATGGGGACGGCGTCGGAGTGCGCCTCGCTCTCCGGCGACGGGGTCGTCAGTTTGCCGGACGTGCCGACGTGCATGCACAACACCAGTCCGGTCTCGGCCGCCGCCTCGAACACGGGGTTCCAGTAGTCCGTCCAGAAGGACGGCAGGCCGAGCGGGGAGGGTGTCTCGATCATGGTCACCGCGCGAGCGCCCTTGGCCGCGCACCTGCGCATCTCCGCGGCCGCCGCCACCGGGTCCCACAACTGGATGCAGATCATCGGGATGAACCGATCCGGCGCGGCGGCGCACCACTCATCGATCATCCAGTCGTTGTAGGCCTGGATGCACAGGGAGGCCAGGACCGGGTCCTTGTGGTTGAGGAACCGCGTGCCGGCGAAGCGGGGGAAGGTGGGAAAGACGAGCTGCGCCCACACACCGTCCTCGTCCATCGCACGCAGTCGCGCGTGGACGTCGTACGCACCGGGCACCATGTCGTCGTAGTGGCGCGCGTAGAGATCCTCACCGGTTCCGTCGGTGCGGAAGATCCGGGTCGCCGGGCTGCCCAGCAGGTTGATGCTGTAGAGGTTGTCCTCGTATCGCCAGGCCTGCGTGTGGCCCGGCTGGTCGACGATTGTCGGACCCGCCTCGCGGTACGCGGCAGGAAGCCGGTCAACCCAGACCCCGGGTGGCTCGACGACGTGGTCATCGACCGAGATCAGTTTGAAGTCATCTCGCAACACAGGAACGCTCCTCCTCGTGACAACGCCCGAGCGCCCGGAATTCGGGTATGTCAGATCTCGTCGTCCAGGTCGATGTCCAGTACAAGTGTCTGATATGCCTTGCCGTGGGGGTCCAGGGTGAGCCCGAGACCGACGCCGCCGCGCAGCGCGCGGGTCATCACGAAGTTGACCACGTGGATATTCGGGTACTCGTACCGGGTGATCTCACCCTGCACGAGAGGCCCAAAGCGCTTCTTGATCCGGTCGATGGTCAGATGTGTCCGGAGATACTCCCAGTCATCGGCATCGTAGGGCCAGACCGCGACGTTGCTGGTGTCCGTCTTGTCGCCAGAACGAGCCATGGCGATGTCGTAGACCCTCGTCGACATCTTTTCATCCTTCGCTGATCGCCGGTTCAGTCAACGCTCCGTGGTACGAGCGAGGCTCCAGAAATTCCCGATACCCGAACTCGCCGTACTCACGGCCCAGTCCGGACATCTTCAGGCCGCCGGACGGGGCGCCCGCGCCGCCGCCCGCGCCGTTCACGGTGATGGATCCGACCTGGACACGTCGAGCGAGCTCGACGCAACGATCATGATCGGCACCCCAGACCGCACCGTTCAGGCCGTACTGGGTGTCGTTGGCCAGCTCGACGGCGTGATCGTCGTCGTCGGCCTCCATCACGACGAGGACCGGGCCGAAGATCTCCTCCTGGGCGAGCCGCGACGTGGGGTCGACCGAAGAGAAGATCGTCGGCGTGACGTAGTACCCGGTCTCGTGGCCGGCGGGCGGTTCGCTACCGCCGACGAGCAGGTTGAGCCCACTGGAGATGCCGAGCTCGATGTAGCTTCGCACCCGGTCGCGCTGGGTCGCGGACACCAGCGGGCCGACCTCGGTCGCCGGGTCGAACGGGTCTCCGACCGGAAACCTCGACAGACCCTCCAGCAGCTCGCGCTCGACGTCCGCCCGGCGCGTCCGCGGAACGATGAGCCTGGTGACCGCCCCGCACGCCTGCCCCGAGTTGTGCAGGTACCGCTCCAGCGCATGCTCGACGGCGGCGGACACGACCTGCGGGGTGGCGTCGGCGAGGATGACCGACGCGCCCTTTCCGCCCAGTTCCAGGACGGTCTTCTTCATGCCTCGGGCCGCCAGCTCGGCGACACGTACTCCGGCGCGGGTGGACCCGGTCAGGCTCACGACCGCCACGTCGGGATGCGTCGTCAGAGTCTCGCCGATCTCCGGTCCGGTTCCGGACACCAGGTTGAAGACACCGGAGGGCAGGCCCGCCTCCCGCGTCGCCTCGGCCAGCACATAGGCGTCCAGCGGGGCGATCTCGCTCGGCTTGACGACCACCGTGCATCCGGCGGCCATCGCGTACGCCACCTTCTTGGCGATCTGGTTGAGCGGGAAGTTCCAGGGCGTGATGCACGCGACCACGCCGGCCGGCTCGAAGCGCACTACGGTCCGATCGAAGCGCTGCTCGTGGTGGAATGCGCGTGCGGTGTCGGCGGCGAGCCGGAACAGGCGGATCGGCAGGCCCACCTGCAGGGTGCGGCACAGCCCGGACGGAGTGCCGACCTCCCGTGTGATGATCTCGCGAAGTTCGTCCGATCGCAGAGCGAGCTGGTGCGAGATCGCTTCGAGATACCCGGCGCGCCGGTCGACACCCAACGCCGCCCACGACGGCAGAGCCTGTGCCGCGGCCTGCACGGCCTCGTCCGCCTGCTTGGCCGTGGACAGGCGCACCCGTCCGAAGGGCAGCTCGGTGGTCGAGTCGACGACCTCGACGTCCGCGCCGTCGGCCTCGTGCCACTCCCCGCCGATGAATGCTGAATCTCGCTCGATCACGCGCCGCCTGCCATCACTCGTCCGACGGGAATGTCCCGAAACGGAATGCCCCTGTCGGCCGCGGGCTCGCGCGGCAGTCCCAGGATCCGTTCGGCCACGATCGTGCGCTGGATCTCGTCTGTCCCCCCGGCGATGCTCGTCGACGGAGAGGCCAGGTAAGCACCCGCGACGGTCCGGCCAAGGCTGTCGTCGGGTCGATACGCGATCGACCGGTTACCCAGCAGGTCCATCCGCGCCACAGCCACCCGTTTCTGCAGCTGTGTGTTCACCAGCTTCGCGACCGAGCCCTCGGACCCCGGCGCGACGCCACGCTCGCGCGCGGCGCGCACTCTTGCCTGCAACTGCTGTAGCACCAGGTCAAGGGTGTACAGATCGACCAGCTCATGGCGAAGGCAGGGGTCCTCGACCGGACCGAGAAGCTTGACCAGGCTCAGCAAGGGCGCGACCACGCTCGAATTGCCCTGTCGCCCTCCGGAGACCGCCACCCGCTCGTTGGACAAGGTGGTTCGCGCGACCGTCCATCCTTCGTTCTCCGCGCCGACGAGGGCCGTCGGCGGCAGCGGGACGTCGGTCAGGAAGACCTCGTTGAAGTTCGTACCGCCATCCATCTGCCGCAGTGGCCGCACCTCGACGCCCGGTGCATCCATCGGAACGATGAACATCGACAGGCCCTGATGCTTGGGCACGTCGAAGTTCGTGCGAGCCAGCATGAGTCCGAACTGCGCATGGTGCGCGACCGACGACCACACCTTCTGGCCGTTGACGATCCAGCCGTCCTCGCACCGTTCGACGCGGGTCCGCACTGCCGCGATGTCAGAGCCGGCGGCGGGTTCGGAAAACAGCTGACACCAGATCTCCTCGCCTCGCAGCATCGGCGGGATATAGCGAGTGCGTTGCCATTCGGTGCCGTGGGCGAGGATCGTCGGCCCACACATTCCGAGCCCGATCCCGACCACTCGGGAGGTCACCTCGAACTCGGCCGCGACCGCGCTGAAGATCTGCTGGTGGCGCGCCCCAAGGCCCTGGCCGCCATACCGGGTGGGCCAGGTCAGCCCCGCCAGACGGGCGTCGAACAGCGCGGCCTGGAACTCCTTGACCGCGCGGACGAGCTCGGGCCCGGACTCGTGGACGCCGCCCATCACGACACCGTCCGAGTCCGGGGAGATGGCACGCCGCGTCGCGTGACGTTCCAGGAACGAGCGCACCCGGGCCTCGAACTGCTCCAGAGTCTCGTCGCTCGCCTGCGCCTGCGGCTCCACTACTGCGTTTACTTGCTCGGCTGCGGCTGACACGTCATCACCATACCAGAATCCTGGATCCAGCACTGCCTCATCGCGCACCCACCTCCGAGAGGACGACCGTCCGCTATGCGGGAACCGAGCCTTGCTCGTGGTCGCCCGAGGCGTCCTCCCCGGTGGTGGACAGGTAGGCGGACTCGATCTCCTCAAGACGGTCGCCGATGTCCGCCGTGGCTCCTTCGAGGACCACCCGTCCACGGGACAGGACGTACACACGGTCGGCCACCTTGATCGCCTGGCGGACGTGCTGCTCGACGATGAGCACGGCGGCGCCCTTGTCCGCGGCGGTTCGTACCGCTTGCAGTAGCGACGTCACGATGAGCGGAGCCAGACCCAGCGAGAGCTCGTCGGCGAGCAGGACGGCGGGGCCGCCGGCGACGGCCCGCGCGAGCGAGAGGTACTGCTGCTCGCCGCCGGACAACAAGCCGGCGGGGCGTGACAGCAGCGGCTTCAGCGCCGGGACCACCTCGAGCGCGCGCTCGACGCTCCCCCGGCCGAGCCGGAGGTTGTCGTGCGTCGACAGCGACGAGAACACCGACCGCCCCTCCGGGACGAAGGCCAAGCCGCCCCGTGACCGGGCCGCGAGGCTGGGAGCCGCCGGGCGCCCCGCGAGCCAGACCTGTCCGCTGCTGAGCGGCATCGCGCCGGCGAGCGTCTTGAGCAGCGTGGACTTGCCGGCGCCGTTCGGGCCCAGGACCGCGACGACCTCGCCGGCGCGGACCGAGAGGGACACGTCGTGCAGCACCGGGACCGCCCCGTACCCCGCGCACAGGTCCTGCGCGTGGAGGGCCGTGTCCGCGGCGTCCGGGGGTACCACCGGCGCCGGCTTCCGCTTGACGGTCAACGTACCGATCATGAGGACACCGTCGCCTTCGAGTCGACTTCCGCCACCGCCGGGTCCGCCTCCGCGGCACCCAGATATGCCTCGATCACCGCCGGGTCCCGCCGTATGTCGGCCGGCGAGCCGTGAGCGATCACGCGCCCGAAGTCGAGCACCACGATCTCGTCGCAGGCACGCATGACGAGGTCCACGTCGTGCTCGACCAGCAGGACGCCGATGTCGCGCGCGGCGAGCCTGCGGATCAGCTCGACGAGTTCGACACGCTCCCGGTCGCTGAGCCCGGCCGCGGGCTCGTCGAGCAGCAGGAACGAGGGCTCGGCCGCGATCGCGCGCGCGATGGCGACCAGCCGGCGCCTTCCGTAGGGAAGTTCCGAAGGAAGCCGGTCAAGGTCCGCCGCCAGGTCGAACTCCTCGATCGCTTCACGGGCGACGCTGGGCAGACGCGCGACGCCCGGCATGAACAGGTCGCTGACGTAGCGGCCGAACGCCGGCCGTTCGGTCGCGATGAGGAGGTTCTCGAGGACCGTCAGGTCCTCGAACAGTTCGAGCGCCTGGAAGGAACGGGCGACCCCAAGGCGCGACCGGCGCCGTGGTGACATGCGCGTGAGGGGCGCGCCGTCGATGCTGACCGAGCCCGCGGTCGGGGCGATGAAGCCCGAGACCGCGTCGATCAGCGTTGTCTTGCCGGCACCGTTCGGGCCGATCAGGCCGAGCACCCTGCCCGCCGTGATCTTCAGGCTCACGTTGTCGAGCGCCCTGACGGAGCCGAAGGTGATCGCCACATCGCGTACTTCCAGCTCGGCGCCGGCCGTCGGCGGGTGCGTGGCCGCCGACGAGCGCGCGAGCACCTTCTGGCTCGGGCTCATGTGCTGTCGTTGCGGCAGAACCTTCTTCACTTGGCGGCCGATAAACCGGACGCCCTCACCGGCATGCGTCACCATTCCACCGGGCGACCGGATCAGCACTCGGATGAGGATGATACCGCTGATCAGCGGCAGGTACTTCTGGAATCCATCGCCGAAGGCGAGGACACCGATGTTGGTGCCGAGGCTCGCTGGCTGAAGGGTCGCGCCGAACAATGGGCCGATGACAAAGCCGATGCCGCCGACGACTGCTTCCGCCACGAGGGAGATGGAACCGAAGGCGATGTAGTCGGAGTACACGATGCTCGGGCTACGGAAGGCCAGCATCACACCCCCGATGGCGGCGATCACCGAGCCCACGACGAAGGCGTACAGCTTGGTGGCCACGATGTTGACGCCGAGTGACATCGCGGCGCGCTCGTTCGCGCGGGTAGCCAGGAGCTGCCGCCCGATTCGGCCACGGCGGAGGTTGGCCACCGCGAGAGCGACCAGAGTGAAAATCGCGATCGTGACGACGACGTACGTCCGGGGGTAGAGGATCGCGTTGATGTCGAGCCCGAAGATGTGCGGATCGCCGATCGACGTGCCGTCCCCGCCACCGGTCCAGTCTCTGTTGTTGAAGACCAGAGCCTCGATGGCGGCGCTGAGGCCCAGGGTCGCGACGGCGAGTTGCGAGCCCCGGGTTCTTACCGCGGGCAGGCCCACGACGATGCCGATCGGGATGGCGACCAGAATGCCGCACAGCAGCGCGAGTAGGAACGGCATGTTCTGTGTGGCGACCAGGCGCCCGGCGACGAACGCACCGAGGCCGGCGAGCGCGAACTGGGCCAGCGAGAGCTGGCCCGCGTAGCCGGTGACCACGATGAACGACAACAGCACGATGCCGACCGCGACGGTCACGCCCATGCCGTTGACCCAGTCCAGCGGGAGGAGCGCCAGCAGCAGCATCGAGCCGCCGAGCGCGGCGACCAGCCCGCCCCAGGACACGTTGCCGTGCCCGACCGCGGGCAGCCGCGACCGCTCGTGGGAGCGGCCCGGAATGGTCTTGCCGCGTAGCGCGAGCACGAGAATGATCACCAGGAACGGCGCCGCGGCGGACCATCCCGGGGCCGTGACGTACCAGCTCATCTCCGACTCGAGGATGCCGATGAGGATCGCGGCGGCCAGCGTGATCGGGAAGGACACCATCGAGCCGATGACCGCCGCCGCCAGCGCCGGGATGAGCAGGTTGGTCAGCTGCGTGACCGACAGTCCGGTGATCGGGGCAAGCAGGATGCCCGCCAGCGCCGACAGGGCGGACGCGATGCCCCAGTTCCAGGCCGCCACCATGTTCGCGGAACGACCGAGCGACTCGCTGACCATGACGTCGTCGGCCACGGCCGTGGTGGCGATCCCGAACTTCGTCCATCGGTACACCGCGGTCAGGCCGAAGATCAGGGCCAGCACGATACCAAAGATGATCACGCGGTCCTCGCCGATCCGCAGCCCCCACAGGTGCAGCGTGCCGGTCGGCACCGAGGACTGCATGGCCTCGGCCTGCGACGGATACCGGAGCTCGAGCGCGGACTGAAGGCTGACCAGTACGGCGATCGTCGCGAGCAGGCGGACCAGTGGCGACGCGTTCTGTAGGCGCCTGAGGAGGATCGCCTGGATCAGGAAACCGACTAACGCACTGACTAACAAGCTCGGCACGATGGCCGCCGCGAAGCTCCAGCCGTGGCGGTCGTGAAGCTCCCAGAACGTGTAGACGCCGACCATGCCGATGGCACCCATGGCGAAGTTGATCACTCCGCTCACCCGGTGCACGATGACGATGCCGAGCGCTACCAGGGCGTACAGCGCCCCGAGGCCCAGGCCAAGAACCGCGAATTCGATGAAGGTACGCATTGCGATAGATGCCCCCGGGACTGTCGGAGTCGTGGTCGGCTCCCGCTGCCGCGGTGGACACGGGGGCAATTTTGCATCCTGGACACAGGCTTTCGGTGACTGTAGTAGCGGCCCGATCCGCGGTCAAGGATCTACTCCGGGCCTCGCAGCAGCAGCCTGAGCGCCACTACTCCATCCCGAATCCTGGACTCAGGCTGCCGTCGCTGCTACCGTTCGCCAACCCGGCAGGCGCTCCACCGCCGGTCTCTGGCGCCGTCAGCGGATTGCGCCTTCACAACCCAGCACCGGACATCGAGCGGGAGGGCCTCGTGGCCAGGAATATGACACGCAGTGCCAGGGACAGTGGTCCAGTTCGAACGCCGCGGTGGCGACGCTTGCCGATCTTCACCGCCACGGCGGTCGCCGCGGTCACCGCGGTCGCCGCGTGTTCGTCGGGCGGCTCGTCGGACAGCTCGGGCGACTCCAAGTCGCCCATCAAGATCATGGTCATCAGCACGCTCCAGTCCGCGGCGTTCGGCTTCCCCGAGGCCGTCGACGGCGCGGAGGCGGCGGCCGCTAAGATCAACGCCGCCGGTGGGGTCGACGGTCACCAGATCGAGATCTCGTCGTGCAACGACCAGTTCGACCCGAACACCGCGTCCGCATGTGCCCAGAAGGCGGTCAGCGAGAAGTTAGCTGGCGTCGTCACCGGGTACACGTCCTACGGCAACAAGATCCTTCCGGTTCTTGCGGCCGCGAAGATCCCGTTCGTCGGGCTCATTCCGGCGACCGACACCGAGTGGAAGAGCTCGCTCGCGTTCCCGTTCGGCGCGGGTAGCACGGGCAACTTCACGGGTGTCACGATCAAGCTGTACGAGCAGGGGTGCAAGAAGCTGGGCTCGATCGCCAGCGTGGCCGCCGCCTCGATTGACACCGGTAAGAGCGTGGAGAACGCGTTCAAGCACCTCGGTGGTGAGGTCGTCTACACGGCCACGATTCCTCCGACCGCGGCTGATGTCTCGCCACAGGTGGCGGCCCTGGTGAAGTCCGGCGCCGAGTGCGTCGTCACGACGATCCCGCCGGCGGTGGAGCTGAGCTTCATCAAGGCCGCCTACGCCGCGGCCCCTGACATGCCGATCGGCCTGGCCGGCATCGACGACGAAGTGGCCGCGAAGGTCGGCCCTGCGGGCAAGAACATCGTGAAGGGCGACACGGCCTACCCGGCCACGTCCAACGAGCTGAAGCCCTTCGTCGAGGCGCTGCACGCGTTCAACGCGTCCGCCGCCGTCTCGTCCTGGTCGCTGAACGCCTACGACGGCGTCGAGGTCATCGCGCAGGCCGCGAAGGGCCTGGACAAGGTGGACGCCGCCTCGATCACCGCGGCCCTCAGCAAGTCGACCTCGGTGAAGGTGACCGGTTACCCGGAGCCGATCGACTTCTCGAAGCCGCAGCCGGTCAAGGGCCTGCCGCGGCTGTTCAACCCGAACGTCGTGGTGTCGCACTTCGACGGCAAGCACTTTATTGCCTTCCCCAAGCCTGTGAACGTCCTCAGTGCCCTGCAGGCGGTCCGCGGAACGGCCTGATCTTTCCGCGGTAGGCCAGCGCCATCACCGGCGTCCGCGCCGCGCTGACCGGCTGACCGACGACACGAGCAACGCGAAATCCTCTGAGCCGGATGTGCCGCTCGCGGCACTGGGCTCGGAGGATTTCGTCTTTCACCAGAACGCTCGCCCGCCCGTGCGCGGCGCACGAGCTGGGCCCGGGCGTCCAGGCGGCCACGCCGAAGCCGTTCAGGCGGCGCGCCCGGCGGCCAGCAGGTCCTCGCCCGGCCCTGACGCCGCCACCCCGGCCAGCGCCGCGAGCGGAGCGACCCACCGCCGGCGCCGTCGAGGACCGCATCCGGGGCCTTCGGCAACCGTTCGTTCGCCTCACCGGACCCGCGCCCCGCCGCAGCTCGGTCTATCGACCGACCGATGGGCTCTCCGGCGGAGAGCAGAAAAAGTGGCCCGGCCATGCGGCCGGGCCACCTCGAAAATTCAAAGAAATTCAGCTGTCGGCCGCGATCCAGTGCTCTTTCCGCGCCAGCCAGGCACAGCACCCGGGCCGCGTCAGGCGATGTTCCACTGCCCGCCGAAGCAGGTCATCACCGTTCCGGTATAGAAGCTCGCACGGGGCGAGGCGAGGAAGCCGCAGGCGTACGCCGCGTCCTCGGGCCTGCCCAGACGGCCGACGGGGATCCGGGGAATCGACGCACGCCGGCCCCCCTCATCAGGCGCGTCCCTGGTGGTGACGTGTGGGTGCGACCGCTCGTTGTGCTCCGTGTCCATTGCACCGGGCGCGAGATCGTTGACCGTGATTCCGTACGGGCCGAGCTCGATCGCGAGGCATTTGGTCAGCGCGCGCAGGCCCGCCTTCGCCGCGACGTTGTGCGGACGGTTGGCGACGCCGATGAAGGCGTCCGGCCCCGTAATGTGGATGATGCGGCCCCACCGCTTCTCCATCATTTTCGGCGTGAACGTCTTGGCCAGCCTGAACGAGGCGTTGAGCTGAATGTCGAGGATTCGCAGCCAGTCCTCGACAGTAGTGTCGAAGAATGACTGGAACGGGCGTAGCGCGGCGTTGCTCACGTAGATATCGACTGACCCGAACTCAGCTTCAGCGGCATCCTTGAGCGCGTCGATGGACTCCTGCCGCGAGATGTCGCCCAACTGCACGATTGCCTTCGCACCGAGTTCACGGGCGAGCTTCGCCGTCGTCTCGGCCTCCTCGCGATTGGAGTTGGCGTTGACGACGACATTCGCTCCACGCGCCGCGAACTCCAGTAAGATCGCACGGCCAAGATTTCGACCCGAACCTGTCACCAACGCCGTCTTGCCCTCGAGATCCTTCTCCATGGCTATCCCTTCCTGAGCCGAGCAGCGACGGATACCTGACGTCGTGGTCGGCCGGGCGATCGCGGTGCCGTCGTCGACGGCCCCGGTGGCGCCAGGGCCGAGTGCCGCGGCACCTGACGCTTCTGTGTCCGAGAGCTGGGCCGCGCCGGTAGCGCCCGGCGGACGCCGCGGGCCCGGACGGCCTACTCGTTCGTCCGGAAATCGGGCAACGGCCGACCTGCCGCGAGCCTGGCGACCAGTCTGCAGGAGCGGACAGAGCCTGTGGCCGCGGCCCGAGCCCGGACCCGGCGGGACGACTACGGAGACGGGCCGAGCCAGCGCTGTCGCCGTTACCGGTGCCCGGCGCGGCTCCCCGCCGATCGACGAGCGACTACGCCGTCAGCCACTGATCGAACTGAATGACGTTGCGGTCGGGATCGAGGACCATGGCTGTCATGACCTCGTGGCCTTCCGCGGGCTCGGCGTTGGCCGGCCCGTCATGGATCGAGCCCGAGAACCACACGTCGAACCCGGCGGTCTTGACGGCCTCAACCAGCGCCGGCAGGTCAGGGGTGCGGAACGACAGGTGATGCACGCCGACGTCGAACAGCTCGGCGGCCTGTCCCTGCGGCGCCGGCTCGATCCGTTGGTCGAGCACGACGTAGGTGGCGCCCGGCCGGTCGTCCCAGCGAAGGTAGCAGGCCCGCCTGTTCTTCGGGCGCTCACCTCCGTTCGCTTCGGTGCGGTCGACGGTCAGCGTCATCCCGAGCACATCGCGATAGAACCGCAGCGACGCCTCCATGTCGGTGACACCGATCGCGACGTGCGAGATGCCTGTAGTAAGAGGTTCCTCCATCGTGGCACCCATCTCGTTCGATCGTCGGATCGTCAGATCTTGCGCCCGTCAGCCTGCCAGTACCGGTCACGTATCCGACGCTTATAAAGCTTCCCGTTGTCGGATCGCGGCAGCGACGCCTCGAATTCCACGCTGCGGGGCACCTTGAACTTGGCGAGCCTCTCCTGGCAGAACTCGCGAATCTCCACGGCGAGCGCTGGCGACGGCTCCAGGCCCTCGGCCAGCTGCACGACGGCCTTGACCTCCTCGCCCCACTCGGAGTTCGGAACACCGATCACCGCGACGTCGGCGACGGCCGGATGTTGCAGGAGGACCGCTTCGATCTCAGCCGGATAGATGTTGACACCCCCGGAGATGATGACGTCCGTCGATCGATCGCGCAGGAAGAGGTAACCTTCCTCGTCGACGTATCCGAGGTCCCCCGTGGTGAACATGTCACCGATGACGGCACTGGCGGTCTTGCCCGGGTCGTTGTGATACGTGAACGGTTCCCTGAGCTTCATGAAGACGCGTCCGATGGTGCCGGGCGAGACCTCATGGTCGTACTCGTCGACGATCTTGATCGCCGCGTTGGGTGACGGCCGACCGACGGTACCTGGGCGCTCGAGCCATTCCTGCGAGGTGACGCGAGTCCCGCCGCCCTCGGACGCCGCGTAGAACTCGTTCAGGATCGGTCCGAGCCACTCGATCATCGAGCGCTTGGTCTGTATCGCGCAGGGTGCGCCCGCATGGGTGATCACCCGCAACGAGGACAGATCATACGTGTCACGGATCGAAGCCGGCAGCTTCAACAACCGCTCGAACATCGTCGGCACCATCGTCGCGGAGGTCACGCGATGCCGCTGAACGACGCCGAGGAATTCTCGCGGGTCCCACTTGCCCATGAGCACCACCGTTTGACCGAGGTGCAGGGCGCCAACCGCCGCTCCCAGCGGGGCTGCGTGGTAGAGGGGACCCGACACCAACGTGACGCCGTCTTCGGCGAGCTCACGGCCGGACGATTCGAACAGGGCTTTGCTGGAACGCACGGCGAGTTCGTCGGGGTCGCCCTGGTTCCGGGGCTTGACGACACCTTTGGGACGTCCTGTTGTCCCAGAGGTGTAGTACATGCGCTGTCCCGGCTCACGATGCGCCGGCGGCGCGTCGCTGAGCCCCGCGATGAACTCGTCCGCGGCGAGGAAACCCTCGACCTCGCCCAGCGCGACTCGAACCGGCGCCCGCCGCGACACCTTCGCGGTGGCGACGGCCGTCGCCGCGGCGACGGCGTCCGGCAGGTCCGCATCGACGACCACGACCGCCGAATCGGAGTCCTCGAGCACGTACTCGATCTCGGCGGCGGTCAGGTGGAAGTTGACCGGGACGAGCCGCGCCCCGATCTGCATCGCGGCCAACACCACGACGAGATACTCGGTGCCGTTCTGCGCGACAAGGGCTACCCGGTCGTCGGGCTTGACGCCGGAGGCCTGGAGAGCGTTTGACCAGCGATTGACGCGGGCCTGAAGCCAGCCGTACGTGTACTCGACGTCATTCTTGTCGATCACCGCACGGCGGTCCGGGTCACAGCTGCCCCGCTGCCACGCGGACAGGTCGTTCGAGCCAGCAGAACCGCCCTTGGACATAATGCGCTACCTCTCAGCTGGTGAGCGGCCACCGACGACCGTTACCAGATCTTGCGAGGGCACACGGAATCCGTCGGTCAACCGATCGAGGCCGTCAGCCTACCGCGGATCCTGGATGCAGCCAATTGGTCAGGTCGGAGTGCCGAGCTTCGTATCCCAGAGAGAGCGAGCCCAGTGGGACGGGTTGTCGTCATCCCACCAGATCTTGAGGTCCTCGATCCGGTCCTTGCGGATCTCCACCAGTCGACAGCCCTCCGGCCCAGCCGCCGTCGAGTACGGGACCATGGCCTTGGTGAAATACCCTTCGCCCGGTTCGAACCAGCGGCGACCCTGCCTGGCACGCCCCTCGAGGACCAACACAAGCTGGTCCATGTTGTGATGATGGCGCGGAATGACGAAGTTCGGCGCCAGCTTCATCTCGAGCATGTGCAACGAGCCGACCTGTTCACGCCTGGTAAACAGACCGCCCCGGAAGTATTCGAGGACGTCAGCGGTCTCGCGCACCACTTCCGGCACGTTGCCGTCTGGCGATTCGATATTCGGCTTGGACTGCTTCCATCCCTCGTCGACATCCAACTGAAAGTATGCGACCTTGGGAACGTCAGCACTGTCGAGGGTCATTTGAACCTCCTTGCGGCCCACGGCGGCCCTTCTCGCGCCAACCGACTGATGGCGCCGTTGCCGGCCGCCGCAAGTCCAGTATCCAGGATTCTACCCGCGAAGGGAAGAGGTACTGGTCAACGCCGCACGAGCTCGGACCGCATCGTGCGACGGATGTGTCGACGAGCGATCGTCTCGGCGTCGGAGGCCCCGCCACGGCGAATGGCCTCCAGTACCGCACGGTGATCGACTTCGCCCTCGGAGAGCAGGTTGGCGGTCACCGCCGGCTCCTCGGTTCCGAGTTCAGCGATGCGTCGCGCCAGCATCTGCGAGGTCAGCCGGACCATCGGAGCCTGGTTGATCACCAGCCGGTTCCTGGACAGCTCCACGATCCTCACATGGAACGCCGCATGCGCCGCCGCCCGCGCCGCCCCATCGCGTGGCGCGCTTGGATCGTAGGAATGCATCTCGTCGATGCGCCCGCTCAGCATCTCGTAGTCAGCGTCCGAGATACCTCGCTTGGCAGCCAGTCGAGCCGCGAGCCCGTCAATCACTTCACGGAACTGGTACAGCTCGACGATGTCGTCGTTGGTGAGCTCGACGACCTCCAGCGTCTTGTTCCCGTTCGTCACCCGCACGAAGCCCTCGTACTCAAGAATCCGAAAGGCTTCACGAAGCGGGGTGCGACTGACGCCAAGCTTTTCCGCCAGCTCGATCTGCAGCAGCGTCGTCCCTGGCTCCAAGGTGCCATCGATGATCATCGATCGCAGTCGAGCTGTCACGTCGTCCACGAGACGCGTGCGCTCGAACGTCGGGAACGCCACCCCTGGCTCGACCATGGACGACATAGTACAGCACGAATGCGGGATGCAGGTTACCTTCGGGTCCCGCAATCGCGGAGATCGCGATGCGACGGCGACCACATATGCCTGGCCGGCGGCCGCGGCGGCACATCCGACAAGCGCCGTCCGCCCCGATGGCGCGGTCCCGCCACGCGCGGCGCCTGGAGCACCCCGCTAGCCCCTCGTGCACTCGGGTGCCGGACTCCGGCGCTGGGCGACTCACGAGCCGGCCGCCGCCGATGTTGGCCGGTCTCGCGCGGCCGCGGCCTCGGTAGCGGGCCGCGCACAAGGGGCACAGGCAGGACTGCCCCGTCGGGCGTGAGCAAGACCGTACCCGACCAGAAGGCCGACGCCGGACGCTGCTCACCGGTCCCGTCGGTCGTCACCGCCCTCACTCGCCGAAGCATGCGGACCAGGTCATCGACGGCGACCACAGCCCGCACCGTCCTGGATCCTGCATCCGCGTGTTGGTAAAATCGGGTCATCGCCCGCGGCAGGCGGGCCGACGAACGAGGTGATCCGCGGTGCCCGACCCTCGCAGCCTTGGTAGAGGCGACTTACTCGCGTGCTACTACACGCTCTCCGGCGCACCAAACGGCCAGCCGGCGCGGCATTCTTTTGACGCCCGGGTGCACGCGGCCGCTCGCGCAGGATACGCCGGCATCGGAATGACCATGTTTGATCTCGATGCGTGCACTGCTGAGGGTCGCACGCTCTCGGATATGGCGCGCGTCGCCGCCGACGCAGGTGTCTCGGTCGCCGAGGTCGAGACACTGGCGATCAGCCCGACGCCGACCACCGAGGAACGCGCCGTCGCTCGACGAATGGTGGACGCCGCGCGCCAGCTGAACGCCCGGCACATCAACGTGCTTATCGACCGGCCGCCCGCTACGCCGATCGACAACGACGAGGCGGCGGCAGGTTTCGCCGAGATTTGTGATCTTGTGGCGGAGGCGGGGCTCCTCGCCGCGTTCGAGTTCATGCCGTTCAAGGCCGTGGCCACCTTGGACGTCGCGACCGAGATCGTGGTTCGCGCTGGGCGGGACAACGGCGGGCTGGTCGTCGATGCCTACCACTTCTTCCGCGGCGGATCGCGTCTCGAGGACGTCGCGCGAGTCTCCGGCGACCGCATTGTGACGCTTCAGATGTCCGACGCGCCGGGCAGCGCGCCTGACGACCTGCTCATCGAGACGCGCACCGCCCGTCTGCTGCCCGGCGCGGGCGGCCTGCAGCTCGAGGATCTCCTCAGGGCGCTTGACGCCACCGGCACCAACGCCACCGTCGGTGTGGAGTTGTTGTCCGACCCCCTCCGGGAGCTCGACGCCGACGAGGCCGCACGAGCGAGCTACACGGCGACCCGCGCCCTGGTCGACCGCGTGCGGGAGCTGGAGACGTCCGGATGACGCGGATCGAGCCGGTCGATCCGGCGGAGCTCTTCCCCAAGGTCACTTCCCGCTTCCGAGAGGGGGCCTTCTCGCTGTATGGCGGTCGGCTTCCGATGTTGTATCGGGTGCTTGGCAACTCGCCGACGTTGCTGTCGGCCTGGCTGGACGTCGCGTGGGCGCTGCGCTTCGAGTCGACGTCCCCGCGAGCGCTACGCGAGATCGCTATTCTTCTCGTCGGGCATAGGCTCGAGGCACCGTATTGCATCGGCGCGCATGTGCGTATGGCTCGGGAAGCCGGCGTATCCGCGGCCGAGATCGAGGCGGTGCCGGCCTGGTCCACGTCCGAGGTATTCAACGCACAACAGCGCGCCGTGCTCGGCCTGACCGAGGCGATGCTCGGCCAGCACGTCGGTGGCGACACGCTCTCCCTGGTCACAGACCTGTTCGGTCCCGAGCAGACCATCGAGCTCGTCCTGACGATCGCCTTCTACCAGATGGTCGCCTCGACGACGAAGACGCTGGATCTCGCGCCCGAGGGATAGTCTCGCGTGCGCTGTCTCGATCCGTTCAGCAACGATGTGACGTTGTTACCCGGCGGAAGCCAGGCCCCGGCTTCCGCCGGTGTTGCTTTCTGCCGGCAGAAGTTGGCCCG
Organism: Frankia canadensis; assembly: GCF_900197875.1. Lineage (GTDB taxonomy): Bacteria > Actinomycetota > Actinomycetes > Frankiales > Frankiaceae > Frankia > Frankia canadensis. The sequence goes on along the minus strand of NZ_FZMO01000001.1, from coordinate 28,652 downwards.
CGTGAACTGGCGTGCCGGAGAAGGCACTGGCATCAGCCAGCACGGGCCGAGCGGCTCGGCACAGACGACCCGGTCGCACAGACGACCCGGTCCGACACTTCGGGCTCATACATGACGGATCCGCCGTTTCCGGTGTGCTGGCAGCCCTTGTCACACATGGCCTGGGCGTGTCGCCACCGGAGACAGCGGATCTTCGTGACCGCCGGGCGGATGCCCGAAGACGCGTCAGATGTTCCTCGCGGCGAGCCCGCCGCCGGGAGCCTCAGAACGCGATCACGGACCGGATCACCCGGCCGGCCTGCAGGTCGTCGTATGCGTCGTTGATGTCCTCCAGGCCGATCGTCTGGGACACCAGGTCGTCGAGGTTGAACCGGCCCTGGACATACAACTGCGCGTAGTGCGGAATGTCTTTCTTGAAGTTCGTGGAGCCCATGTAGACGCCGTGAACGGAGCGTTGCCGCAGAACGAGGTCGGCGAACGGGTCGATCACCAGCTCCGTTCCTGGGCGCTGCATGCCGATCATGTAGGCGACTCCGCCGCGGCGGAGCATCGACAGCGCCTGCTTCGCGGTCCCCGGCGACCCGACGACCTCGAAGGAGTGCTGCACGCCCTTGCCGCCGGTCAGGTCGAGCACCGCGTTCACGGCGTCGTCCTTCGAGGCGAGCACGGTGTCAGTGGCGCCGAACCGCCGGCTGAGCTCCAGTTTCGACTCCGCCGTGTCGATGGCGATGATCTGCGCCGCGCCGCACAGGGCGGCGCCCTGGATCGTGCTGAGCCCGACACCGCCGCACCCGATGACGGCGACTGTGTCACCGAACCGGATCTTCGCGGTGTTGATCGCGGCCCCGGCCCCGGTGATGACCCCGCAGCCGAGCAGCGCCGCCTGGACCAGGGGAACGTCGTCGTGGACCTTCACCAGGTTGGACTCGTGCACCAGCATCTGCTCGGCGAAGGCGGCGAGCCCGGAGACCTGCGTCACCGGCGTGCCGGCACGCGAGAGTCGCGGCGGCAGGTCGTCACCGCGCGCGGCGGCCCCCGGCCGCGCGCACATCCAGATCTGGCCGGAGACGCACTCCTCGCATTGACCGCAGAAGCCGGTCAGGCAGCCGACCACCTTGTCGCCGGGGCGCAGCCCGCCGACCAGGGGCCCCACGGCGGCGACGACGCCCGCCACCTCGTGGCCCAGGACGGCCGGCATGGGGTGGCCGTAGTCGTTCTGCGACACCGACAGATCGCTGTGGCACAGCGCGCTGCCCTTGACGTCGACGAGCACCTCGGCGCCACGGGGCTCGTCGACGGTGATGTCCTCGATCTCGAATCGCGCGCCGATCTTGTTAAGGACTGCGGCTTTCATGGCTGATCCTCGGTTCTCGCTGTTCCGGGTTGCTGGGTCGTCAGGCAATCAGCGCGGACTCACACCGTCACGATCTCGGCGGTGAGCTTGAACTGATCACGCGGCAGGTAGATGGGCGTGGGCGCGATGTGGCGGGAGTTCTGGATGAGCCCGGTGCCGCCCTGCCCAACTGTGATCCACACCGCCTGCTTGCCGACCTCCTCCGCCACCGCGTCGGCGACTTCCTTGTCCCGCACCAGCAGCGAGGCCCGCACCTGGACCTCCGCCGGCTCGGCGGTGGTCAGGGCATCCCCATAGAGGGCGTTGTAGCCGACGTAGCCGAAGTGGGTCGCGTGAATCGCGTCGCCGTACTGCTCGAACCGCTTGCGGAGGACCTCCTCCACCATCCGCGCCCGGGCAAGGCAGTTCGGGCCACCCAGGTTGGTGTAGCCGATGACGCGGTAGCCCCAATCGACGCCGACCAGCACCTTGAGCATGTCGGGGCGCCGAGTTCCGGTGATACCCGTCACGCGCACACGGTCGTCGCCCAGATCCTCGACCTCGGCGTTCTGGAAGTCGGCCGTGACGTCCGGTGTCAGATACCGCGCGGGGTCGTGAACCTCGTAGCTCAGCTGGGCGATCACCGTGTCCTTGGTGACGCCACCGCCCGTCCCGGGCAGCTTGGACACGACGATGTTCAGATCCTGGTCGACCGTCGCGTACGGGAAGCCCAGGCGCTCCATCCCGGTGAACATGCGCTTGCCTGGGTCGTTGAAGTTGCCGCCCGTCACGTGCTGACCGCACTCCAGCAGGTGTCCCGCCGCCGTCGCGACCCCGACCCGCTGCCAGTCGTCCAGGCTCCAGCCCAGTTCGTGGCAGATCGGGCCGACGTAGCAGGACGGGTCGGCCAGCCTGCCGCCGATCACCCAGTCGGCACCCTGCTCCAGGCACTCGACGACCGGCTCCGCGCCGATGTAGGCGTACGCCCCGACGAGCCGGTCCCCCAGCTCCCGCACCGACGACCCGATCTCGGGGAGCTGGATGTCCTGGGCGAGCACCGTCTCCAGACAGTCGTCGCCGTGCACGATCCCGACCTTGATCCCGCTGTAGCCGAGCCGCCGAAGCTCATTGACGATCAGTTCGCCGGCCGAGCCCGGGTTGGCCCCGCCCTGGTTGGTGACGATCTTGCCGCCTCGGGAGACGAACGGCGCGAACCCAGGAATGGTCCGGGGAAGGTGCTCGTTGTAACCCAGCTTGGGATCGGCCATCTTCCGAGCGTGAGCGAACGCGAGAGTACGCTCGGCGAGCGCGTCGAAGCCCATGTACGAGACAAGCCCTGAATTGGCCAGCTCGACGGGCCAGTCGATACGCTCCGCCGCGTCGGCCGAACCACAGCCAATACTGATCGACTCGGCTGCCACAGATCCTCCTCGATTCGACACAAGATAGCTTTCAGTGACCCACGGGACTGTCTGACTGCACCGGGGGTCGCCAGGTGCCCGCCGAACCACCACCGTCAACCGTGATGACCTGCCCGTTGACGAAGGAGGCAGCATCCGAACAGAGCCATGCGACCGCGTTCGCGATGTCCTCGACGGCAGCGAGACGTCCGAGCGGCACCTTCCGTGACTGATGCGCGAGAAACTCGGGGTCGGCAACGAGGTGTGCGACCCGCTGGGTTGGTGTGAAGGACGGGCGCACCGCGTTCGTCCGTACACCGCGCGGGCCTAGTTCGAGCGCCGCGATCCTGGTCACCACTTCCAACCCGGCCTTTGCGGCAGCGTAGGGAGCGACATACGGCGCCGCGTCGACCACCGAGCTCGAGGAGATGTTCACGATCGAGCCCCGGCCACGTGTGGCCATTCCCGGCCCGAGCGCGCGGATCAGTTGCACCGACGTGCGCAGGATCAGGCCGAGCTGAAGATCCCACGCCTCGTCCGGCGTTTCGAGGAACGGGAGCCGCCCCTGGCCGGGCGCCGCGTTGTTGATGAGGATGTCCACGTCGCCGGCCGCAGTGGCCAGATCCGCGACCGCCGTCGGGTCGAGCAGGTCGACCACGTGCAGCTCGGCCTGCCCGCCGGCACCCTCGATCGTCGCCCCGGCCTTCTCCAACCCAGGCTCGTCGTCCGCGGCGAGGACGACCGTCGTGCCCATCGAGGCGAGGAGAACCGCGATCGCCTCACCGATGCCACGGCTTCCACCGGTAATTAACGCGCGCCGGTCGGCCAGCGCGTCGGAACGAAACGTCTGCATGAGAACGTCCCTTGTTGTCGGATACATCCGGGAGTGGAACCTGACACCGCGGTCCGCTAGCGACCGCTGTAGGGCGGAGGTTCCTGGGTCCGATGAGCGGCCGCCTCGCGAGCGAGAGCGCTGTCCTCCATCGTCTGGAGGTAATACCCGTACGACCGCTCGAGATCGTAGAACTCGGACACCGCGAGTGCTTTGCGTACAAGATGGCGAGCGAACGCCACCGCGACCGGGGGCTTGGCCGCGAGCTCCTGACCAATCTCGACCGCCCGGTCAAGCGACTTGGCGTCAGGCACGATCTCGTTCACCAGTCCGAGCGTCAGCGCCTCGCTCGCCGGTATCCGGCGGGAGTTCAGGATCATGTCCATCGCCCGATGCTTGCCGACCGTCCGTGTCAGGTAGACGGCGCCGCCCGCGAAGGGAGCCTGGCCGACCCGCATCTCGAAGCTCCCGAATATGGCGGACTCGCCGGCGACCAACAGGTCGCAGGACTGCGCGAGCTCCCACCCGCCGCCCAGGCAGTAGCCGTTCACGGCGCCGATGAGCGGTTTACGGAAGTTGTGCAGTGTCTCCCAGACCTGTCCGTAGGCGTATCCATAGGCGAGGCGCATCGCCTCGGTGTCCTGATCATCCTGCGGGTACCTCGCCGGGCGCTTCTCGCCGAGGTTGGCTCCTGCCGAGAACGCCCGGCCCCGACCAGAAATCACGACGGCCCGCGTCACCCGGTCGCGCCCGAAGGAGAGCAGCGCCTCGTTCACCTCGGCGAGCGTCGTCCGGGCGTCCGTTGGGTTCAGCCGCGCTGGATCATTGAGTTCGATGATACCGACCGCGCCACGACTCGACGTGACGACGGTCTCGACAGCCTCGTCCATGCCCGCCCCTCCGCACCGGCCCTGAGCATCCCACTCGCAGGCATCCTGGATGCAAGGTCTAGCACAACGAGCTAGGCTGCGGAAGGGCCGGGGCGGTCGCGCCAGCCTGGGCGCCGTCGACGGGCATCTCGCGCCGAGGGTGGACGGCGACCCATCCGACCGCCTGGTAAATCGCGATCAACGCTACGGAGCTGCCTGTGTCGCATGATCCTCAACCGTTCCGGTTCGGGGTGCGCGCCGGATCGTCGGCCACACCCGCCGAACTGGTCGACACCGCCCGCGAGGCGGAGGATCTGGGCTACTACTCGGTGTTATTCACCGATCATTACCTTGGCCCCGGTCGGGCCATGGCCGCGGCCAACCATCCCGCGCAGCCTCTTGCCGCCATTCCCTCAGCCACCTTCGCGGCCGCACGCACGTCGACGATCCGGGTCGGCTTCCGCGTGCTGTGCATCGACTACCACAACCCGGTGGTCCTGGCGAAGGAACTGGCGACCATCGATCAACTCAGCGGCGGACGGCTCGAGATCGGGCTGGGTGCCGGCTGGATCCAGTCGGAGTACGACGCGATGGGCGTCCCGTTCGACACCGCCGGCACCAGGATCAAAAGGCTCGGCACCGTCGTCGAGCTGCTGCGGGCGGCCTTCGGGCCTGGTGAGGTCGACGTCGACGGCCACGGCGTGCGCGCGAGCGGCTTCGAGGCACTGCCCAAACCGGTCGCCGCGACGGGCCCACCGATCGCGATCGGCGGCGGCGGACGGAAGGTGCTCACCCTTGCCGGCCGCGCGGCCGACATCGTGGCCTTCAACCTCAACAACGCCGCCGGACGCCTCGATCCCAACGGACCACGGTCCTCGACGGCGGCGCTCACCGACGAGCGCGTCCGCTGGGTGCACGAGGCCGCCGCCGCAACGGCCCGAACGGCGCCGCCGATGCTGGAAGTGGGAATCGCGGCGACCGCGGTCAGCGACCACGTCGAGCAGGCCGCCGGGCAGTTCGAGGCGTTCTTCGGCCTTCCCGGGAAAGAGATCGTCGACCATCCACATGCACTCATCGGGTCGGTCGATGACATCTGTGAGACGTTGCTCGAACGAAGATCCCGCTACGGCTTCTCGTATATCACCATCCGTGACCGGGTGATGAAGTCGTTTGCCCCCGTCGTCGACCGGCTGGCCGACCGATAACCCGGCGCCTTGATCATGAACACCTACGGAGGAGGAAGACTATGAGCGAAGCATCGTTCGACGAGGACGAACTCATGCGGTGGGTCATGGGTGACGAGGAGTCGGTGAAGCGTTTCAAGGCGCGGCGCCGGTCACCGCTCAGCACTCCACACGCGGACATCATGACGTCGACCAGCCAGGCTGTCTGGTCGCGTCGAGTCCTGGACGGCAAGACCATGGCACTCGTCAACCTCGGCATCATGTCCGCCATCAACCGTCCCCACGAGCTCGAGACCCGAATCCGCGGCCTGCTCCGCGGCGGGATCAAGCCTGAAGAAATCGCGGAGGTGTTCCTTCAGACGGCCTTCTACTGTGGCAACCCCACCGGGGTCGAAGCACTGATCACCCTGGTGGACGCTGTCGACGACATGCGTGAGCGGGGCACACTCGCGCACGAACCCGTCGATCCCGACACCGCGCCCGCCACGTGAGGTACCGGCCGCTCGGAACGACCGGGCTACTGGTGTCCGAACTCGTGCTCGGCGCGGCCAACTTCGGCGACACCGTCGGCGACCAGGACGCATGCTCCCTGGTCGCCGCGGCGCTCGATCACGGGATCAACACGTTCGACACCGCTGATGTCTACGCCGGCGGGCGCAGCGAGGAGATCCTCGGTGCCGCGCTGCGGCACCGGCGCGACCAGGTGATCCTTTGCAGCAAGGTGGGGTCGCGGGTCGGCGACACCGAGGCCGACCTGCGCAAGACCGTCGGTGGCGACCGCCTCGACCACGGCGCTCGCTGGCAGGCAGGCATAGCGCCCAGCGACCAGGGGCTGTCGCGCAAGCACCTCGTGTCCGCGCTGGAGTCCAGCCTGCGCCGTCTGGGCACCGACTACATCGACCTCTACCAGTTACACCGCTTCGACCCCCATTCCGGAGTCGAGGAGGTCCTCCGCACGCTCGACGACATGGTGAGCGCCGGAAAGGTTCGCTATATCGGATGTTCCGGCTGGGCGGCCTGGCAGCTGTACAGGGGCCTGTGGCTGTCCGACACCGCCAAGCTGGCGCGGTTCCAAGCCCAACAGGTCCCGTACAACCTCCTCGACCGTGAAGCCGAGCGTGAGATCCTGCCCGCCTGCCTCGCCGGCGACGTGGGTGTGCTCGCGTTCCGCGGACTCGCCGGGGGCCTGCTGGGCGGACGGTACCTCGACGGCACGGCTCCCCCACCGCAGACGCGGCTCGGGTCACGCGAGGGCATACGGGCGCGCTACCTGACCGTTAGCGCCATCGCCGGAGCGGCCGTGGTCGCCGACTCGGCCGCGCGCGACGACCGGTCGGCGACCGACCTCAGCATCGCCTGGGTACTCGCCCAGCCCGGCGTCACTGCCATGCTGTTCGGAGCGTCATCGCCCCGGCAGCTGTCCGAGGGCATCGCGGCGATCGACCGTCCCCTCGCCGCGGACCAGGCCGCCCAGTTGGCACGCGCGGTTGCCGAGGCAGTCGCGGGGGCGCAGAACGTAGGAAGGTAGCCGGCCACGAGTTCGTGGCCGGGCCGCCACGGGTGCGGTGGCCACTCGTCGAGATCGAGTGGCCACCGCGACCCGTCGACGCGCGCCGGTCCCCGCCCGCCCGGGTGAGAGCCCAAGCCCGTTGAGCGTTCGGGCGGTCACGGTTTCGCGGTTCAGCCTGAGCACGAACCGCCATCATCTTCATGCGGGACAGCGCGCCTGGAGCGCCTAGATCCCGATCAGCTCGGCGACGCGGTCACGGTGAAACCCCGGAGCGCCGAACAGCTGCTGCGCGGACTTCGCCCTCTTGAAGTACAGATGGGCCGAGTGCTCCCAGGTGAACCCGATGCCACCATGCACCTGGATGTGCTCGGCCGCGATCTTCAGGAAAGCATCGGAACAGCATGCCTTGGCAAGGCTCGCCGCCAGTCCCGACTGATCGTCCTCCGTCGCTAGGAGCAGGCACGCGTAGTGAGCGGTCGAGCGCGCCGACTCGAGCGCGATGAGCATCTCGGCGCACTTGTGCTTGATCGCCTGGAACGAGCCGATCGGGCGCCCGAACTGATGTCTCTCCTTCGCGTAGTCGACCGTCGACTCCAGGCACGCCGAGGCGGCTCCGACCTGCTCGGCGGCCTGGGCGACGATCGCTCGATCCATAACCCATCTGAGGACCTCTTGGGCGCTGTCCCTCGACTCGATCACGTGGGCGGCTACGCTGTCGAAGTCGAGCCCGGCGATGCGTCGCGTCTGGTCCAGCGTGATGAGCGGCGTTTTGGTGAGACCAACCGCGTCGCCAGCCACCTCGAACAGCCGTGTGCCGTCCGAGGTCGAGCCTCGGACGAGGATGTGATCCGCGGTGGCTCCGTCCAGTACGAACGGCTCTGTCCCGCTGAGAACCCATCCCTCGCCGACCAGCCGCGCCTCGATGGACGGTGCGGGCAGGTCCCAGACGCCGTCGGGCCCCGCAACGGCCACGGTCGCCGTCGCTGCGCCGGACGCGATTGCCGGAAGCAGTCGCGCGGCGACCCTTTCGTCGCCGGCCCGCATGACGGTGCTCGCGGCGAGCGCCACCGTAGAGAAGTACGGCGAGCAGAACAGCGACCGCCCCATCTCCTCCAACACGATGAACGACTCGACGAAGCCGGCGCCCGATCCGCCGAATCGCTCGGGAATCGTCAACCCCTGCAGGCCGAGCTGCTGCGCCATGAGGCGCCAGAGATCACGGTCGAAGCCGAGGTCGCTCGCCATGTCGGCCCGGACCTTGCCCTCAGGTGACTTTTCGCGCAGAAATCGTCGCACCGTGCGCTGGAGTTCTTCTTGGTCTTCACTCAGCTCGAGAATCATGTCAGTACCGAGGTCCGTGGTCTCTCGAAGGGCGTGGACGTCGAGACCCGTGCGCCCCGCCAGACATCAAATGTCTGGCAACGGGCGGACGGGCGCCGCCGTCAGGCCAGCGGGAAGCGGAACAGACGCTCGGCATTACCGTGCGTGATCAGCTCGATCTCGTCGTTGGGAAGCCCACCGAGCGACTTGTGGACGATCTCCTGCGACTCCGGCCAGGTCGAGTCGGCGTGGGGGTAGTCGACCTCGATCATGATCTTGTCGACGCCGATCCGGTACCGCGTGTCGATCGTGGACGGGTCGTCGAGGCTGCAGAAGTAGAAGTTGCGCTGGAACACCTCGGCGGGCGAGATCTCCGTCGAGGACCAGGTGTTGCCGAAGGATCCGGCCCGGTCCTCCATGTACTCGAGCCGGTCGCGGTACATCGCCACCCAGCCGATGCCGCCCTCGGCGAGCGCGATCTTCAGGTTCGGGAATCGAAGCGGGATCTCCGAGAAGAGCAGGTCCGCCGCCGCGACCATGGCGTTGACCGGGAACAGGGACACCCGGATCGTCCGCGGACCGTCCGAGTTCGGCCGTGGCGCCCAGCGGCCAGACCCGGTGTGGATGCACACAACGGTCTCGGTCTCCTCGCAGGCCGCGAAGAAGGGATCCCAGTGTGCCGTGTGAAAGCTCGGCCGACCGACGTTCGTCGGGTACTCGGGGAAGGTCACTGCGCGGAACCCGCGCTCGGCATTACGGCGGATCTCCTCGGCGGCCAGAACCGGGTCCGGAAGCCAGGGGAGCTGGAGAGGAACCATCCGCCCCGGATACGTTCCCGCCCACACCTCGTGGTGCCAGTCATTCCACGCCCGCGTGCAGGCGAGCCCCAGCTCCTGGTCCTTGCTGTCGGCGAAGGTGACGCCCCCGAACCCGGCGACCTGGGACGGGAAGCACAACGACCCGGCGATGCCCGCCGCGTCCATGTCCGTGATGCGCGCGTGGATGTCCCAGGCGCCCTTGCGGATCGCGTCGAAGCGAACCGGCTCGTATCCCCACTGGTCCTTCGGGAGTCCGACCACCGCGTTCACCGCGATGTTCGGGAAGATCTTCCCCTCGTAGGTCCAGACCTGGGAGCCATCCTCCTGCTCGATGACGCGCGGCGCCCGATCGGCGAGCGCCGCGGGCAGCCGGCCCTCGAACATGTCCGGAGGCTCGCACAGATGATCGTCGACCGAAAGGATCTTGTAGGAACGGTGCGGCTCGGGCATGGCTAGCATCCTCTCGTCAACCTGGATGCAGGATACATGTGGCTGCATCCATCCGCCACCCGTACTATCGTCATCCTGGACGCAGGATACATGTCGAGCTGGCCTGTCGCACCGCGTGCGCCGAGCCACGCCGAGCCGGAGAGACCCGAGGGGGCTGCCGGCGGCCGTTTCCCGAAAGGAGGAGTCACCGACAGTGATCGAGTTATTTCACGTCGGGCTCTGTGTCAGCGACCTCGACCGGTCGATCGATTTCTATCGCTGTGTCGCGCGCATGGAGGTGGTGGAGAAGCATGTCCGGGCCTCGCCAGAGTTCGACGCCCTCAGCGGGAATCCGGGCAGCGAGGTGCGGGTCGCCTACCTTGGCGGCGAGGATGGCTTCCGCCTGCAGCTGATCGAATACGCGCGCGGTGGAGCGGGCAGAGCCACGGTGGCACACAACCGTGTCGGCAGCCCCCACCTTTCCTTCTTTGTCGACGACGTCAGAGCCGAGTACGAACGCCTTGAAAAGGCACCGAACGTACGGCTGACCTCGAAGGTCGTCGTACTGAACCCACAGATGACGAGCTTCTATACCGCCGACCCCGATGGCGTGCCGGTCGAGTTGCTGGAGCTGACCGAGCCGTGGCCTGGCGTCGCGGAGCGCCGGCATGGGCGCTGAACGCCCCCGCCTGGATGCGCCCACGGGGTGGGGACCGTTCTCGCTGACCGGCCGCCGCGCGCTGGTGACGGGTGCCGCGGGAGGAATCGGCCGTGCCATCGTCACCCGGCTGCTGGACGCGGGCGCCGAGGTGGTGGCGACCGATCGCCATCTCGACCGCACCAACGAACTGGCCGCGCTCGTACCTGAGTGCCGCTACCTGTCCGCCGATCTCAGTGTCCCGGACGAGGTCGAGGCGCTGTTCGCGCGGGCGGTCGCGGCCGCGGGCCCCATCGATCTGCTCGTCAACAACGCGGCGCTGATCACGAGCGCGCTTCTGCCCGAGACCGACGCGGACCTGCTCGACAAGGTCTACGCCGTGAACTTCCGTGCGCCGATCCTGCTCAGCCGCGCCTACGCCGAACTAGCCGCGTCAGATTCTCCGGGCGCGATCGTCAACATCGGGTCGGCGGGAGGCGTGCGTGCCGTTCGTGTCGGGTCGTCGGCGTACGGCTCGTTGAAGGCGGCGCTTGGCCAGGCCACCGCATACCTCGCTCGCGAGTTGGGCCCACGCGGCATCGTGGTCAACGCGGTGGCCCCGGGGTCGATCGCGAGCGGGCACAGCGTGGGCCGTTCGCGCGAGGCATCCGCAGCCTCACGGCGACTACGCGACGAGATCCGCGGCCGGTCGGCCCTGGGCCGGCTGGGCGTACCTGACGACGTCGCGCTCGTCGTCGTCTTTCTCGCCTCGCCGGCAGCCGCCTTCATCACCGGTCAGACCCTTCTGGTCGACGGCGGCTGGCTCCTCGGCTGATCTCACTGTTCGCGATCCTCCCGTGCTCCAGGCAGCCGGCTCGCCATGAGCCGAACCCACCGCCCCCGCCCCAGCCGGCACCGGCTGTTCGGTGGCCCGCACGTCGAGCGTGGCGGCCTGGCGCCCAGGTGGCAGCCCTGTCTGCACGACCGGAAATTAGATCTTCGAATCCAGATTGATACATCCGACCTGAGAGCACGGAGGCATGACATGTCGGGGCTGGTGGCAGGCAAGGTCGCACTCGTCACAGGAGCCGCGTCCGGAATTGGGCGGGCCTCGGCCATGGCTTTCGCCCGAGAAGGCGCGATGGTCACCGTGGCCGACGTCGACGCCGACGGGGGCGCGGAGACGGTGAGGCTGGTGGAGGCCGCCGGCGGCGAGGCGATCTTCGTGCGGTGCGACATCGCCGACGAGGATGACGTCCGGTCCGCGGTGGCGGTGACCGTCGAACGTTTCGGTCGACTCGACTGTGCCCACAACAACGCTGGCCTGGGCCACGGACAGGCGAAGCTGGCCGAGATCGATCGGAATCGGTGGGACCGCACGGTGGCGGTCAACCTGACTGGCACGTGGCTGTGCCTGAAGTACGAGATCCAGCACATGCTCGAGCGCGGTGAGGGCGGCGCGATCGTCGTCACCTCTTCCGCCACCTCGCTCCTGGCGTTCCCCCTGACCGCGGGCTACGCCGCGACGAAGGCGGGGATAAACCAACTCGTCCGCTCGGCGGCCAAGGAGTACGGCCGGGATGGGATCCGTGTGAACGCGGTGCTGCCCGGCCCGATCAGTACGGAGATGGTCGCGCGGTCGTTCGTCGAGAACCCGAGCCTGCAGAAGCACCTCGAAGAGGACGTGCCACTCGGCCGACTGGGCACGCCGGAGGAGGTCGCCGACACCGTGGTCTTCCTGTGCTCGGGGAACGCGGGCTTCATCAGTGGATCGATGCTGACGATCGACGGCGGGCAGACGCCCTGGTAGATCGAGTGCTCCGCATACCCGATCCTTCCCGGGGTCGACAGGTTCGCCGCGCTTCGTCCGCCGGGCCGCCGGGCCGCCGGGCCGCCGGGCCGCCTAACAACTTACGGAGCACGCAGGCCCGGGGCACCAGAGATCATTTCGATGGATGATCGTCGGTGCGAGTCTGGGCCCCGACCGGAGGCGGATCAAGGCCCAGACTCGGCGACCGCGATCAGCGCGGCCCCATCCGGATGGCGCCGTCAAGCCTGATGACCTCACCATTGATCATTACGTTGTCGACGATGTGCGCGACGAGGTTGGCGTACTCGGCCGGATCGCCGAGCCGGCTTGGATGCGGCACCTGCGCGCCCAGCGACTGGATTGCCTGCTCGGGCAAGGTCCTGAACATTGGAGTCAGGAACAGTCCCGGCGCGATGGTGACAACCCTGATCCGGTGCTGCGCCAGGTCGCGGGCGATCGGCAGCGTCATGCCAACGACACCGCCCTTGGAGGCCGAGTAAGCGACTTGGCCGATCTGGCCCTCGAAGGCGGCGACGGAGGCGGTATTGACGATAACGCCGCGCTCCTCCGCCTCGACCCCCGTCTGAGCGATCATCGCAGCCGCCGCCAACCGGATCACGTTGAAGGTACCGACCAAGTTCACCTCGACGACTTTCTTGAACGTGTCGAGAGGATACGGGTTGCCGTCCTTGCCGACGACGCGGATCGCGTTGCTGATGCCGGCGCAGTTGACCGCGATCGCGAACGGACCGTGCGACACCGCGGCGTCAACGACGGCCCTCACCTGCTCCTCGTTGCTCACGTCAGCGGGGACAAAACTTGCTCCTTGGCCGAGCTCGTCCGCGATCGCCTTCCCGTCACTAGTTGGCAGGTCGACAATGACGACGTACGCGCCCTGGCTGTGCAGCCGTCTGACGGTCGCCTGGCCGAGGCCTGACGCACCGCCGGTGACGATGGCGGACTTGCCGTCGACTTCCATAGAGGATACATTCTCCTTTGTCAATCCGAGCAGTCATGAGCGCGACCGACGGAGGCTGTCCTGGCGGAGCCGCCTGGCCACGCCCACCATCACGCCGACTACGCAACCTCGTCGTCCAGAATCCAGGATACTATTTTAGGACTAGGGTGGGACACGGCACGAGCACCATGCCCGATGCGTCACGCCCGCTCCGCATCCTGATCAACGCGACGCGCAGCCCCACTCGAACGCGGCGGCGATACTCCGCTCCTGGCCTCAGAAACGAGCTGAACGTGGACTCCGATTTCGATCTGTACCGGCTGCCGGACGAGCATGTCGCGTTGCGCGAGGCGGTGCGTGACCTGGTCGAGTCCGAGATCGTCCCGCACGCGGCGGACGTCGACGAGCACGAGCGCTTCCCGCAGGAGGCGTTGGACGCGCTGAACCGGGCCGGGTTCTCGGCGGTGCACGTCCCGGCCGAGTACGGCGGGGAGGGCGCGGACGCGGTCGCGACGTGCATCGTGATCGAGGAGGTCGCCCGCGGCTGCGCGTCGAGCTCGCTGATCCCGGCGGTGAACAAGCTCGGGACGATGCCGATCCTGCTGTCCGGCTCGGAGGAGCTGAAGAAGCTGGTGCTGCCGTCGGTGGCGGCCGGGGAGGCGGTGGTCTCCTACGCCCTGTCCGAGCGGGACGCCGGCTCGGACACGGCCTCCATGCGGGCGCGCGCCACCCGTGACGGCTCGGACTGGGTCCTCAACGGGACCAAGTGCTGGATCACCAATGCCGGCGTCGCCACCTGGTACACCGTGATGGCGGTGACCGACCCGGAGGCGACGCGGAAGGTCGACGGGATCTCCGCGTTCGTCGTCCACAAGGACGACCCGGGCTTCGAGGTCGGTTCCAAGGAACGCAAGCTCGGCATCAAGGGCTCCCCGACCCGTGAGATCCACTTCGTGGACTGTCGCATCCCCGCGGACCGGATCATCGGCGCCCCCGGTACCGGCCTGCGCACTGCGCTGGCCACCCTGGACCACACCCGGCCGACGATCGGCGCGCAGGCGGTCGGCATCGCCCAGGGGGCGCTGGACGCCTCCATCGCCTACACCAAGGACCGCAAGCAGTTCGGCCGGCCGATCGCCGACAACCAGGCTGTCCAGTTCATGCTCGCCGACATGGCGATGCGCATCGAGGCCGCCCGGCACATGGTCTACGTCGCCGCCGCCCGCGCCGAACGCGGCGAGCCGAATCTCGGCTTCATCACCGCCGCCGCGAAGTGCTTCGCCTCCGACACCGCCATGTCGGTGACGACGGACGCCGTGCAGCTGTTCGGCGGCGCCGGCTACACCCGCGACTTCCCCGTCGAGCGCATGATGCGCGACGCCAAGATCACCCAGATCTACGAAGGCACGAACCAGATCCAGCGCGTCGTCATGTCCCGCCACCTCCTCAAGGGCTGACCGCCGTCGGTCCTCCGCTGGCGGGTCGCGGGATCGAAACTCCGACGGGTCGGTGACGTCGGTCGCAGACCATATTGGGGTCGGGGTCCTCGGTGGCTCTGGTCGGCCGGTAGCACATGGACCAGGAACCGCCTTGCGCCCGGTCGGCCGCTCCGTTTCCGTAGGCAGAGGCAGACGACATCTGTCGCTGACGAACAACGCTCCGCAAAATGCCCGATGAGTATCGCCGGAGTCACCCAGCGTCGGGGCCCTTCCTCCGCGGACCTATTAGGATATCGATCATGCGCGCGGTCGGGGTGAATACCTGGGGTGGACCCGAGGTCCTCGAAATCGTCGAACTGCCCGAACCACATGCCGGCCCGGGGCAGATCCGGTTGCGCGTCCACGCGGCGACCGTCAATCCCGCCGACACCTTGATCCGCAGCGGCGCGCGCGCCGACCGTATCGGGTCAATACCCCCTCCGTACGTACCTGGTATGGAGGTGGCAGGGATCGTCGACGAGATCGGTGACCGTACGGACGAGCTGCTGACACTCGGCTCGCCCGCGATGGCGATCGTGTTGCCCCTCGGCTCCTACGGCGCCTACTCGGAGTACGTCGTGGTCCCGAAGGGTTCCGTCGCGCCTGCCCCGGCCGGAACCGATCTCGTGCACGCGGCCACTCTGCCCATGAACGGATTGACCGCGCGGCGGGCGCTCGACCTGCTCGATCCGCCGCCTGGTGCAACCGTGGCCGTCACCGGGGCGGCGGGCGCGTTCGGCGGCTACTTCATCCAGCTCGCTGTGAACGCCGGACACCAGGTCGTGGCCGATGCCTCTGAGACGGACCGGCAGTTGGTCGCCGACCTCGGTGCGCACATGGTCGTTTCACGCGGCGCGAAGGTGGCAGAGCACATTCGGCAGGTCGCCCCGGACGGCGTTGCTGCCCTGGCCGACGGGTCCGTGCAAAAAGAGGCCGTGCTTGCCGCCGTTGCTGACGGCGGAGCGATTGCGTCAGTGCGGGGCCCCGCCGGTGTCACCGAACGCGGAATCCGGTGGACACCGGTGAGCGTGTATGACGTCGCCGAGGACCGCGCTCGGCTGGACGGTCTCCGCGTTCTCGTCGAATCGGGTGCCATCACACTCCGGGTCGCAGCAAGCTGCCCGGCCGAGAAGGCGTCGGAAGTCCACGAAAGACTGCAGCAGGGCGGCACTCGAGGACGATTCGTCCTCACCTTCTGAGAGCCTGTCCTGAATCTTGATCTTATGGGCCGCTCGCGGCCTATCCCGGACCTTCGTGGCGTGGTGACGTGAACCGCGAGACGGGCTGATCGCGGAAGGAACTCGGGACGATCTCGCCGCTATCCCTCCGACATATCGACTGCGGAGTGAATGTACGTCGCGCCGCTGCTGCCGGCGCCGAACACGGCCCGCCTAGAGGCACGATCGGCGCGATATCGTGGAAACGATCCCGTACGTGGCCGACAACGGGGTCATCTGACGGGCGCTGCCGGCGGACTTCTCGCGCTGGAAGAACGTCTACCGATTCTTCGACCGGTGGAAAACCAAGGCATTGTCACCCGCGTCCACGACGGGCTGCGCGACCATCTTTGCTGGGCCGAAGGCCGCGCGTCCGAGCCGACCGCCGGCGTAATCTGAAGACGAGCGCGAGCACGACCCCGAAGATGATGACCCTGCCCTCGCCGAACCTGGCACCCCACACGTGATGACGCCGAGCGCCACCAGCGCGTATCGCGCCGCGAGTGCCGGGCCAAGAACCGCGAACTCGGTGAAGGTGCTCCTTGCGAGGTATGCCTCTGGGGCTGTTGGAGCCGTCGCCGGCTCCCACCGCCAGAGACGACGCGGGTGAGTCCAGGATCCTGGATACAAGATGGAGTCGGTTGCGACTGTGAGCCATCCCCGGGACATGCGATCTCCCCGACACCCGGGCAACACCAGGCAAAGGCTACCTGCGACTAGCATCCTGGACTCAGGATGCTAGTAATGCTACCGTGCGGAACCCGGCAGCGGCGGCGTAGCCGGGCTCTTGGGCCGTCTGCGCCTCGCAACCCAGTACCGAACGTCAGCGGGAGGCTCTATGATCAGAAACGTTTTGACACGCGGCGCCGACAATGGCCATTTAGACCGAAAGCCGTACCGGCGCTCGCTGGTCGCCGCGGCCGCGGTCACCTCGGTCGCCATGGCGACGGCAGCCGCCGGGTGTTCCTCGAACGACTCGTCGACGAACGGCGGCAAGTCGCCGATCAAGGTAATGGTGATCAGCACCCTCCAGTCCCCGGCTTTCGGCTTCCCCGAGGCTGTCGACGGCGCGAAGGCCGCCGCCGCCAAGATCAATGCCGCTGGCGGTGTGGACGGGCGTCAGATCGAGATTGAGTCGTGTAACGACCAATTCGACCCAAATGCCGCGGCCGCGTGCGCCCAGAAGGCGGTGAGCCAGAAGGTTTCGGGTGTCGTCACCGGGTACACGCCGTACGGCTCGAAGATCCTTCCGGCCCTCCAGGCCGCGAAGATCCCGTTCGTCGGGCTCATCCCAGGTACCGACACCGAGTGGAACAGCCCGGCCGCGTTCCCGTTCGGCGCGGGCAGCACGGGCAACCTGGTCGGGGTCGCGATCGAGCTGGCCGACCAGAAGTGTACCAAGGCGGGCGTCATCACCGGCGTGGACTCCACCTCGAACGCCACCGGCGAGGCAGTGAAGGCGGCGTTCAAGCAGCGGAACGTTGACGTCGTCTACACGACGACGATTCCTCCGACCGCCGCCGATGTCTCGCCCCAAACGGCGGCCCTGGTCAAGGCCGGAGCCAAGTGTGTCGTCACGGTCATCCCGCCGGCCGTGAAGCTGAGCTTCATCAAGGCCGCGTATGCAGCGGACGACTCGATGCTCATCGGACTGAGCGGACTGGACGACCCGGCGGCTGCCAAGCTCGGTCCGGCGAGCAAGAACCTCGTGAAGGGTGACACGGTCTATCCGGCCACCTCCGACCAGCTGAAGCCCTTCGTCGCCGACCTGCACGCGTTCAATGCGTCAGGCGTCGTCTCCACCTGGTCGCTCAACGCCTACACCGGTGTACAGGCCATCGCCCAGGTCGCCGGAGGCCTGGACAAGGTGGATGGAGCGTCGCTCACCGCGGCTCTCAACAAGGCGGCCGTGACCCTGACCGGCTACCCGAAGCCGGTCAACTTCTCGAAGCCTTTGGCGATCAAGGGTATCACCCGGATGTTCTCCACGGATGTGGTCACGGCATCCTTCGACGGCGCGCACTTCATCGCCTATCCGCAGCCTGTGAAGAATGTTCTCAGTGTCATGCAGGCCATCGGAGGCGCCTCCTGAGCCCCGGGATCGGCCGTTACGGGCGCGCGCCCGCAAATCACTGGTGACACGGGAACCTCCGAGTCGCTGTGCTGATCCAAGGCACACGACCCGGAGGTTGCCCATATGACCAGAACCGTGCGGGGCGGTGGTGCAGCGCGCCCGGCGCGGGGCGTCTCACGACGAGGAGCGGCCAGTCACCGTCGGCTACCTCGCCCAGAACGAATCCGTCGTCAGCCCAGTTGAGGGTCTGCACGCCAGGCCGGGGCTCTCATCCGTCAGGTCGCGGCTGGCTCTCGGGTCGGTGGTCATCGAGGTCCAGCAGAGCGGCAGTTCCGCTGTCCAGAGGTGGCGGTCAAGGATACCCCTATCGGGTACGGCGCGGATTCCAGATGCCATCAGCCTCCCGTTCCCCCGCCGACCAGCCAGGTTTCAGACCAGTCTCGCCATCGCCAGGGGAGCTTCCATGCGTGCCTACCGAGTCACTTCGCCCGGACGGTCCGAACTCGTCGACTGCCCGTTACCCACTCTTGGCTCAGGCGAGGTGCTGCTGCGCGTGCAGGCGGTCGGCCTGTGCCACAGCGACGTCTTCCACCGGCAGGCTCCCCCCGTCCTTCGCCAGACCCTGCCGGTCACCCTGGGCCACGAGGTGGTCGGCGTCGTCGAGAAGGCCGCCGCAGACGTCACCGACTGGCGGCCGGGCACGAGCGCCGCGGTCTACGTGCTGGTGGGCTGCGGCCGCTGCTCCGCCTGCGCGCGCGGCGAGGACAACTTGTGCCGCACCGGCTACCGGGGTATCGGCACGCACCTGGACGGCGGCCTCGCCGACTATATGGCGGTCCCCGCCGGCAACCTGGTCGCCGCCGACGGGATCGACCCGGTTCTCGCGGCGCCGATGACCGACGCGGGAATGACCGCCTACCATGCGGTCGCCTCGGCTCTCGGACTGCCGAGATCCTGGGATGTCGGTCTCGTCATCGGAATCGGCGGGCTCGGCCATCTCGCGGTCCAGATTCTCGCCGCCGCCAAGGCTGACGCACGGCTCATCGCGGTGGACGTGGACCCGGCCAGGCTGGAGTTGGCGCGGCGGCTGGGGGCCACCGACACCGTGCTGGCAGGCCACGACACGGCCGCCCGGGTCACCGAACTCGTCGGCGGCCGTGAGGTGGACGCCGTCCTCGACTTTGTCGGCACCGACGGGACCATCGAGCTCGCCGCAGACCTGACCAACCGCGGCAGCGCCATCGTCGTCGCCGGCCTCGGCGGCGGCTCCGTGCCCTTCGAGGCGCAGCTGGCGACCCGGGTGAGCCCCGAGGTCACGCTGCGGCGGGTCTCGGCAGGCAGCCGCAATGACCTGCGCCACGTGCTGGACCTGGCCCGCGCCGGTAGGCTGCGAGCCGAGACGGTGCCCTATCCGCTGGAGAAAGTGGACGAGGCGCTGGCCGCGCTGGAGGCGGGCACCGTGCTCGGCCGCGCCGTGATCACGATCGCATGAACGGACTCGGACTCTCCTCATGGGGTTGGACACACCGGCGGCCTCGGGCATTCGACAAGGGCGACCGACGGTCGTGAGACCCGGTGGGAGGCATCCTTCGCACCGCCAGCGGGCACGACCGCCGTGGCCCGCGACACCGTGGCCGCAGTCTCGGCCGCCCTGCGACCGCAGCCGACGCCAGCTGAGCACGCGCCCTACGCACTCATCGAAGGCACCAACCAGATCCGGCGCGCATCATGTCCCGCCACCTCCTCAAGGGCTACCCGGAATCCCGAGTCCGGCGGGGGCTTTGGCTTCCTCGCGTGCCCAGCATCACCGAGGGCGCAGAAGCACGCCGGCGACATCCATCGCTCGCGAGCGGGCGGTGACAGGAGTCGGGTGCGTACGGCGTGGCCGCGGCCGCGGTCCGCCGGATCGCGGCCGCGGCCCGGACAGGCCGGCCGCCACCGCGGCCAGACGAACGTCATAATCCTGGCCGCGGGCCCAGCAGATCATTGACCGGCGACGCGGTCTCCGCACCATTCATTGGTGCCGGCGTCACTGGGTACTGTCTCGAAACCGGTCCCGGCGGCGTTGACGCGCACGAAGAAGTAGCAGTTGGGGCGGCCCCCGAGTGGTTCGTTCAGATTCACCGGCGATGGAAGCAGGCCGTCCGCGTCATATTTGGTCGACCGCAGGGCATCGATGAATTCTTGACGCGTCGGGCAGGATCCGGCGGCTTCGAGCCCGTGGAGGAATAGGTCCGCGGCGATGTAGCCGTCCATCGCGAAAACCTGCGCGGCGTTTCCGAGCTCGGGAGCGTAGTGATGCATGGCCTCCTGATACTCCCCCATCTCGGGAGTCTTCTCCTCGAATGGTTCGTAGTAGATGGAGACAGACATTCCCGCGATGGCGGGACCATAGCTCTCGACGAGGGCGCGGTCATATCCCGTCGGGCTGAAGGCGGCCTTGAATCCGATGTTCGCCGAGCGGAGCGCCGCGACCACCGACGCCATCGCGGAACCCGACACGGCGCCGATGAGCACATTGGCACCGGAGGCCGCGAAGTCGGCGGCCACCGCGCTGGGAGGCGTGACACCGTCGCTGAACTCCGCGCGTCCCACGACTGTGATGTCCTGGGAGGCGAGACTGGTGACCAGATTTCCAGCAACCTCGGTGGAGGACCGCGACAGTGGGGCAGTGAGCACGAAAGCCTTCGTGCCGCCGGACCTCCGGGCATACAAGCCAAAGGTCGTAGTAGCCTCGCCGACATATGGGAACGCCACGGCGACCATGTTCCGATGCAGCGCCCAGGCAGGTTCGACCGCGGAGCCGATCACCGGAACGCTATTCTCATCCAGGTACTAAGACAAGGGTCAAGCCAGTGCCTGTCATCGCTGCCGGCCGTCTCCGTTGCTTGCTTCCACCCATCGGTGTCCCTCCCAGTACCTGCCAGCGAATGACTCGCGACGGTTGCGCGAGATTCGCGTGTGTGGTGGCCGCCCTGGTCCGCGGGGTGGCAGCGCGTGAGCGGCACGTCGAAGACCGCTTGCACCACTGGCGTGGCAGGGCTGCCCAGGTCATCGGTTGCGCCACCGTGGCGAGCGCTTCTGTGCGAACGCGGCGAGTCCCTCTCGCATGTCGTCGCTGAGCAGGACCGCGTCGCGGGCCCGAGAGACATGCTGGACAGCGTCGTGGGGGTCGGCGATGCCGGCGGTCTCGTTCATCACCTGCAGCGAGGCGTGAACCGACGTCGGCGAGCTGGCGAGAATATCCGCGGCCAGCGTGCGCGCGCCCTGCAGTGCCGTGCCGGCCGGCACGACCCGGTTGACCAGGCCGTGGGACAGTGCCTCGGCTGCTGGCATACGTCGACCGGTAGTGATCATCTCGGTGGCGATCTTGATCGGGATAGTGCGCGGTAGCCGTACCAGGCCGCCCGCGCCGGCGATGAGACCGACTCGCGCCTCGCTGAGCGCGAAGGTCGCCGTCTCGTCAGCGACGACGAGGTGGCAGGCCAGCGCGATCTCGCAACCGCCGCCCATCGCGTATCCGTTGACAGCGGCGATCACGGGTTTCGTCATGTCGCGACGGCTGGTCAGACCGGCGAACCCGCTCCGAGGAAGGCTGACAGCTTCGCCTCGGGCGGACCAGACCAGGTCGTTGCCCGCACTGAAGGCTTGATCGCCAGCTCCCGTCAAGATCGCAACCCACAGGTCGGCGTCGGCGAAGTAGGCGTCGAACACCTCATCGAGTTCGCGGCTTGCGGGCGGATGTAACGCGTTGCGCACCTGTGGCCGGTTGATCGTGATTTCGAGCACGTGCCCGTCGCGGTGGACGAGCACGTGCTCGAAGTCGTCACGCAACACCGGCGCCCGCCGCGGAACGAGGCGGTCCATCGCCGCCGGGCTCGTCGCGACGCGGTTGCCGTTACCGAAGGCTCGCGCGAAGATCCGCTCGCCGATGGGCTGCTCGTCGCCGAGCAGCGCGAGCATCTCCTCGTCGCCCGCCACGGCGGTCGCCAGAAACCGTCGACCGTCCCGCTCGAGGCGGCCAACGACAATGCCAACCGGCGCGTCCGCGCGGTCGTGGCCGACAGTGAACGTCTCGATCGTGGCCCAGCCGTCGGCATGGTAGGCGACGGGAGCCGGGTCCCACGCGTCGATCTCGGCCTGCAGCCGCCCGCTGTCATCGAGCCGCCACGGGGTGGGCGCGGTGGAGTAGATCCCGACCGAATATTTGCTCAGCGCACCGCCGTTGGCGCCGACCAGACCGTAGGTTCCGGGCGAGGCCCGCATCGCCCGGACGGTCTCGGCGATGGCATGCATCGAGTAGTTGTTGCCCGCTCCGCCGAAAAACGGAAGTCCACCTGTCAGGGTCAGACCGCGCGGGTCATCCGGGCTAAGCCCAAGCCCGTCGCAGATGTTGAACACCGCGATTGGAAAGCAGCTGTACAGGTCGAACGTGGAGATCTGCTCCAGAGTCAGGCCGGCGACGTCGAGCGCGTGTTGGACGGCCATCACCGCCGCTGGGCTGGTCGTCAGGTCAGCACGATCGAGCAGGTCGCGCTCCCGCAGGTCGGCGTGGCCGTGCAGAAAGACCCACTTCTGCTCCGGCACGTCCAGCCGCCGCGCGGCGGCGACCGATGTGAGCAGCACCGCGGCGCCCTGGTTGACCTGGTCGCGCGCGATCAGGAACCGCGTGTACGGATCAGCGATAATCCGGTTGCGCACGGTGGGTGTCACGAGCTCCGCCGGGTTTCGCTCGACTGGAGCGGCCGCGAACCGATTCGTCGCGGCGACCCGGGTGAAGGGCTCGAACAGCCGTCCCATGGCTCTGGCGTAGGCCGTTCGGCTCAGCTTCAGCCTCGCCCGGCGGGCGTTCTCGAACAACGCGTACTGCCGCGGAGCGCCAGTCAGCTGGTGCTGCTGGAAATACCGCGTCACCAGGCCTTGTAGGCCGTAGCCGCGGTCCTCAAGATCTCCGCCGACGTGCTCGGTGAAGTCTGGCCGATCCTCGGTCAGGGCCAGCGCGCGCGCCGTCGAGATCGCCTCCGAGCCGAGCAGCAGGACCACCTCGGCCCCACCGGACGCGACGACCGCGGAGAACTCGTTGACCAGGTGCTGCGGTCCCTGTCCGCCGGACACCTCAAGCACAGCGCGTCGCGGGTCGGCGCCGATCCGCCGGGCCACCGCCCGCGGATAGTTGTCCGAGCGGCCCAGCGGCGCCCGCGCGTCCGGCGCGGATATCTCGAACTGACGCACCCCGGCCACCGTATCGATCACCGTTGGATCGATGCCCGCGTCCTCAAGAGCGCGGCGCGCGGCCGCCGCCGCCAGGTCGACTGGCGACATGCGGGCGTAGCCGGGTTCGTCCAGGCGTTCGGCGTACTGGCCGGCGCCCACCAGAACCGGCGTTGCGGGATCGAGGTCGTCAAGGTTCACCATGTGGGCGTCACCTCAAGAACCCCATCCTCGATAAGATCATCGATTTCGATGTCGGAAAGGCCCAGCAGTTTCGCGGCCAGCTCCCGAGTGTGCTCCGCGACGAGCGGCGCGGGGCCGACCACTGGATCCGCGACCTCGCGAAATCGGGCCTCACCATTCTGGGTGAGCAAGGGGGCGGCGAACTGCGGCTGCTCCTGGCGTACGAGGAACCGCCGCTCCACAAACTGCGGATCACTCGCCAGGTCATGGATACGGTGCATCTGCCCGGCGGGAACACCGTGCGCCTGGAGCACGTGGGCGACCTCGGCCGGTGACCGCGCCGCGGTCCACTTCTCCACAGCCGCCCGCAGCATGTCGCGGTGGGCATCCCGCAGCTGGGCCGTGATGAACCGCGAGTCGCCCAGCCATTCGGGATGGCCGATTGTCGTGGCCAGGCGTTGGAAAGTCTCGTCCCCGCGGACGTCGATGACACACCACTCGTCGTCGCCGGCGCAGGCGAACAGACCGCGCGGTGCGTCACCGCGCCGGTCGTTGCCCTCCGGTCGTACCGAGCCCGGCCGCAGATGCTCCTTCGCGAAGCTGCCAGCCATGTGCCAGCAGATCGTCTCGATCTGGGCCACGCTGGCCGTGCCGCCACGCCCCGTACGACGGCGGTTGATCAACATGGCCAGTGCGGCCGTCGCGCCGACCCGCGCCACGACATGATCAGGATAAACAGTGATCGCATCGCAGATTCCGTTTCCGGCATCCGGATAGCACCACAGGTTGCTCAGGCCGGCGGTCGCCCGCACAAGCGGCCCATAGCCAAGGCGTCGGCTCCATGGGCCGGTCGCCCCGAAAGCGCTGCTCTCCACAAAGATGATCTTCGGATTCACGGCGAAGAGGTCATCGTAGCCCAGTCCGAGCGATTCCATCGTCCCAGGCTTGAAGTTCGACACCACCACGTCCGCGTCCACCACGAGGCGCAGAAAGAGGTCACGTCCGTGTGGGTGCCGTAGATTGAGTCCCAGGCTTTTCTTGTTACGGTGGCCCCGGGCGAAACTCTCACTGACCTGGCCGCTGGCGTCACCTTGGCGACCGCCGTCGGGAAACGCCCTGTTCTCTATCTTGATCACCTCGGCTCCGTGGTCGGCGAACAGTCTGCCGATCTCAGCGCCGACCACGATGACACCCAGATCCAGTACCCGCAGCCCTCGAAACGGGTGACGTGGCGCCGGTTCATGCGCCGCCACGGCCGGAATCGCCGTCCCGCGGCGCGGCGCCGGGTCGTACGGAGCATCGCTGGCCGAATCCGCCTCGCGCCGCCAGATCTCGACGAGTTCGTCAGGATCGCACTCGCCCAGCGCCGGTGGCCCGGATCGGTAGCCGGCGCGCTGCCCATTGATCTCGACAAGCCCATCGGGGACGGGAACCGTCACGCCTGGCGAGAGCTCGATGGACCTGAACGCACCACGTGCCTGAGCGTGGCCGCTGGCCACGACCTCCGCCGTCTGGAGCAATGCCGCCGCAGGCACGCCGAACTCGACCGACTCCGCAATGATCTGGTCACGTGTTCGATCGGCGAACAGCGCCGAGATGAGTGGGTAGAGCTCGCCGGCGGCGGCGAATCGGGCGCCGAGATCGGCGTATCTCGGATCTGCGAAGCGTTCTGGCCCGCCCAGCCAACGCAACATCCCTCGCCATTGCCGGGGGCTCAGCACGCAGATCCGTACGAGGCCGTCGGCACAGCGGAAGATCGGGTATAGGTGACGGGCGTCCGGCCGCTCTCTCGGCAGGTCCTCGATACTCGTCCCGGCCCGTGCACTGCCCGCGATCCCATATCCGGGATCGATGGTCTGGGCGACGGCCTCCAGTCTGGAGAAATCCACGATGTCGCCCCGACCCGTGTCCAACCGGTTCGCGTGTGCCATCAGAGCCGCCCACGCAGCCTGCGCCGCGGCGCACTCGTCAGCGAGAAACTCGGGCGGCAGCAGCGGTGGAAGGCCAGGCAACCCCGATCTCGACAACAGTCCACCGACGGCCATCAGCACGTCGGGCGTCGCCGTCCAATCCCGATACGGTCCCGTCGAGCCGAAATCACTGATAAGGACTACGACGAGTGTCGGGTTGGCGGCGAGGAGGGCGTCCGGTGCGAACTCCTGCGTGGCGTGTTCGCCAGGCGACGAGGAATCGAGCACGATGTCCGCCTCGGCGAGCAGTCCGCGTAGTCGCGACCTGCCTATGGCCGAATGCGGGTCGAGCACGACCGACCGTTTGTTGATCGATCGGATGGCAAAATCCAGGCCAGCGCCAGTGAGAGGATCCAGGCGGCGAGCTGGTACCCCTCCTGGCGGCTCGACCCGAACGACCTGCGCGCCCAGCTCGCCCAGGTAGCGGCCGGTCGCCTCGCACCGTCCGTCCGTCCAGTCCAGCACTCGCACTCCCGCGAGCGGCAGGCCAGCGGGGAGCAAGGGCCCTGCCTCGAACATCCCACGTCCTCTCAGCACCCGACCACCCGGTCGCTGCGTTCCCACCAGACTCGGTTCCGCCTAGGTCATCCGGCGGCCGCCTGGTGAACGAGTCAGCCCTCGTTGCCGACCAGCTTCCGGTGACGCTCGACGATCTCCGTCTTCTCGATGACGTCGCTGTCATCCACGGCCTCGCGGTACGGGCACGCCACCGAGGGATCCGGCATGTGGAAGAAGCCGTCAGGTACAGGCCGCGAGCGCGCCGCGCTCCGGTCATGTACATCTCCGCAAATCTCGCATCCTGGACTCAGGATGCAGAGAGGTTATGCCGGCGCCGGAGGCAGGTCAAGTGCTCATGGTCCGGGAGCGGGCGCCACACGACGAAGACGATCACTTCCGTGAGCCGTCGCGGCGTTGGCTGCATCTCGGACCGCGGCACCCACTCGGCTGCCGCTCGGGCATCCTCCCCCGATACCGCCCCTTCCGAGCTACCGTCAGTCCTCGTCGTCATCGCGCCAACGCCGATGGATGTGTACACCACGCATTCCTTGTCCTCGACGCCGCACCGCGGGGTGGGGCCTCGTGCCTGTGCGCCACCGTCCAGTAATCCGACCGAACCGATCTACATCTAGGACCGTGAGTTCGGCCGGCTCGGCTACGGGCGCGCGAGATCATGGCGCCGACGGTCGATACTCTGGACGAAGACCTGGCCGGAGCCCGTCACCTGTGCTGGCAGGCTGCGGGCGCGGGCGGCGGCATCCTCGAACAGGGCATCGGCCCGCCTGACCGCGACGGCGGCGCGCAGTCCGGCCGCCGCCGCGGTCAGGCGCCAGGTCGGCTCACGATGGGCGATTACACCTCGGATTCACGCCTACACGCATGCCGGCGATGCCCTCGTCGGTCCAATCCAATGCACCGCCCCCGCAGACCATGAGGCCTGCAGACCACGAGCACAAAAGATCACTGACCGGCGACACGATCTCCGCACCACTTGGTGGTCTCGGCGTCGCTGGGTACTGTCTCGAAACCAGTTCCGGCCGCATCGACGCGCACGAAGAAGTAGCACATTCTGCGATCCCCGAGCGGCTCATTCAGGTTCAGTGGCGACGGGAGCAAGCCACCCGCGTCGTACCTGATTGACCGGAGCGTGTCCATGAATTCTTGACGCGTGGGACAGTCGCCGGCGCGTTCGAGCCCGTGGATGAAGAGGTCGGCCGCGATGTAGCCGTCTAGCGCGAAGGGCTGGGTGACCTTTGCTAGCTCGGGCGCGTAGCGATGCATTGCCTCCTGGTACTTCCGCATCTCGGGGGTCTGCTCCTCGAATGGCTCATAGTATATTGAGACCGACATTCCAGCAATGGCAGGGCCGTAGTGTTCCACGAGAGCCTGCTCATATCCTGTCGGACTGAAGGCCACTTTGAACTCGATATGCGCTGAGCGAAGCGCCGCCACGACGGAAGCCATCGCGGGACCGGAGACGGCACCAGTAAGAACGTTGGCACCCGAGGCCGCGAATTTAGCGGCGACCGCGTCGGGAGGCGTGATGCCGTCGCTGAAATCCGCGCGTCCAACGACCGGAATGCCCTGGGAGGCGAGGCTGGTTACCAGCTTTCCAACGACCTGATTGGATGACTGTGAAAGCGGGGCGCTGAGCATAAAGGCCTTGGTGCCGCCGGACTTGCGGGCGTACAGGCCAAAGGTCGTGGTGGCCTCGCCAACGTACGGGAACGCTATCGCGAACATATTTTTGTGCAGCGCCCATGCAGGTTCCACCGCGGAACCGATCACAGGAACATCATTCTCGTCGAGATACTGCGCCGACCCGGCCGCGACGGCGGTCTCCTCGATGAGACCGAAGACTCCTCCGCGCTCGACCAAGTCGTGGGCGGCCGCCGAATTTCCGCCTGGCGACGAGGCGTCGTCCCGCCAGTCGAGCACCACGCGGCGGCCGTGGATTCCGCCGTTGTCATTGGCAAGACCTATGCGGGCAGCTATTCCAGCGCGCACCGGTGACTCGGTCGACGCCAGAATGCCGGTATTGGGGTAGAGCAGGCCCAGACGAACCTCGGTCGGGCTGAACCCTGGGGAGGCGCACGCTCCGGTGGAGGAAGGCCCCGCCGAAGCAGAACAGCCTCCCACTAATAAGACAACGGCCAAGCCAGTGACTGTCATCGCGCCCGGCCGCTTCTGTCGTCTGCTTCTGCCCATCGCTGCCCCTCCGAATACATGCGGACGAAAGGCCCGCGGCGGTTCCGCGGGATTCGCATGTGTGATGGCCCTTCCCGCCCCACCTCACCGAGGTGACAATGCGTGATCGGTCGCGTCGAAGACGGTGCACCGATGGCCAGAAGCCGGCGATGTCGCAGGTCGGATCCAGGTTGCCCACCTCCCACGCACCTCACCATCCCACAATCCAGGATGCAGGATAGCGACAAGTCGGTAAGAGTAGGATGGGGGATCCAGGATCCGCAATGCTGCGATGGACTAGTTGATCCTCCGATGGTGGTGCGGAGTCCCTGTTGCATCGCTGCGCGCCAAGGAGGGTCAACCCGACAGCCCTGGCAGCTAGGGCGTTTCTCGTGGATCTTCGGCGAGCCAGATCATGATCGAGGCGATGATGACCTCGAAGAGCAGATCGGCGAGTTTGAAGCGGGCGTCGAGGTTGCCGGCGTCTGCACGTGCTCCCAGTTCTTCGACGTCGCGAAGTCCCACGAGCAGATCAGGGCGCCGTCAAAGTCAGGTTGTGCTGATCAGGTCGATGATCTGGAGGACGCGTTCGGGTCTGCGGGCGGTGGCTCGCATGGCCTGGGCGATGCTCTGGTGGCCCGCCGGGCGTAGCGCGCTGATCGCGGTGTCGCGGGCGATTGCCCAGGCGAGAGCGGCGTTGCCGGTGCGGACGGCGTGGCGGTCCTCGTCGAGCA